>CAYUAA010000040.1:0-9842 GCA_964442585.1 uncultured Elusimicrobium sp. | reverse complement strand
GTTTTTTTACTTCTTCAGGGTTTGCAACGATATATTTAATGTCTAACATAGGTTTTACTCCGTTTCTAAATTAATCAAATAGGGTTCCGGGAACAAATGGCGGTACGGTTTAAACGTGGCCACGGCATATTCCATACCGTACGACGTTAACAGCCGCACGCTTACCGGAGCCGAAGCGCTCTGCCCCGCCACCAACGCGCCTACAGTCAACGCTAACAGCACAAACAGCGTTTTTACCATTGTAAAAAACGCTTTAAGCACAAACGCAACGGACTGCTGGGCAAAGGTATGGGGAGGCTTTCTCATTTTTCATTACGCCGTTTGGCTAGTTCCTTGGTGAAACTTTTTACAAGCGCGCGGGCAATGGCGTCCGCCGCGTTCAGCGCGTTGGGGGCTGAAGCGTCGTCCGAACCGATCCAAATAATTTCCGCCGTTTCCACATCCACCAGTTTGGCGATAATACCCACCCGGGCGTTGATGGTATACTCGGTGGGCTGCACTTCAGTGGAGTGGGAATACTGCGTACCCACGTTACGCGTATAGCCTACATACGTACCGTCCGGCAGTTGCATAACGTCTTGCGTATATACGGGGCGCGATTCGGTACGGCGGGTGGCAGTCATTTTCAGTTCCGTACGGGCGGGAGTGTAAGAACTCACCTCCCCAATCAATAAAACATCCACTCCTAAAATCCGGCCGATTTCGCGCGTCGTCTCCGGAGATAAATAGCCGGAGACGGAAATATGGTGTTCTTTAAGCACGCTTTCCAACTGTGCGCGCTCTACCACTTTAAACCCGGACGCAATTAAATACTTGGCAAATAAATTTTCCACCCCTTGCACCGCACCCCACTGGTTATTAAAAGACATAATGCCAATGCGGTTTAATTGGTCAAAATCGTACGTTTGGCTGATAACCGTTTTAGTCGTACAGCCGCATGCGTACAGGCAGAAAAAAAGCGCCAGCGCCAAAAGTTTCTTCATACGTTTATTATATAATTTTTGGGCGCGTGGAAATAAAGGTATAATAAGAATATATGACTAAAATTTCACCTCTTTTTATCCAAAAAGCTAAACAAATCAAGCTCCTGCTGACCGACGTGGACGGAGTGATGACCAGCGGCACGCTCAGTTTTTTTACCGATGCCCAAGGCCAAACGCACGAAATTAAACATTTTGACTCGCTGGACGGAATGGGCCTTATGTACCTGGCTTGGTGCGGCATTGATACGGGAATTATCTCCCGCGGAGCCAGCAATACCCTTGAATTTTGGGCCGGCATACTGGGCATGAAGTACTTATTCTACAATACCTCCGTAAAACATCACGCGTTGGAATATTTACAAAAAGAATATAACATCTCCCCCGAAGAAACGGCATTTATCGGAGACGATTTAATCGACTTGGGCGTACTGGAACGCGTGGGCCTACCCCTGGCCGTAGCCAATAGCGTGCCCGAAGCCAAAGAACTCGCGCTGTACACCTCTCCCTTGGAGGGCGGACACAGCGCCGTACGCGACATCGCCGAACAAATCCTGCGCGCCCGCGGCCAGTGGGATGCCGTTGTCGACGCCAACCGGGACGGTTCTTTTTCTTCCCCCCGCAATACGCCGCTTATTGTAAAAGGGTTGTAAAATTTTTACAATAATAAAGACAGTTAAAATCTTAAGGAGTCTTATGAAAAAATTATTTTTGTTGTGCGCCCTGTTCGCGGCCGTACCGGCCTTCGCACAGGATTACTACGGCCTGCAGGAATACGGCCTTCGCAAAAACACCACCCGCGTCGAATTTTACGGGGGGATGACGCTGCCGAAAGATGACTGGAAAGTCAATGGGACCGAACTGGGCACCACGGGCTGGACGGCCGGCATCGGATTCACCCGCAATATTGTCTCGTTCTTCGGTTTAGGCGTGGACGCCAACTACGCCCAATTGGGTGACGGCGAAAAATTCGGCGACGGCGCCTACTACCGCACTGGCGTAGCCACTGGCTTGGTTACCGGCCGTCTGTCGTTCTTCCCTTCCCAAGCCACGCGCTTGTACGTACCGTTCGGTATGGGGGTTGGACATATGTTCGCCCGCCAGAAAAACGCCGACGGCTCCCATCTTACCACCAACAGCACCGACTTGGCTCAAATGCTCGGATTGGGGTTGGAGTTTGATATCGACGAAACCGTCATCTTCGGCGTGGAAGGCCGCTACTACTTAATTGAAGCCAACGATGATTTTAAAGACACCTTCGGCAAAAACCGCTACCAAAACATCTTGGTTATGTTAAAAATCGGCTGCCGCTTCTAAGCGCGTCTTTTACTTTAAAACCCCGCTTCGGCGGGGTTTTTTTATAGCCCGATTTAATTAAAAAAAACATTGGCGAAAAGAAATCCTTTTTTGTTTACTTACAATATGGAACAACAATTATCAACCTTTACTTTAGCCTTGCTTGGCGTTTTGGTGATGGCTGTAATGGCACTGCCGTTTTTTGTGCATAAAATCGAACAAGAGCTGGAAATTTTTCTGCTTGTGTGCGGTTTGTGCGCCGTCACCGTGTCCCGCGCGTGGAGCGGACACCTGGTACTGGAAGCGTTAAAAGAACCGTGGATGATTACAGCCGCCGTACTGATATTAGGATTGCTTTTTAAAAAATTCGGGCATTATACGGGACGTATCATCCATGCGCTTGAAAAGAAAACCGGACCCAAAATTTTTCTATTTTTAGCCGTATTTTTTATTGGCTTATTCTCCAGCCTGCTCACGGCCATTATCGCCGCCCTTCTGGCGGCGGAAATCATCAAGCTTTTACAGCTTTCCCACGAAGAAAAAATACGCCTCGCCATTTATACCTGTTTTTCCATCGGCTTTGGCGCGGTGCTTACGCCGATTGGAGAACCGCTGTCCACCATCGTGGTGGCCAAATTAAAAGACGCGCCCTATTACGCCGATTTCTTCTTCCTGATGAAACTTCTGGGTTGGTGGATTTTACCGGGCCTGGCGGTATTTGGCTTGCTGGCGATGCGTCTGGGTAAAAAACCTCTTACCATTAAACCTACCGAAACTCCCATCGCCGAAACGTATACCACTATTTTGGTGCGCACGGGAAAAGTATATTTGTTCGTGGCAGGATTAGTGTTGCTTGGAGAAGGACTAAAACCGCTTGCCGTAAGGACGATTCCACATCTGTCCAAATATGCACTGTATTGGCTCAATACGCTCTCGGCAGTGCTTGATAACGCCACGGTTGCCAGTATTGCGGTAACGCCGGAACTTTCGCGCGAGATACTGCTGTTCTTGCTGCTTTCTTTGGTCTGCGCGGGAGGATTGTTAATCCCGGGGAATATCCCGAATATTATTTGCGCCGCTAAGTTAGACATTAAAACCCGCGCTTGGGCCAAAGCCGCCATGCCAATTGGGTTTTCCCTGCTGGCAGTTTACTTTATCGCCCTCTGTATTGTATGATAAGAATATGTACGATATTCTGATTAAAATTTTTCTCGCACTGGTACTGGGCGGAATTCTAGGTATGGAACGCCAGTACCACGATAAACCCGCCGGTTACGCCACCAACTGCCTCATTTGTCTGGGGGCGATGCTGTTTACCGTGTTGTCCGAATATATGGGAGCGGCCGGGGGAGACCCGGGGCGTATTTCCGCCCAGGTTGTAACGGGTGTGGGCTTTATCGGTGCGGGGTCCATTCTGCGTGACGGAAATAAAATTTCCGGCTTGACTACCGCCGCAGGCGTATGGCTGGTGGCGGCCATCGGTATGGCCGTGGGATACGGCCAGTACGTTTTAGCCGCACTGGCGGCTGCATCTATTTTAGTCATTCAACTGGGCGTACGCAAAACGCTCAAATTGTTGGAATTCGTAAAACATTACGATACCATCTACCTCACCTGCGAACCCAAATGGAAAGTGGTGGATAAAATCACCCGGCAAATCGAAAAACAACATGTTTCCGTTTTAAAACGCGAAGTAACCAAGCAGGATAACGTTTTCCACGTCAGTTTAGTGGCCACTTTTACGGGGCACGAGTTCCAAAACATCACCAAAGAATTGCTGGAAATGCCCGAAGTATACAGTTTGTACAAATAACACAGGAGAAGCATCCGCCTATGACGGACGATATAATACCGCTGTTTAACCTTAAAAACCAATACGAAAGTTTAAAACCCCAAATCCACGCTGCCGCGACTGACGCGCTGGACTCCATGCACTGGCTGCTCGGCCCGCAAACCCAAAAATTTGAAGAAGAATTCGCCCATTTAATCGGTGTAAAACACTGTATTTCCTGTTCCTCGGGCGCAAGCGCGCTCTACATCGCTTTAAAAGCGGCCGGAATCGGCGAAGGAGATGAAGTTATCACCTCCCCGTTTACATTCATCGCCACAACGTCTTCCATTTCCTTGACGGGAGCCAAATTCGTTTTTGCCGATATCGATCCCCGCACCTATAACATCGACGTGCAAGACGTGGAACGCAAAATCACCAAACGCACCAAAGCCATTCTGCCCGTGCACTTATACGGCTATCCGGCCGATATGGATGCGCTGATGCACCTGGCCAACGAGCACGGCTTAAAAGTAATTGAAGACTGCGCCCAAGCCCATTTGGCCATGGCCGACGACGTAATGGTGGGAAGTATCGGCGACGCAGGCTGCTTTAGCTTTTACCCCAGCAAAAACCTGGGAGCCTGCGGAGACGCCGGCTGTATTACCACCAATGACGACGAACTGGCCAACGCATGCCGTTCCTTGCGCCACAGCGGACGCGCCAAAGACAAAGCCTACGAATACGATTTGGAAGGCTCCACCTTGCGTATGGACGAAATCCAAGCCGCCATTTTGCGCATAAAACTGCCCCATTTAGCGGATTGGACCGAACAGCGCCGCAAAGCCGCCGCCTGGTATGCAGAAGGGCTTTCGGGCGTACCCGTCGTACTGCCGCCCACTCCGCCTGCCGGATACGAACAATCGTTTTATGTATATACTGTCCGCGCCGAAAAACGCGACGAATTGCAAACCTATTTAAAAGAACATGGTATCGGCACAGCCGTGTACTACCCCGTGCCTTTATACAAACAACCCGCCTATAAACAGTTAGGCCTTAACCCGGAAGACTATCCCGAATCGGAAAAAGCAGCCAAAGAGGTGTTATCCATCCCTATGTTCCCAGGGATTACCGAAGAACAAGTGGCCCGCGTATGCGAAACAATCCGCAATTTTTACGAGCAAGACGCCACCGTATAAAAACGCCTTTTATTAAAACCCGCTCTTTTATAGAGCGGGTTTTTTATTGCCTAACAAACGTAATTCCTGGATATCCTTAAAAACTAACCCTTTTTGCAACGTTGCAAATGCCAAAAGAAAACTTATTCTATAATTGTAAGAACGATTTAATCGGCCCGGGGGGATGCCAGCCTGGCAGGCTTGGCGAAAAAAGGGCCAAAAGGGGATACGCGGAACGGCTAAAGAACACCTGCCGTTCCCAAACATAAACCCCGCCGAAGAGGCGGGGTTCTTTTTGTACAAATTATCCTTATTTTTTAAGTACTTTTATAACAAGACCGTTATTTAGTTCCTCGGCAGCAATAAGCGTCCACCCCGTACACGCGGAAGTATGGTAAAAATAAACATTCCTATATGGATCCGAGATTTTTATCCCAAAAATAAGGAGTAAAACTTTTTGTTTTACTCCTTACACTTATTATAAAAGTTGTTTACAACATTTTATTTTTTAAACGGCCGGCGATATTATCCAACTCGTCCAACGAATTATAATGAATAACCAACGTGCCTTTTTTCATGTTTTTGCCGTATTTTACTTCCACCTTGGTGCCTAAAGCGGTTTGCAATTCGTTTTCGAAAGAAGCTACTTCGGCGGGTTTGCCGGATTTTTCTTCTTTTTTGACGGGGAACATCAGCGCGCGCGCCGCGTCTTCGGCTTGGCGGACAGACATTTTGCTGCCGTACATTTTTTTAAACAACATATCACGTTTGGCAGGATCCGTTACCATCAACAGAGCGCGGCCATGGCCTTCGCTGATCATTCCGTCCTGGAGGGCTTGTTGAATTTCCGGCTCCAAATCAAGCAAACGCAACGCATTGGAAATAGCCGCTTTCGACTTACCGCAATAAGAAGCCAAATCCGTCTGTGTAATATAGAATTTGCTCATTAAATTGCGATAGCCGAGAGCCGTTTCGATGGGGTTCAAATCTTCGCGCTGGATATTTTCGATTAACGCCAACGCACACATTTCCTTATCACCCAAATGTTTATGAACAATTGCGTCAATTTCCGTCAGTCCCGCCAACTGCGTAGCGCGGAAACGGCGTTCCCCCACTACAATTTCATATTTATCAAGTCCGGCGTCGTACACCACCACAATCGGCTGGGTAAGACCATGCTCTTTAATGGATTGGGAAAGCTCCTGGAGTTTGGACTCATCAAACACGCGACGCGGCTGAAACCGGTTGGGAACAATTTTATCCACCGCAATACGCGTTACGCTGGCACCGGCAGGCTCCACTACCTGGGCGGCTTGCTGTGTGGTCATCTGCACCACTTCTTGGGTTTGTTTAATAAGGGCGTCTAAACCCTTTCCTAAAGCCTGTCTGGACATCTCAGCCTCCAAAATCGTAATTTACGGGCATTTCTCCCGTCATTTTAAAATCTTTATACATTTGTGCATCTGCTCCGCGGCGGGTTAAAAATTCGATAGCCAACTGAATATATGCATTGGCACCCCGGCAGGCGGGATCATAATCAAAAATAGCTTGCCCAAAACTGGGGGCCTCCGCCAAACGAATATTACGCGGAATGGGCGTTTTATACACTTGTTCCCCAAAATAACGGCTGACTTCCGCAAAAACCTGTTTGGAAAGATTCATACGGGCATCGTACATAGTAAGCACACCGCCGTCCATTTTAAGTTTGGGATGCAAAAATTGTTTAATTTTAGCCACCGTACCCATAAAATGGGCCAAACCTTCCATAGCATAATATTCGCACTGAACGGGAGTTATTACGCTGTCGGCCGCCATCATAGCGTTTAAGGTAAGAAGACCCAAAGAGGGAGGACAATCGATAATAATATAATCATACATATCCCGCAGCGGAGCCAGTGCATCCTTAAGCATATTTTCGCGTCCGCGGACGTTTACCAGTTCTACTTCCGCCGCGGCCAAGTCTTTACAGGCAGGCAGTACATCCAGCATTTCGCAAGAAGTTTGGCGGATAACTTGCTCAAATGGAGCTGTTTTAGTAAGCAAATGATAAACGGATTTTTCCCCGTCCGCCACCGTTACGCCCAATCCAGAACCGGCGTTTCCCTGCGGGTCAAAATCTACCAGCAGGACATCTTGGTCTAAACATGCAAGCGCGTACGATAAATTGATAGAAGTGGTAGTTTTACCCACCCCGCCTTTTTGGTTGGCGACTACGACTATTTCTCCCATAAGGCCTCCAAATAGAATATACGTATATTAAACATTAATTATATCCAAAAAGCAAGCGGCCCATTCTTTTAAAACAGGCCGCTTTTTATTAGTTTTCACGTGAAAATTACTGAATAATGCGTGCGCGACTAAAAGGAAAATGAATAAACCATGCCTTTCCTTTAATATTTTCGCGCGGAATAGGGCCCCAAAAGCGGGAATCGCAGGAATTATCCCGGTTGTCCCCCATGCCAAAATAATGGTCTTCTGGCACTTTTACCGGACCAAAATTATCCCGCAGATACATACCATAATAATTATCCAACTGATGATTTTCCCATACTTGTTGATAGAGATCTAAATCTTCTTCCGGTTGGTGAGCGATCCTGCTGACGTTTTCGTATCGCTCATATCCTTGCTGAGGGACTTCCTCCCCATTTACCAACAAAACGCCTTCTTTCACTTCCACCGTATCGCCCGGCAAGGCAATTACGCGTTTCACAAAATCACGCCCATATTGGCTTTCACCGCAGTTGATTTGTTTACGGTCTTTCGCAGGAAATTGAAATACGATAATATCTTCTTTTTTAATAGGGTTAAATTCCCCAAACCGGATATTTGTAAAAGGAATCCGAAAGCCATATGCCGCTTTATTTACAAACAAATGATCCCCCACCATCAATGTATTTTGCATAGATTCTGACGGAATTTTAAATGCCTGAAGAAAAAAGAACATTACAAAAGAAGCTACAAATCCGGCAAAATATACAGTATTACACCATTCTAAATTCTTTTTTAAAATTATTTCTTTTTGTTCCGACTTTGATTTAAAAACAGAGAAATACCCATACCCGGCATACAACACTACCACAAACAAACAAAAACCCATTTTACTCACACTGATATTTTCTGCCGTTCCGCCACCCATAATAAATAACAACATATAACATGCACAGCTCAAAATACACAACAAATAAATAGCATGCCACCCAGCAAACGCTTTAGCAGAAGAAAGTTTATCTTTCTTTTTAAGCCAGCGAGTAGCCAACGTAAAAGCGTACATTACACAAGCAACCAAAAACAACCGTTGTTCCATACAATCCTCTCAATGTTTTCACGTGAAAACTATTTTTTATTATCCAAATTTGTTTTCACGTGAAAACTATTTAAATATACTTGTTGATAAAGATGTTGATATTGTGGAGAAGTATCCGTAATTCGGCGGGAAATTTCTTCAGCACCCAAACGAAATTCTTTTCGTTTTTCCTGGGATAATAATTCCGTTAAAAAACAACTAAGTAACATTATATCCCGCGGTTTACATACAAATCCATTCTTTCCATGTTCCACCCACAAAGACATATCACCTACATTTGTTACTACACAAGGTAAACCAACCCGCACCGCCTCCAGCAGAGCAACCGGCAAAGATTCTTCTATCGAGGCTAAAACAAACACATCTGCCATATTAAGCCAAGCATTAATACCACTTTGTTCTCCTGCCAGTAATACGGCTTTATCCATACCACTCTGAGAAATAAATTTCTCTAATTTACCACGTTCTTCCCCTTCTCCTACATATACTAAACGGGCGGAAGAATTTGTACGCCATACATTACGAAAAGATTGCAATAACGTCAGCGGATCTTTTACCTGGGCTAACCGAGCTACACTAATAAATACCGTATTTTCTTTACTGAAACCATATTTTTTACGCATATTAGTCCGTAGGGTTTCATCGCGAAAAAATATAAATTTATCCGCCCCATTTGGAAGTAAAAAAACTTTATTTTTCCGATAGCGTTGTTTTTCTACTAAATAACGCGCCGTAAAAAAAGATTCGGCAACCGTCAAAGTATCTAAATCTTTTAATAATTTATCTATAAAACGAAGGATAAAATTCTTTTTAGAAAAGTCAAAATGCGGGGTAGAAATAAGTTTAATTCCTTTCCCGGCACATGCCAAACGGGCAAATTCCATTCCTCTAAACAACATGGCATGCACAATATCCGGCTGAAAAGCATCTATCTCCGCTTGCAATTTTTTTACAATTCCAAAGGGAATAATCCCTCTCATCTGCAGTGATACAACCTCTACGCCGGATTTTTCTAGCTCCTGCGCTACAGCTCCCAACGGTTTTAAACACACTACTTTTACTTGGTGCTCTTTTGCCGTTTGGACCGCCAAACCGGCAAGAGCTTTTTCCGCTCCGCCGGTATGGGTGGAAGTAATCACATATAAAATTTTCATACTGTTATTATAGTATATTTATTTACTTGCTGAATAATTCTGCAAATGATATAGTAGTAAAATGAAAAAACTTACTTTTATTTTTCTTTCCGTTATTTTATTAACCGGATGCGGATTATATAGTACAACCCAGTATAATCTGCAGCTTCAAGCGCAAGAGGT
>CAYUAA010000039.1:0-9858 GCA_964442585.1 uncultured Elusimicrobium sp. | reverse complement strand
ATAATAATTAAAAGGGGAAACTTATGAAAATACTCGGTATGATTATGGCCGGGGGCAAAGGAGAAAGACTCTACCCGCTGACCAAAGACCGTTCCAAACCGTCCGTTCCGTTCGGCGGCAAGTACAGAATCGTAGATTTTGTACTGTCAAACTTTGTCAACTCGGGCATTTTTTCGTCCTACGTGCTGGTGCAGTATTTGTCCCAGAGTTTAATCGAATACCTGCGCACGACGTGGCGTTCGGAAGGTATCGTGTCGGACCATTTTTTAACTTGCGTACCGCCGCAGATGCGCTTGGGTGAAATTTGGTACCGCGGCACGGCCGACTCCGTACGCCAGAACATCAATCTAGTGAAAGATTTCGCACCCGATTTAGTGGCTATCTTCGGAGCGGACCACATCTACCGCATGGACGTGCGCCAAATGGTGGATTTCCACTTAAAAAACAAGGCCGACGTAACCGTAGCCGCCAACACCGTGTCGATAGAGCAAGCCTCTGCATTCGGCGTGCTGGGAACGGACGAAACGGGCCGCATCATTCAATTTGACGAAAAACCCGCTCATCCGCACCCCATTCCCGGCAACCCCAATGCGGCATACGCTTCTATGGGCAACTACATTTTTAATACAGACGTGCTTCTGCAAGTGCTGCAGAAACGCTTCTGCGACGTACCGGCCCTGGATTTTGGCAAACACATCCTGCCTAAAATTTTAACGGACCACCGCACGTTTGCCTACAACTTTCAAAGCCAAACGCTGCCCGGCGCCAAAGAGTACGAAGAACAAGGCTACTGGAGAGACGTAGGCACCATCGAATCTTTCTGGCAGACTAACATGGACCTGCTGGGCCCTACC
Source organism: uncultured Elusimicrobium sp. (assembly GCA_964442585.1). Lineage (GTDB taxonomy): Bacteria > Elusimicrobiota > Elusimicrobia > Elusimicrobiales > Elusimicrobiaceae > Avelusimicrobium. Next base: position 9,004 of record CAYUAA010000039.1, on the reverse strand, counting down.
CCCAAACTGGATTTGAATAATCCCGCCTGGCCGATTAACACTACGCTCAACCGCGTGCCCGCCAGTAAATTTTTGGGCGGAACGGTGACAAACTCCATTGTGGGTGACGGCTGCGTTATCCACCCGAGAGCCAAAATTAAAAACTGTGTCATCAGCGACAGCGTAACCATCGGCGAAGGCGTGGAACTGGAAGGCTGCGTGATTATGGACAACTGCGAAATTAGAGAAGGCGCGAAACTCAAAAAAGTAATCATGGACCGCTTCAATACCATCGCCGCCAGACAAACCATCGGCCACAATATGGAAGCCGATTCGCAAAAGTATTATATTGATCCGTCGGGCATTGTCGTTATCCCGCGCGGAAAAAATAAATTCTAATACGTTTCCAACCAAGCCCGGGCCGGGATATATTCCGCCCCGGGCTTTTTGTTTGTCCGAGCCGCCGCCGGATAAAGTAGAATATAAACAACGCAAACAGCTGCCGGGCCGGTGCTAAACCGCCCTTGGGGGAGAAAGATGATTAAAACGCTTCGGTTAAAAAACCAGGATGAAATGCTAATCGCGCTCGGGATACAGGACCGCAACATCCGCGCGCTGGAAAAAAATTTTAAAGTAACCGTTTTTGTAAAGTACGACGAAGACGGATCCGGCGCGGAATTGTCCGTCAAAGGCACCAACTCGCGCGTGGACAAAGCGCTGGCCAAACTGCAAAAAGACTTAGCCTTGTCCGACGAGAAAAAACAACTCGCCCTCGTAAAAGACACGCGCCCGTTTGCAGACAACATCGTCTTCCGCCCCGAACACGCACGCCCCGTGGAAGCACGCAGTGAAAACCAAAAAAAATATATCGAAGCCGTCTTCGCGCACGATTTGGTCATCTCATCCGGCCCTGCGGGAACGGGCAAAACGTTTTTAGCGTGTGCGTGCGCGCTGCGCGCACTTGAACTGGGGCTGACGGAACGCATCATCGTCACGCGCCCGATTGTGGAAGCGGGCGAAAAACTGGGCTTCTTACCCGGCAACATTGAAGAAAAAGTGGACCCATACCTCCGGCCGATTTACGACGCTTTTTACTCCATGCTCGGAATGGAAAAATTCAATTCCCTTAAATACAATAACATTTTGGAAATCGTACCGCTTGCTTACATGCGCGGCCGCACGCTGGAAAAAGCGTTTATTATTTTGGACGAAGCGCAAAACACGTTACCTGCACAAATGCGCATGTTTTTAACGCGCATGGGCATCGGCTCCAAAATGATTGTAAACGGGGATTTGTCGCAAATCGACCTGCCCAACAAAAAAGAAAGCGGCCTTGTGCAGGCAACTGAAGTATTAGGCAAATTAAAAAATGTGGCGTTTGTAGAATTTTCCGGCGCGGACGTAGTGCGCCATCCGCTTGTGAAAGAAATTGTGGCCGCTTACGACAAGTACGATAAAAAACGAGCCAAGGAGGCAAAATGATTTCGCACATTTTCTACAACGTCCCCGTCCCCAAGTATCTGCGCCGCACGGGCTTGTTTAAAGCCGCGTTGGAAAAGGGCCTTAAAAAATTTGCTCGGCAAAACATTGAGGTCAACGTCATTTTTGTCGATGAAAAAGAAATCCTGCGCGTGAACAAAGAATTTTTAAACCATCATTACGTAACGGACGTTATTTCGTTCAATCACGAACAACCTCCTTTCGATACGGGAGAACCGTGGGCGTTCGGCGATATTTTTGTTTGCTATCAAGTGGCGCGCAAAAACGCGCAAGCGTTTGGGCACACTATTTTGCAAGAAATGATGATGTACGTTACGCACGGGGCACTGCACCTTTCGGGAATGGATGACCACGCCCCTGAGGACCGGGCGAAAATGGACAGGCAGGCTGAAAAAATTATTTCCAGCGTATTAAAAAAATAAACACAAACACCGCAAAAAAACGGGTGGAAATTTTTTCCACCCGTTTTTTATACCGTTTAAAAGATTATTTATCAGCTGGTACGTCCACAATTTCCGGCGTACCGTCTTCGTGCAGAACCAAATACTGCAGTTTGCGGTGCAAGCCGACGTCCACGGGAATAATATTGGCGCTGCGGTCCAACACAATCCGCTCCACCTGCGTGTGGCCCACCACCTGCCAAACCGGACTTTTGGGAAATGAAACCACCAAATCTTCCAAATCCTCCCAAAAAATTCCGCCGAAGCGGTCAGTCCCTTTACGGCTGATGCTGATATTAAAAATGGGATGTTTAAAAAACTGGTGCTGGATGGACTCTTTAAAAATTAAATTAATCAACACCGCCAAGTTGCCGGGGGTAGGGTCATCAAGCTGCATTTCAAAAATTTTATACAACTTGCGCGTTACGCCCGCATGAGTAAACAAATAGCCTTTATAAGCGCACGCGGCACGCAGTTCGCCGTCGAGTACTTGGCGGACCAGTTTGTCGCGCACCAATTTGGCTTCTTCCGTACTAAAGCCGGAAATTACAAAATTGCTAAGCAAAAGCTCCAGCTCGTGGTTGCCAACCAACCGCACCACTTCTCCGCTGGAAAGTGAAGCCTGCTTTTGGATTTTATCCAGCAAATCGTCCACTTTGCGCGAAAAAGGACCACGGTCGAAAATATCGCCCATTTGAATTAAACGGTCGTGCACGCCGCACCAATTCAGATCTTCGTCAATTAGTCCCGCATGACGCAGGATTTTAACAAACGGATCGAATTGCCCGTGAACGTCGCCCACAACAACTACTCTTTTTCCTCTTTTTTGGTTTTGCATGGCGTTTGGCTGATTACAAATAATATAATATAGTATACAAAAACTAACGCGCCCCGCACGATTTATGAAAATACCCCACGCCGCTTTAATCAAATTACGCGCCCTGCTGGGCGAGGAAAACGTCCTTGCGGACGAAGCCTCTCTACTGCTGCACGCGTACGACTGTTCCCTTTCACGCACGCGGCCGGATATATTGTTAAACATTCTGCGTGAAGAAGACGTTTCCCGCACACTCAAAATTCTTTACGCGTACCGCATTCCGTTTGTTCCCCGTGCGGCTGCTACGAACCACGCCGGTTCATGCAGCGCGCTAAACGGCGGCGCAATTTTAAATCTAGCGGGGCTGAACCAAATTTTACAAATCAATACGCAGGAACGTTTTGCGCTTGTACAGCCCGGGGTAATAACGGGCGATTTGCAAAACGCGCTAAACAAACTAGGTTTTTTCTACGCGCCGGACCCAGCCAGTGAACGCGTATGCACATTGGGCGGAAACCTGGCCCAAAATGCAAGCGGCGCGCGGTGCATGAAATATGGCGCCACGACGGACCACGTACTGGAAGTGCACGCAGTACTGCCTAACGGGGAAAAAGTCCGCTTTACACGCGGCGCGGGCGAGCCGGACTTTATCGGCCTTTTAGCGGGCAGCGAAGGAACGCTAGGCGTGATTACGCGCCTGAAAGTGCAAATTCTGCCGCTTGTAAAACATATTAAAACCTTTTTAGTTACGTTTCCGTCGCTCGCCGACAGCGTACAAACAGTAACGGACTTAACCGCATGCGGCATCATTCCGCGCTGCGTGGAAGCCATGGATCAGACTACCCTGCAAACGGTGGAAGATTTTTCGCACGCCGGTTATCCGCAAGACGCAAAAGCGCTGCTTATTTTAGAGCTAGATGGAACGCCCGCCCAAATCGCGCGCGACGAAAAAGAACTGGAAGACATCTGCCGCGCTAACCGCGCCCAACAATTTCTGCCCGCCAAAACGGACGCCGAACGGAACCGACTTTGGCTAGGCCGCCGCGCCGCTTACGCGGCGATTGCGCGACTGGCTCCCAATGTAATGGTCGGCGACGGTACCGTTCCGCGCAGCGAACTGCCGCGCGCTCTCGAAAAAGTACGCCAAATTTTAGAAGAAAAAAATATTCGCGCCAGCCTGCTTTTCCACGCGGGTGACGGCAATTTTCACCCGCATTTTATTTTTGACGAACGCAACCCCGCCGATGCTTTGCGAGCCAAACGCGCTCTTAGTGAAGTACTAAAAGCCTGCGTAGACTGCGGCGGAACTATCTCCGGCGAGCACGGCGTAGGTGTGGAAAAACGCGCCGAAATGGCTTACCAATACGACAAACCGACGCTTGATTTATTTACCCATATCAAACGCGCGGCGGATCCGCTTAATCTGGCCAATCCCCTAAAAATTATTCCCGTCGGTTACGCAGAAAAAGCTCGGCCGCAAACACCCCCGGATGAAGCCGTACAAACGCTTGCGCGGCAGATTTCCGCTCGCCGTGAAAACCGCCGCCCCATCGTAGTTACCGGCGCGAACACCCGCTTAAAAACAAACGAGAAAGAAACTCTCTCTACTGGCGCGCTGACAAATATTATTGATATCGATTTAACCAACTATACCGCCACCGCCCAAGCCGGCGTAACGCTAAACCAACTGCGCAAAGAACTGGCCGCGCGCGGCGTTTACTGCTCCCTGCCCGGCGGGAAGGGCACGTTGGGCGGAGCCTTTTCGTCCGGCGTTTATCCGCATTTTTATGCGCATACGCTTGGGGTGGAAGCTTTGCTTCCAGACGGTTCGCTTGTGCGTTACGGCGGAAAACTGATGAAAAACGCCGCCGGCTACCACCTTACGCGGCTGTTTGCGGGCGCACGGGGAACGTTGGGTATCGTCACCCAACTGACGTTTAGAATTTTCGCAAAACCCGTAACCGCCGCAGCCGACACGGCTGACGAACCGATTCGCCCCAACGCGCTGTGGCGCGCCTTAAAAAACGAACTCGACCCAGACGGCTTATTCCCAACCCTGCCGGAGGAAAAACATGTTTAGCTTTTTTCATTCTCGGCCGCACAGACAGCTGCGCACCTTGGTTACCCCCTTTGGAGAACGTACTGTTTACGACTCCGCCGCCCATTGTACTCGCTGCGGCAGCTGTCAGCAAACGTGTCCTTCTTATACGCTCAAAAAGCAGGAAACCTTTTCCCCGCGTGGGCGCAACCAAGCCGCACGCCTAGTAATGGAACGCAAAATAAACGTGCAAGACAACAAAATCCTGTTGGAAGAAATCATCAATACGTGTACGTTGTGCGGCCGGTGTACGCAAACTTGCGCTGGAAAAATTCCAACGGCGGAGCACATGCTCGAACTGCGCCGCGCGCTAAATTTGCGCGCCCTGCCCGCCACACTTCATCTATTGCTGTCCTTGCGCGGCAAGCGCCCGGGTTTATTTCACATTGCGCTTCGCGCGGGGCTGCTCTTGCGCCGCGCGGGCGCGGTAACTTTTTTATGCAAAACGGGGCTTGCACGGCTGTTAGGCCTGGGATGGCTCACACGCGCAGACGAATTACTCCCGCGCCGAACTCCCTCTTTGCCCAAATACCTGGCCAAACAAAATATCACCCTGTCAGCAGAAAACCCAGATTTAATTTATTTGCCCTCGCTGGAAGCCCAATACTTTATGCCCGGTTTGGCCGCAGCCGTACTCAAAACCGTCGTAAAAAAACACCGCCCCGTTTTGTGGAGCAACGTTTCTTCGGGGCTGTTCGAATACGTATACGGCGATTTGCGCCAAAGTCGCCGCGCCGTGCACCGCATCATCCGGCGGAGGGAGCAGTCCGGCGGTCTGCCCCTGCTCACCGACAGTATAGACGTGTTTCTCTTTCTGCAGAAATCGCCGCAGTTATTCGCCAACAACAAACGCTGGCAAACCAAAGCGCAAGATCTGGCCAAAAACCTGCGTTTTGTGACCGATATATTCCCCAAACGGCCGGTTTGTTCAGCCGATGTAAAAACACCCGTGCGCCTGGACTATTCGGCCTTGTTTTGCCGAGAGGGGGAGCCGTTCGATTCTTCATATAAAATTTTGAAAACACTTTTTAAGAAAAATTTTGTAGAGTGTTTGTATACGGACGCGGATACGCCCGCGTTCGGGTACGGTTTCGTACAAAAGGCGCCAGCGGACCAAATGGCCCTTAATGCCGTACGCACCATCGCCCAAACACAGGCAGCAACTGTGTTTACACTGTCAGGGCTGAGCGCTTTGGAGTTGGATTATTATTTAAAACGGCTGTATCCTAGCGCCAAAGCGCGGCACATCGCACGCTTGAACGGGTAAAAGAATATGCAGGCTTTCAGACAGGAAAACGGAAAACTTTCCGCGGAAGAAAAACTAAATTTACTGGTGGAATTCGGGGCGCGTATGTCCGGCGAGCTCCGCTTGGACAAACTGCTTGATATTATCGCCCAACAAATCACCAAACTGTTAAACGTAGGACGCTGTACCATCTACTTAAAAGATGTGGAAAGAAACGAGTTGTGGTCCAAAATCGCGCAAGGGCACGGCTTGGAACATACCGAAATCCGCGTGCCGCTTAACGGCGCAGGTATTATTTCCATGGTGGCGCGCACCGGCGAAACCATCAATTTACCCAACGCGTATGAAGACCCGCGGTTTTCTATGGACGTGGATATGGTTACAGACTTCCGCACTCACTCTATGCTGGCCGCGCCGCTTAAAAATAATTCCGGCAAAGTGCTGGGCGTATTCCAAGTGGCCAATAAATCCGACGGAACGCCTTTTGACAAAAACGACGAAGGCATCCTGTTGCTGCTCGCCACGCTGGCAGGAAGCGCCATTGAAATCGCCAAACTGTACCAAGACGTGCACGTCGCCCAGTTGGAAACCATTTACCGGCTGGCCGTCACCGCCGAATACCGCGACCAACAAGACACCCGCGCGCACCTTAAAAACATCAGCATTATTTCATACCTGTTAGCATTAGCGTTAGGTATGAGCAAAAAAGACGCCGAACTTATCAAAAATGCGAGTCCTTTGCACGATATCGGCAAAGTGGCGTTGGCCGACAACATTTTGTTAAAACCCGGTAAATTGACGCCCGAAGAATTCGAAATTATGAAATCCCATACCGTGTACGGCGGGCGAATTTTAGAAGGCGCGCATTCGAAAGTGCTCAAAATTGCGCACAAGATGAGCTTGTTCCACCACGAAAAATGGAACGGCTCGGGCTACCCCAAGGGCCTAAAAGAAGAAGAAATACCGATAGAGGCGCGCATTGTAACGGTGGCCGACGTGTTCGACGCGCTGTGCGTGTTCCGCGTTTACAAAAAAGCATGGCCCACCGACGAAGCTTACGAATACATTTTGAAAGAATCCGGCAACTCGTTTGACCCGCGCTGCGTAGCCGCTTTCAAAAAAATCTATCCGTCGGTGCGCAAATTGTATGCGCATATTCCGGTAAACCAACCACAGAACCAATCGGTTCCTACAAAAGAAAACAAACTCTCTTAACAAACCCCCGGTAAAACCGGGGGTTTTTACTATGGCGCGCACACGCGTGAAAATACTACAATATTACCGTCCTTTTGGCTTTCAACCTTAAGTACAACTTTAACTCACGAGGTTATGATGGAAAAAGAGACCATATTAGTGGGCCTGAGCGGCGGGGTGGACTCCGCAGCCGCGGCCGTTATGTTAAAACAGCAAGGATACCGCGTCCTCGGCGCAACCATGCAAGTATGGGATCCTTCGCTGCCCGTTCCGAAAGGGGCCTATCAAAAAAACGCCTGTCTTTCCCCGGAAAAAGAGGACCTGGAAGAAGTGCGCGCCATTGCCGCCAAAATCGGCATTGAACACCTAACCGTAGACTGCCGCCGCGAATACCGCCAAACAGTGTTGGACAATTTTCGCTTGGAATACGCTTGTGGGCGAACCCCCAACCCATGCGTGCTGTGCAACAGTTTGATTAAATTCGGCGTGCTGCCGTCAGCCGCCGCCAAGCAGGGCGTAGCGTTTGACAAGTTTGCCACAGGACATTACGCGCGCGTTGCATTTGATGAAAAAACTGGGAAATATCTGCTTAAAAAAGCGGTCGATTTATCACGCGACCAAAGCTACTTTTTACACCGTTTAAAACAAAACCAACTGGCGAGAGTCCTTTTCCCGTTAGGGGAAAAGACCAAGCCCGAAATCCGCGAAATTGCGCGACGAGCCGGGCTGGCCGTGGCCGATAAAGAGGACAGCCAGGATTTTTACTGCGGCGATTATAACGATTTGTTAAACTTTCCCAACAAACAGGGCGACATCGTCACCAAAGACGGTAAAAAAGTCGGCAGGCACAACGGAGTGTGGGGCTATACCATCGGCAAACGCAAAGGGTTGGGTATCAGCGGATTTGCCGTACCAATGTACGTAGTGGACATCGACGCCGAAAACAACCAAGTCATCATCGGCCCGAAAGCCGACTTGTATTCCGATATGCTTACGGCCCAAAACATGAGTTGGGTGGCCGGAGAACCGCCGGCCGCGGAATTCGACTGCGAAATTAAAATCCGCAACTTACACCACCCCGCCAAAGCGCGCGTAACGGTGCGAGAAGACGGCTCCGTTGAGGCTAAGTTTGCCGAGCCGCAAATGTCTATTACAGCCGGGCAATCCGCCGTGTTATACCAGGGAGATATTGTACTGGGCGGCGGCATGATCAAATAGATAACTTAAAAAACCCCGCTCAATAAAGCGGGGTTTTTATTAATAATAAGTGTATAAATTGCACTGGCTGTTAGCCGTGCAAGAAGGCGCCCCTAGTGAACGGCAAATTTCAACATGGGAAGAAGAATAACAATAAATGCGCTCATAATTGCCGTTTCGATGAACAGCCATCAACAAATATCGATTCTGCTTATCCGTAGCCAAAATATCCATATGATTCGGCGCATAAATCAGGCTCCCGCCTAGGCCAAACGTAAAACTTTTGCCTTCTTGCGGCAAAGTTACATCCAAAGTATCCATATCCAACCCCGTGTAACTTCCATTCGCCAAATAATAGACATTGGCCGCTTCCGATAAACTCTTCAGACCCGTCAACGCTTCCGTCGCGCGAGACTTATCCACCGCACGTTGGTATTGCGGTAATACCACCGCCGACAATATGCCAATGATTAAAACTACTACCAACAGCTCTATCAGCGTAAAACCCGTATTTTGATACATGGGATATATCC
>CAYUAA010000038.1:0-9877 GCA_964442585.1 uncultured Elusimicrobium sp. | reverse complement strand
ATTTTGGTGGCGCTTTCCAAATCGGCAAGCAGCAGTTCGGTATTGATGATTTCAATATCACGCAGCGGATCTACGGAGTTCATTACGTGGGTGACGTTATCGTCGTCAAACAAGCGCACGACGTGAATGATGGCATCCACCTCGCGGATGTTGGCTAAAAATTTATTTCCCAGCCCTTCGCCCTGACTGGCGCCTTTGACGATACCGGCAATGTCCACAAATTTAATAAAAGCGGCAGTTTTTTTGGGCGGGTTAAACATTTCAAACAACTTGTCCAGGCGTTTGTCCGGAATAGGAACGATGCCTACGTTGGGTTCAATGGTGCAGAAGGGGTAGTTGCTGGCTTCCGCGCCTGCGCAGGTAAGCGCGTTAAAAAGGGTGGATTTGCCCACATTGGGCAAGCCTACGATGCCGATTTCCATATATAAATGACTCCTTGGAATGATGATAAAAAACGGATGATTACTTATATTTTAGCATTTTAGAGGAGCCCGGACCACGCCCGTATGTTCCCGGCTTCGCGCCGCCTTTTCGCACCCGCGCAAAAAACGCCGCCAAAAGATACCATCCGCTCTTTTTTTATGATAAAATAAAATAAATGTCCCGTTCGTCTAGTGGTCCAGGACGCCGCCCTCTCAAGGCGGAGATCACGAGTTCGAATCTCGTACGGGACGTTTTTTTATCTTTCCGTCCTATCGGATAATAAGAGGCGATTATGGAATTAACAACATTGCAGACCGTTTTACTGTCTGCGCTGATTGCGGTTGTGCTGTTTTTACCGCTTACCGTTCATAAAGTAGAAGAAAATTTGGAAGCGTTCCTGTTTTTGTGCGGCGCATTTGCCGTTACCGTGTCCAAAGTATGGAGCGGATACCTGGTGCTCACCGCGCTGGAAGACCCCATCAAAATCACCCTGGCCGTACTCATCGCCGGGCTGCTGTTCCGCAAGTTTAACAAAAATATCCAACAATTAACCCAATGGGCCGTTAAAAAAATCGGCCTGCGCTGGACGTTGTTTTTAATCGTATTCTTACTCGGCGTCACTTCCAGCTTAATCACCGCCATTATCGCGGCGCTGGTACTGGCCGAAGTGGCCGTTATGCTGCCGCTTAACCGCATGGGCCGCATTAAACTTATCACGTACGCATGTTTTTCCATCGGCATGGGTGCTGTATTGACCTCTATCGGCGAGCCGCTGGGCACGGTAGTGCTGTCCAAACTTTCCGGCGCACCGCACTATGCGGACTTCTTCTTTTTAATTAATCATTTGGGTTGGTACGTTTTGGGCGGCATTTTGTTTATGGCCGGCTTGGCCAGCGCCCTGCGCGAAACCCCGGCCGAAGACGCGCCCGGCGTGCAAGAAGGGACGGACGAACACTCCGTCAAAAGCATCGTCGTCCGCGCGGCCAAAGTATATTTGTTTGTAATGGCATTGGTATTCTTGGGAGACGGCTTAAAACCCCTGGCCATGCAGACCATTTCCCACCTGTCAGCCAACTGGCTGTACTGGATTAACATGCTTTCGGCCGTGCTCGACAACGCCACCCTGGCCGCCATCGAAGTAACGCCCGATATCAGCACCCGCACGCTGACGTTCCTGTTAATGAGCTTAATCGTATCCGGCGGTATGTTAATTCCGGGCAACATCCCCAACATTATTTGCGCCAGCAAACTGGGTATCAAAAGCAAAGAATGGGCTAAATGCGCGTTTGGACTGGGCCTGGCGCTGATGGTAGCGTACTTTGTCATCTTAAGCGTAGCGCTGTAAACCGCACCCCGGCAACAGACCAAAACTATCAGTCATTTTATTTGCCTGAATAAAGCCGCGGACAAGTTTTCCGCGCGGGCGGAAGTCCTAATTTTATATAATTTAACCATATCAATAGGGATAGGAGACTTTAATGAAAATTCATTCGTTTAACGTACAGCCCAACCTGCCCGAAAACATCAAGTTTTTGGAAGAGTTGGCCAATGACATGTGGTTCACCTGGAACTGGCAGGCAATCCTGCTTTTTGTGCAAGTAGACCCCAAATTGTGGACCGCCGCCAAACGCAACCCCAAATGGTTCTTGGGCTGCGTACCGCAAAAACGCTTTGAGGAACTGAGCAAAGACGAAAAATTCGTCAACAATTTAAACCAAGTAAAAGAAGCCTACTATAACTACAAAAATAATCCGCGCACCTGGTACCACGAATACCGCCGCGAAAACGGCAACCTGCTGACGGCGTATTTCTCGATGGAATACGGTATCGGCGAAGGTTTGCCGATTTACTCCGGAGGCCTGGGCATGCTGGCCGGCGACCACATGAAATCCGCCAGCGACTTGGGTATGCCGATTATCGGCGTAGGCCTCTTTTATAAACAAGGCTACGTAAAACAGGTGCTCAACCGCGAAGGATGGCAGAATGAAGAATACCCGGATAACGACTGGGCCCACATGCCCGTTTCTCGCGTAACCGACCAAAACGGCAAAGACATTATCGTAGACATTCCGCTCGGCGCGGAAACCGTCAAAGCCTGCGTGTGGCGCGTACCGGTAGGCCGCACCTCATTATATCTTTTGGACACCAACCTGCAGGAAAACACCCCCGAACAACGCGCCATTACCGAAAAACTTTACGGCGGTGACCGCGAAAACCGCATCCGCCAGGAAGTGGTCCTCGGTATCGGCGGCGTGAAAGCCTTGGCCGCCATGGGCATCAAACCCACCGTTTTCCACATCAACGAAGGGCACAGCGCGTTCTTGCTGTTCCAGCGCATTATTGATATTATGAACGAGAATAACCTCTCGTTCGCCGAAGCGCGCGAAATTGTGTGGGCGTCTTCCGTCTTCACCACGCATACGCCCGTCATTGCCGGGAACGAACACTTCGATCCCGCCCTCGTACGCAAGTACATGCAAAGCTATGCCGACCAAATGCACATCTCCTGGGATGAATTTTTGGCCCTGGGCAAAGAAACGCCCCAGTCCGCCACTTACTGCATGACGGTCGTCGCGCTGCGTCTGTCCGCTTTCTGCAACGGCGTGGCCAAACTGCATGGTCTCGTCAGCCGCGAAATGTGGCAAAACCTTTGGCCCGGCCTGCCCGTAAGCGAAGTGCCGATAACCAGCATCACCAACGGCATCCACAGCGCGTCCTGGATTTCGCACGAACTCAACGAACTGTACCGCAAATACCTGTTCAATAACGACCAACGCGGCGAAATCGACCCTTCCGATACCGAAGCTTGGGCAAAAATGGACACTATCCCCAACGAAGAATTGTGGAAAGTGCATTCCTTGCGCAAAGACAAATTAATTAACCTGGTACAGGAACGCTTGAAACGCCAACTTACCCGCCAGGGCTTTGATTTGATGACCGTCAAAAAGAACAGCAATGTGCTGCGCTCCGACGTGTTAACTATCGGCTTTGCGCGCCGCTTTGCCACCTACAAACGCGCGACGCTGTTATTTAAAGATTTGAACCGCTTGGACAAAATCGTCAACAACCCCGAACGCCCCGTGCAATTTGTATTTGCCGGTAAAGCGCACCCGGCTGATACGGCGGGTAAAGAGTTTATTAAACTCATCGTGGGGCTCACGCAGAACGATCCGCGCTTTAAAGGCAAAATCGTATTTGTGGAAGACTACAACATGAACACCGCCCGCTACATGGTGCAAGGCGTGGACGTGTGGCTTAACAACCCCACCCGCCCCATGGAAGCCAGCGGCACCAGTGGCATGAAAGCGGCCTTAAACGGTGCGCTCGCCCTCTCGGTGCTGGACGGCTGGTGGGATGAAGTCGGCCCGTGCGATTTTGGTTGGTCCATCGGCGGCCCGGAAAACTATAAATCCGCCGAAGAACGCGACGCGGTGGAATCCGAATCCCTCTACAGCATCATCGAACAGGAAATCGCCCCGGCTTACTACGCCAAAGACGAAAACGGCCTGTCCGACGCGTGGCTGAACCTGATGAAAGAATCCGTAAAACGCATCGCGCCCGTATTCAACACTAACCGCATGGTAAAAGAATACTATGAAAAATTCTACATCCCGGCCAACAACTACGGTATGATTTTGGAGGAACCCGGCAAGGCGCAATCCGTCGCCCAGTGGAGAGGCAAAATCGCTGAAAACTGGTATCGCGTCAGCGTCACCGACACCACCCCCCAGCCTGAAAAAGCCATTTTAATGGGCGATAAAGTGAACTTTAAAGCCCGCGTTCAGCTGGGTAACTTGGCGCCGGAAGACATCCAGGTAGAACTCTACCTTGGCCAGCGCGGCACGCTTGGCGGCATCGTAAAAGAAGACGCCATCGATATGAACTGCACTGGTAAAGAAGGCGAAGCGTATACGTATGAAGTATCCATGTCTCCGCTTAACAGCGGCCGCCAGGACTACGCCATGCGTATCCTCCCCGCCAATAAAGACATTCCCAACGTGCTGACTCCGCTGTTTATCCGCTGGGAAGAATAATCTTTGTCCTTTTCTGGAAACAGAAAAGGACCAAAAGATTTACAGCCATAAAATGAAACTGAACAGCCGGAAGGGTATTTTTTAAACTCGACACGCTTAAACATAAAAAATACATTTACCTTCCGGCTTGTTCATTTTAAAACGTTTCAAGGGCTGCTCTAAAGGAAAAACGGCTTTCTGAATGTTTTAATGGTGTCCCAACGAAGCACATAAAAACAACTGAAAATTTTGCGAAATAAAATTTGAGAAATTCCGCGAAAATTTTTATTTTCTTAAACTCACCGCATACGTACAGACAACCGCTTGCAACACAGTACGCAAGGTGAACGAAAAAACAAAAAGTACCGGAATTTAACAAATCAGATCATAACAACAACTTTTAACCGACTCATACTAAATTATGCTAAACATCGTACTGGTAAACCCAGAAATCCCTTTTAATACCGGTAATATCGGCCGCTCGTGCGTGGCAACGGGCACGCGGTTACATTTGGTGGGTAAATTGGGGTTTAAAATCGCCTCGAAAGAAATCCGCCGTTCGGGCCTGGACTATTGGCCCAATCTCGATTACCGCCGCCACGAAACTTGGGAAGATTTTTTAAGCGCCGAACAGCCGGCTGAAGAAAATATATTCTTTCTGTCCACCAAAGGGACGCAGGCGTATTGGGACGCGCAAATTCCGGACGGAGCCTATCTGGTGTTCGGGGCCGAATCGTGCGGACTTCCTAAAGATTTTTACGACCGATACAAAACCCGCCTGTTCACCATCCCCATGACGGGGCCCGTACGTTCACTTAACCTGTCTTCCTCGGCGGCGATAGTATTGTTTGAAGCGTTACGCCAAAACCGCACAAAGTAAATCCCAACCCGATAAAAAACCCCGCTTCTTACGAGGCGGGGTTTTTAAATGGAAAAACGCGCTATTTCGTCAAATCCATTTTATAAAGACTGCCGGTCTTCTCAAAACCGATGTTCTCGCAGATTTTAGCCGCGTCGGGCCCGGAGCAATCGATATACTGCAGTTCGCCGTTCACATTATAAGCCCGCAGCATATACTGGTCCCCTCCACTGCGGCCGGACGCAATCGTAACCGCTTGCGCGGTGGCGGAATAGATAGACGGAGAAGAAAAAGAACCTGCTTTTGTAAAATCGCCGCGCACATATCCGCTCATCGTAGGATATGCGTTGCCATTGATCACATATTCGGCGTTTACGGCATCGCTGGCGGCGCGCAAATTATTAACGGCCTCCAGCACGCGGCCGCGCTCCATGGACGAATAATACTTCGGCAGAGAAACCGTCACCAACACGCCAACCAACACCATTACAATCAATAACTCAATTAACGTAAAACCCTTTTTCATAATGCCTCCTAAAAGATACTTTATTATATAAATTTGCCTGCATTTTTAACAGGGCGGACGTTTTTATTTTATAGAATATCCGTATGAACGCCAAAAAACTGTTTTGGATTTTGTTCCTGCTTAACCTGCTTAATTATATCGACAGACAGGTGCTTTACTCCGTTTTCCCGCTCCTGCAGCAAGATTTACAACTCACCGATTTACAGCTGGGTTCGCTCGCCTCCGCCTTTATGGCGGTATACATGTTATGCGCGCCGCTGACTGGCTTTTGGGCGGACCGCGCCCCTCGGCAAAAGTTAATATCCGCCAGCGCGTTTATTTGGAGCGCCGCCACCTTGTGCTGCGCCGCGGCCGGCAACTACGCAGGACTTTTGGCGGCACGCGGTTTTATCGGCGCGGGCGAAGCCGGGTTTACTACTATCGCCCAACCGTTTTTGGCGGAACATTACCCCGAGCAAAAACGCGCCACTATATTGGCGTTTTTTGGTTTGGCGTTGCCCGTGGGCAGTGCGCTGGGCTACTTATTAGGCGGCGCGGCCGGCCAGCAATGGGGTTGGCAAAGCGCGTTTTTACTGGCGGGGATACCGGGTTTTATTATCGCTTTTTTGGCCTGGACGCTACTGCAAGATCCTTCCCATCAACACATGCTCCCCGCCAGCCGGCCTCAGCCGCGCGACTACCGGGCGTTATTGGCCAACCGGTCTTTTTTATGGATTTGCCTCTCCCATGCCATGATTACGTTTGTCCAGGGCGGACTTTCAGCCTGGATGCCGACATATTTCCACCGCTATTTCAGCTTTACCGTCGCCCAGGCGGGAACGGCATTCGGGGCGATTGTGGTCGTTTGCGGCGCGCTGGGCACATTTTTGGGAGGAAAACTAGCGGATAAATTGCTTTTAAAAACAGAAAAAGCGTACTTTATCACCATTTTTAGCGGGATCCTGCTGATGATGCCGTTTGCCTGGGGCGCATTGAATACGCAAAACGGCGCGTGGGGCGTGTTTTTTATCAGCTTGGCGGTAGTGTGCATTTTCCTGCCGATGGGCCCTATAGCGGCCGCTTTGGTGGCGTTAAGCAAGCCGAAAGTGCGGTCCATGGCGTTTGCGCTGAACATTTTTATCATTCACGCGTTGGGGGATGCCGTTTCCCCCTTGTTTATTGGCCGCGCATCGGACGCGTGGGGCCTAAAAACGGCGTTATTGTTGGGTTGCGCCGCGTTGTTGCCGGGACTGTTATTTACAGCTATGGCTGGTAAAACTTCGACTTTTTGTCAGTACAAAAAATAAAAATAAATATTTCAAAATTGTTTATCCTAATAAACAAAAACGGGTGGGAAATCAATTTCCACCCGTTCTGCGAATTGTAGATGTTAACATCAGGCGTTATTTAACCGCGTCAAAACCGGCTTGCAACGCCTTCTTGTTCAGTTCCAACATCTCGGGTTTTGCGCGTTTATACACTTTCTTCATCGCGTCGGCCACGCTTTCAAGCGTCACCGCTCCCGTCAATTTAATAAATGCTCCCAACGCCACCAAGTTGGCAATGCGGTCCATCCCCAACCCTTCGGCAATTTCGTTGCACGGCACGCAAACGACGGTAATGTCGTCGCGCGTCGGGCGGGAGTTAATCAGGGAACTGTTAATAATCATAAGTCCACCCTTTTTAAGAAGCGGCTCGAACTTAGGCAAAGACGGTTCGTTCATGACGATCACCGTATCGGGCATAGATACAATCGGCGTATACACTTCGCCGTCCGTCACCACGACGGAGCAGTTAGCCGTCCCGCCGCGCATTTCGGGGCCGTAAGAAGGCAGCCAGCTGGCATTTTTTTTATCTTCCACGCCCGCCTGCGCAAGCAAAATGCCTGCGGAAATAACGCCCTGTCCGCCGAAACCGGCGATTCTGATACCTTGATACATTAGTTAGCCCCCTCGTCTTTAAATACACCCAGCGGATATTGCGGCATCATTTGAGTGCGCACGAATTCCAGGGCCTGGGGCACGCTGGCGTGCCAGTTGGTCGGGCATTGGGACAATACTTCCACCATCGAAAATCCTACGCCTTTTACCTGGTTTTCAAACGCCTTTTTAATGGCTTTTTTGGCTTTCATTACGTTCTGAGGCGAATCTACAGCCACGCGTTCCAAGTATTTCGCGCCGGTAATCTGCGAAAGCATTTCGCACATATTAATCGGCCAACCCTGCAGTTTGGGATCGCGCCCTTTGGGGGCAGTGGTGGCCACTTGGCCGACGAGCGTAGTCGGGGCCATTTGGCCTCCGGTCATACCGTAAATGGCGTTATTGATAAACACGACGGTGATATTTTCGCTGCGTACGGCGGCGTGTACAATTTCCGCCATACCAATGGAAGCCAAATCGCCATCGCCCTGATAAGAAAACACGACGGCTCCGGGTTTACAGCGTTTGATGCCCGTAGCAATGGCCGGCCCGCGGCCGTGCGCGCCTTGAACCATATCACAGGTAAAATAATCGTCGGCAAATACGGCGCAGCCCACAGGAGCGACGCCAATCACGCGGTCCGCAATATTCAGTTCGTCGAAAGCTTCGCCCATTAAGCGGTGTACAATCCCGTGACCACAACCGGGACAATAGTGCATGGGCTTATCAGTCATGCTTTGCGGTTTTTTAGCGATAATCGTCATAAAATTAGTTGCCTCCTTTCAAGTCGCCCTGCATACCGATGGAAGCATCGCGCTTGCAGTCGTAGGAGAAGCCTTCGGCATGTTCTTGAATGTCGAACAGGCCTTCTTTGCCGCCGCTCAAGCAAGATCGCACGGCGGTGAGAATCGTATTTCCGTCGGGCTGACCACCGGCGGGATACGCGTTTAAGTAGACGGGCGTTTTACCATTTACGGCCAGTTTAACGTCCTGCACCAGTTGGCCCAGGCTCTGTTCTACCGTCAGCACGGCTTTGGTTTTACCAGCCAATTCCGCTAAGCGTTTGGACGGGAACGGCCACAGCGTAATCGGGCGGAAAAGACCGACTTTAAGTCCTTCTTCTTTGGCTTTATTGACGGCTTCCAAACACGCGCGGGACGAAAGACCGTACGCCACTAAAAGGACGTCGCAGCCTTCGGCGGCGCGTTCTTCCCAACGGGATTCGTTCTTTTCAATAAGCCCGTAGCGTTTGGCGCGTTCGGTAACGTCGGCGATCAAATCGTCGCCTTTGTAGGAAAACACTTTATTTTTGGCGCGGCCGTTTTTATGGATGTCGACGGCCCAATCAAATTTGCCCAATTTATGGGGATCAACGGGTTCAAAATTAAAAGACATGCTTTCCATCATCTGCCCCAAAATACCGTCGGCCAAAATCATGCAGGGCATACGGTATTTTTCGGCGAGTTCAAAACCGAGTTTGGGGAAATTACCCAATTCTTCCACTGAGTTAGGAGCCAGCACGATGACGTGATAGTCTCCGTTGCCGCCGCCGCGCGTAGCTTGGAAATAATCCCCCTGCGCGCCGCCGATACTGCCCAGCCCGGGGCCGCCGCGCATGACGTTAACAATTAAACACGGCAAATCCGCGCTGGCCAAATATGTAATACCTTCCTGTTTCAAGCTGATACCCGGAGAGGAAGACGAAGTCATGCTGCGCGTGCCGGTGGATGCCGCACCGTAAACCATATTGATAGCGGCCACTTCGCTTTCAGCTTGCACAAACGCACCGCCGTTGTCAGCCATGTAGGCGGACATATATTCCGGCACTTCGTTCTGCGGGGTGATGGGATAGCCGGCAAAAAAGCGGGCTCCGGCGCGGATAGCGCCTTCGGCCAGGGCTTCATTGCCTTTTCTTAATGTTTTTTCGGTCATATAAAAATATCCTTAAAAAATCGTTATTCTTTAATCACCGTGATGGCGACGTCGGGGCACATCATATAGCACATGGCGCAGCCGATACAGTTTTCGGGATGTTCCATCTCAGCAGGGAAGTACCCTTTCTTGCTGATGGTTTTGGATTTACCCAAACATTTCTTTGGGCATGCGCTGACGCACAAATAACAGGCTTTGCATCTGTTGGCGTCCACTTCGATTCTTG
>CAYUAA010000037.1:0-10004 GCA_964442585.1 uncultured Elusimicrobium sp. | reverse complement strand
AAGCGATGGTGCCTCTGTCGTCGCAGTTACCTTCAACGGTAACGGTGTAGTTGGCTACGGACGCGGCGGATTTGATGGCCTGCGCGTTGGCTTCTACAATTTTGCGGGCGTCAGAAGACAAAGAGTATTTGTCGAGCGCAAAGTGTACCACGCCAAGGGCAACTTCCTGGGCGGGAACTTCGGTGACGATTTCAGTTTCTTCAAGCACCATTTCCGTACCGGTGCCGGCGGTCAGGTCCGCGTTGGCGTCATCTTTCACGTTCTTTTTGCAGGCGGTCAAGCCGGCGGCCAAGGCGAAAACCAAAACAACTTTCAGTAAGTTTTTCATTTGTTTCTCCGTTTTATATTTTGTACGTCTATATATAAATGATAGCAGACTTTGGCGCCCCCGGTCAACGTAAAACGCCCTCTTCCGCTTTCGTTTATCTTTAGTTTTATTTAAGAATTTTTTGCACCGTCTTTAAACCCCGATTTTATATTAGAATTTTCCCCACAAAAAAACGGGCCCGCAAGGAGCCCGTTTTTTAAACTCGCCTGCGCCGATCAGCCCAACAGCTTGCCCAACATTTGGCTGATGATGCGCGGATTGGCTTTGCCTTTGCTCAGCTTCATCACCCCGCCCACCAGCGCGCCGATGGCGGCTTTATTGCCTTTTTGGTAATCGGCCACCGCTTTGGGGTTGGCGGAGATGGCGGCTTTGGCCCATTCTTCCAACTGGCCTTCGTCGCTCACCTGCACCATGCTGCGTTTTTCCACCACGGCAGAGGGAGCCTCTCCCGTCTTCCAAATTTCGTCAAAAACTTCGCGGGCTTGTTTGCGGTTGATTTTGCCGCTTTCGGCCATTTCCAACAGTTCCGCCAAGCGCGCTGCCGGAATGGGAGAATCCTGGATTTCCTTCTTTTCGGCGTTGAGCATACCCAGAAGGTCGGTCTGAATCCAGTTGGAAGCGGTTTTTAAAGTCACTTTGCCGCTTTTGGTAACTTCTTCGAAATAGTCTGAGATCTCGCGCGAACTCGTCAGAACGCCCGCATCGTAAGCGGACAATCCGGCTTTTTCAAAGCGAGCTTCTTTCGAAGCCGGCAGCTCCGGCATGCCTTTTTTGACATTTTCCAACCATTCTTCCCCTAACACCACGGGCGGCAAGTCCGGCTCCGGGAAATAGCGGTAATCCAACGCGTCTTCTTTTGAGCGCATGGGTTTGGTAACCAGCTCTTCTTTATCCCATAGACGTGTTTCCTGTTTTACTTGGCCGCCGCCGTTTAAAAGTTCGGTTTGGCGGTTGATTTCGTAGGTCAGAGCGTCTTTAACGGCTTTAAACGAGTTCAAATTTTTAATCTCGGCGCGCGTACCGAATTTTTCCTGACCGACAGGGCGCAGAGAAACGTTCACGTCCACGCGCAGTTCGCCTTTTTCCATATCGCAGTTGGAAGCTCCCACCCAACGCATCAAACGTTTGATTTCAGTCAAATACGCATAGGCTTCGTCCGGCGAGCGCATATCCGGCATAGACACGATTTCCAAAAGCGGACTGCCAGAGCGGTTATAGTCCACCAACGAATAATCCGCAAAGTGCGAAGATTTTGCCGCGTCTTCTTCCAAATGTGCATGGTGAATGCCGATTTTTTTCTTCTGCAAATTGTCTTTCGGCCCGTAGGTAATTTCAATAAATCCCGCACCATTGATGGGCTCGTCATACTGGGTAATTTGATAGCCTTTGGGCAAATCCGGGTAAAAATAATGTTTGCGCGAAAAAGTGGAACGGCGGTTAGTAACGCAGTTCATGCTCAGGCCCGCGCGCACGGCGAGCGCCAACGCGCCTTCGGTCAGCACCGGCATTACGCCGGGATGGCCCGCGCAAACGGGACAGATGGCGGTGTTGGGCTTGGTATCTTCGCCAACTCCGTTGGGACAGGCGCAAAACAGCTTGGTTTTGCTGGCGAGCTGGACGTGAATCTCCAGCCCGATAACAGGTTCAAATTGGGTAGTCACGATATTATTCTCCTAAAATATTATAATATCAAATTATGGTTCACCTTTTTAAGCCCACCTCGTACCGCAAAGGCGCCGCACTGGCCGTTGGCGCCACCCTGGCGTGGAAGCTGGTATCGTTCGCCAACGCGCTTTTGGTGGCGTTATACTTCGGCGCGGACCGGGCCACCGACGTTTACTTTTACATTATCATGGTGATGGGCTTCGGCGTTACGTTTTTGCAGCGCATGAACGCTGCGGTCATTATTCCCGAAGCCATGACGTTGGACGCCGAATCCCCCCTGGGAGGGCGGCCGCTGCTCAACGGATTTTTATATTTTTACTTACTGCTTGCGCTGGGGCTAACTGCACTGGGGCTGTACTGCCCGGTACGGCTGATGGAAATTTTCTCCCGGTTTGGCGCGGCACAGCTGGCGGAGGAGCGGACGCTTCTTGCGTGGGGATTTTTACTGTTTGGGCTTCAGCTGTTAACTTACTATTTAACCGCCGTCCTGGAAATGTACCGTCGTTTCGCCTCGGCCCTGTTTACGCCGCTTAACGCGCTTTTGCCGCTGGCGTGCTTGCTTATACTGGGCCGGACGACGGGAATTATCGCCATGATCTACGGCATGACGGCCGCCAACGCGGTGCAAATTGCGGTATTTTTATGGATGATGAAAAAGGAATTGGCGTGGAATTTTATCCCCTTTTCCGCCCGGCCCGCACGCACGTTTGCCAAAAATCTGGCCAGCAACCAGTTGATTGAATTGGCCAACATCGCGGCCAGTTTATTACCTCTTTACCTGCTCAGCGGGCTTTCGGCGGGGCTTGTCAGCGCGCTTAACTATGCCAAACAGCTGGCCGATTCCCCCACCGAAATTTTCACCCTGCGCGTGACGAACGTATCCAAAATTCAGTTGACGGAAAGCGCCTCCCGCAAAGACGAAACAGCCCTCAACGCCGATTTTTTAAACACCCAACATTTTCTGCTGTTTTTATTAACGCCGCTGGCCGTGTTTACAGCGTTTTACGCCCCGGAAATCGTAACACTCTTTTTTAAACGCGGCGAATTTAACGCCCAAGACGTACGCCAGGCCGCCGCGTTCCTGCGGCCTTTAATGGGCGTAATGTGGTTTATGGCACCGATTCTGATGCAAAACAACGTGGTGGCGGCGGGCCGGAAGCTGAAAGAATTCCTGCCTTACGCGCTGGGAAGCATCATACTGTTTATCGCCGTTACCCCAATAACGGTACGCGTTTGGGGCGCGTTCGCCTATCCTTACGCGCAGGTTGCATGCTGTTTTGCGGGATTATATTTAAATTATTTGTTTTTCAGAAAATATTTCCCGTTTGTAGCATACGGGTTTTCACTCCGCCGGACGGCGCGGTTGGCGGCCGTAAATATATTGGCGTTGTTTCCGTCCGCCGTATATGCGTTTTTTGTGGCGGGAACAAATGCGTTTGTAACGGTATTGATCGGCGGAATTATCTTTTTGGCGGCATTATATTGGCTGGTCCGCCAGAGCGGCGACTGGGACGACTTTCTGCACCAATTATTTAAACGGGTTTAACGCTTCAACAAGCACAGCCTTTGCACCCAGTTTTGATAAGAAAGCCCCGTACACAAACAAAAATATAACAATCCCGCCCGCAGGCGCAGTTTCCAGGGCAATCTTCGCCGGACAAAACCTGGAAGTTTAAATTCTTTACGCTGCGCGCCAAGCGCGTTTTCGTCCGCCGCATTAATTCCAAATTTTTCGATAAAACTGGTTAAGCAAATCAGGCGTACGCGTTCAAACCCGGGCGCAAACACCGGGTATTTTCCCGTTTTTATCAAATCCGTACGCGCCGCAGAAAACCCTGCCAACAGACCGCCGAAACGCCCGGATCCGGCCGTACTTTGGGATTGGGGTCGGGCCTGGCGGTAATAATATTTTGCCCCGGCGGCTACGGCAATTTTTTCCGCACCCGCAATCAATGCGACGGAAGGCGCAATATCATCCCCAGTACGTAAAACGGGAAGCTCGGGGGACACGGCCTCCCACAAGCGCCGACTGATTAACTTGCCGCACAACGCCAACGCCGCTGAAAAATTTTCAAACACGTGCGCGCGGCCTTCTCCCGCCAAACAAATCTCGCGCCAAAAATCGCCTTCCGGCGGGCAAGCCGTTTGTATATTATCCGTAAAACGGTACATGGGAGCCACGGCCAAATCCGCACCCGTTTGGTCAATTGCCTCCCATAACATGGCAAAATAATCCGGGGAAAGAATATCGTCCGCGTCCAAAAAAGAAACGACTTGGCCCGCGGCGCGCTTGATGCCGGCCATACGGGCGGCGGCCACGCCTTGATTGGACTGACGGATATAAATCCAGGTAGAATGTTGTTTTAAAAAGCGTCCGCAAACCGCCGCACTGTTATCGGTGGAGCCGTCATCTACCAAAATCACTTCCTGCGGGGCACACGTCTGCGCGGCCACGCTTTGCAAACAGGCTTCCAAATACTCTTCCACATTATAGATGGGAATAATCAGGCTGATTTTCGGGCGTTGAAGCATAGATTTTCGTACGCGTCGACATACTCTTTCAGCGAAAAACGCTTTATCACTTGCTGTGCATTTTTGGAAAATGCCGCACGTTGGGAGTCGTCTTTCATAAGCCGCGCCAATTTTTCGGCCAAACAGTCGGTATAGTTTTGTTTAACAAGAAATC
Source organism: uncultured Elusimicrobium sp. (assembly GCA_964442585.1). Taxonomy (GTDB): domain Bacteria; phylum Elusimicrobiota; class Elusimicrobia; order Elusimicrobiales; family Elusimicrobiaceae; genus Avelusimicrobium. The sequence continues at coordinate 5,325 of CAYUAA010000037.1, read as the reverse complement.
CATCTACGCCGTCTCGAATGATAACGTCCGGTCCCGTGCACGAAAAACTAACCGCAGGCAAACCCGCCGCCATGGCCTCCAACAACACCATGGGGAAGCCTTCTGCGCGGGAAGACATCACATACAATTGCGCGTGACGATAGACGGCCTCCAGCCCTTTCACGGGTGCAACAAAGCGCACACAATGCAATATATCCAACGTATCGGCTAAGCTTTTTAATTCGCTTTCTTCCGGGCCCGCGCCGATGATAAGCAGTTTCCAGTCCGGGAAGTCGTCACTCACACGCCGCCACGCTTCCAATAAACGGTCGAACCCTTTCTGGCGCACAAAGCGACCGACGGCCACCACGTACTTATGCGTATCCGGCATAAATGCGGGGCGCGGCAAAAACCATTGTTTTAAGGGAAGCGCAGGATTGTAAATAACGCGCGCTTTCCAGTTGGGATGGTATAAGCTGATAAATTTGCGGTCACGTTCCGACAGCACCGTCACTGCGGCTGCACGAGCCAATAAAAAATTACGCAAAATCTGCCATTTGCGCGAATAGGTTAAATAGCGCACGTCCAAATGGTCGGCGTAAATATAGGGGATACGCAACACCAGGCATGACGCCAAAATGCTGACCGTCATAAAGCTGATGACCACGTCCGGCCGCGTTTTACGCAAGGCGCGCGTCATCTTCCACAATCGCGCAAATGCGCCCCAAAAGCCCGCCTTTTTAAACGTGGGCAAATTCACGCGTACACGGCGCACTTCGGGATTAAGCGTATAGAAATCCGGCACGGAATCATCCAACGTCAGCAGCGTTACTTCATGGCCGCGCGCCGCCAGCCCGGCACACAAATGTGTCATTACGCGTTCCGCGCCGCCACAGCCCAAGGTTCCAATCACACAAGTAATACGCACGCCCCGCTCCCTTAAATAAAATTCAAAAACGCCCGAACAAAAGACTCAAATGGATATTTGTCTTTTAATTTCCCGGCTTCCACCGCCATACTCACGCGACGGCCCCAGCTTACCATCAGTTCATCCAACGCCAACATAAAAGGTTCTTCTTTAGCCGCACTGACCAATACGCCGTTCACGCCGCTGGTGACCAACGGCTCCGCAGGCGCGCTGGCGTATGCCACGCACGGCAATTTGCTGGCCATGGCGTCCAACAAAATATCCGCACGCGATGGGTTAGCCTCCGAATACGCAAAAATATCGGCATGGCGCAACAGGTTGTAAACGTCCTCGGTTTCCGGGACGATTTCGGTACTGGCTTGCAAATTATTTTTAGCGATAAATTTTTTAAGAGCGGTTTTCGCCGTTCCGTCACCCACAATCGTCAAATGCCACGACGCATGGCCCGGGGCCAAACGCGCCCAGGTTCTTAAGAGCGCGTCAAAACCGCTTTCCTTGGTCAAGCGCCCTATGGCAAGGATATTATTTTCCTTCTTAAAACAGGCGGGCTTATTGTAATTGCAGTGCTCCACCCCAATGGCGGGCGCGGTAAGTTCCATCACCGGCAGGCCGGTATAATTTTTTTTGGCAAGAGGTTTATCCGATGTTCTGATTACAAATACTTGTTTGGCTTTTTTAAGCGTCACTTTTTTGGTTTTAACGGGTTTATCCTCTTTAAAATTTTCTTCTTCCGCATAGACAAACGGCACGGAAGCTTCCACCGCGGCTTCGCAGCCCGTCAAATTCATAAAAGAGATAACAAACTCCGCGTTTTCCTTCTTCAGTGCGGCGGCCAAGGTTTTGGGTTTGGCAATGGCCGCATATTCTTTCAACGTTACGCCGGGGGCGGATTTTATCTTTCCCTTTACGGCGCGTACGGTAACAAGATGCCCCGCCGCCTGTAACGCTTCGGCCAGTTTTACCCCCAAACGCGAAGCCGTAAAATCTTTATTTCCCCCGATAAAAACGGTTATATTCATCCCGGTTCTCCCCGGCGGACAAAACCTCGTCCGCCTGCATTTATTGTATTGTACATAATAATGAAGCCGCCCCGCCAAACCCCAAAGCGAAGCATAAAAAAACCGCCCTTTCGGGCGGTAATTATCAAAATCTTGCGGGGACTGGATTTGAACCAGTGATCTCAAGGTTATGGGCCTTGCGAGATACCAGGCTTCTCTACCCCGCACTTTATTATAGCAGTTTGCTCAAACAAATGCAACAGGTTAAATTTTATTTTTTTCTTTTTGTTTATACTTTTTGTACCGATAAAAAATAAGCAAAACATTCACCGCCAAAGCTCCATAAAAAGCAAGAACGAGCGGAAAATACTTTCCACCCGTTCTGCGCAAATTGCAAGTTAACAACAGCCGTTAATTTTCTTTATAGATGGGGTAATAGTAGATGCCCATATACACCGGGTTATCCGTAAATCCTTTCACGTCCGAACGTACCGCCCATAACCCCGTGGGATGAACGGTATAGATCTGCATGGCGTCCTCGTGTATTAAATTATGCACTTGCTTATAAAGGGCGTTGCGTTTTTGCAAATTTGTTTCCGTTACGGCGCGCTCAATCAGTTTGTCGGCCTCCGGGTTGGAATACCCCTGCGAAAGCGCATACCGCCCCTGGCTGTGGGCAAACGGGAAATAGAAATTATGCGCGTCGGCATAATCGGCCACCCAGCCGCGGGCCCACATGGGCATTTGGCGATTGGCCGTTTTTTCCAAGAAAGCGGGCCAAGTAACGCCGCGTAAATCGATTTGGAATTTCGGGTTCAAACTTTCTACGTTTCGCTTTAAAATTTCACTCGCGATTTGGCGCATTTCGCCGCTGGTATTATACGTAATGGTAAATTTGAAACCTTTATCCCACACTTGGCCGCCCCAAGCTTTTTTGAAGTGTTCTTCAGCTTTTTTCAAATCGAAATGATAGCGTTTAAAACCGTTGTCGTACTTCACAAGCCCTGCGGGCGCGGGGCCGAGGGACGGCTCGCCGCGGCCTTCCATAGATTCACGCAGAAACGCATCGTAATCAAATGCATAGACGAACGCTTTGCGCAAATCGCGGTCGGCAAAAAAGTTAGAAGGAATACCCTGTCCGTCCAGTTTACCGGAACCTACGTCCGGGTTGGCCTGCATGTTGATACCGATTGTAAAAAAGATGACAGGGTCGGTGCGCAGACGGGGCAAGTTATCGTAGAGCGTAATGTTGGGGTTCCCCTGCAGTTGGGAAACAAATTTAGGCGAAATTTCCGCAATATCGGCGTCGCCCGATTCCAACATCAAACGCAGGGTGCTGGCTTCGTCCACCGTTTTCATGTGAATGGTTTTAATTTTCGGCGCGCCCGCAAAATACTCCTCGTTGGCCGCTAGCGTGACGGCTTTGCCGGCAATATCCCACCGGACCAATTTAAAAGGCCCCGTGCCGTTGGTTTCGTAGAAGAGAGGGGAGTCGTCTTTCGAAAAATTATTGAATTCTTTCCAAGTTTCTTCCGTTCCGTCCCACGCGCCTTTTTGGACGGCCCAGTCTTTACTCATTACATAACCCCATCGGGCCAAAATAGACAAAAACGGCGCAAATGGACGCTTAAGCGTAATGACGATGTTATCTCCGTCTACACGCACGGCGTTGGCGGCGTCTTTATAATTCACCACGATGTTGCCTTTTTCATCACGCGTGGAAGAAACCCCTAAAATAGGCTCCAAGAGCAAACTGGAGGGGCCTCCGGCCACATCGGACAGTAAAAAACGCAGCAAGGAATAGCGCACATCTTCGGGCGTGAGTTCTGTCCCGTCGTGGAATTTAACGCCTTTACGAATCGGAAACGTATAGGTGCGGCCGTCTGGCGAGATAAGTCCATTCTCTTTCGTGGGGACCTGCGTGGAGAGCGACGGCTCCAACTCCGTCAGCGAACTGCCTTTAAATTTTAACAACGTATCATAAATGTTTACCAACATGCCGTGCGTTACGCCGTCATACGAAAATACCGGGTCCATGGATTCCATTTCGCTTTTATGCGCCACAATCAGCATATCCGAACGGTCCTGCTGCGCACATGCGCAGAACAAAAACGCGGACAAAAATAATAAGAACAGTTTTTTCATTTTTTCCTCACAATATACGCGGCGCCCTGTTTATTGCACAGCCACGCCTTTGCAAATTGACGCGCGTCATACGCGCGCAGTACGTCATGTTCAGTTAAGGCGGCCGGATCAGCCGCTAAAATTTTTCCGTTTTCCCACCCGCGCACCAACACCAAGTGCCCCGGAGTACGCTTCATAGGCGCAGCCGCCAACTCGCCTTCTCCATAACCAATACTGGCCACTACCAAGGAATCGGACGTTATAAAATCTTTCAGTTCTTCCAAGGCCGAAAAACGGCGCACGTACGACGCTGTTTTTGTACCACCCGCCGCGGCCGTATTAAACGTCCAGTTGCCGTAGACGGCGGCGGTTTGGTCGAACACATCAGGAAGCAAGGAGGAAAGCTCTGCCCGGCGGCCTAACGCATTCAGCGCCATACAGAGTGATGTAGGGCTGCAGATGCGCCGGCGGTCGGCATGGTCTTGCCGCATTTGGGAAATCGGTTTCACTTCTTTACAAAACGAGCCTTCCGGCAAACGGCAAGCCTCTCGGGGCTCATATACAAACGGCGCGCGCACGCCGCACGCCCACAGGCCCGACAAGATGACATCCGGCGAAGATTTTACGCACAAACGGTACGCTTCAACCGGGGCGAACAGACGCAGTTCGTCCGTTTCCACTCGACCGAAAGAATCTTCCTGAGACGGAAAGCTGCGTTTAAACCGGGCCGACAAAAGCCCCAGTTTATAAAATTTACTCCACTCGCCGCGGCAACACACTTGCGCTTCCAAAAGCAAACAGCCGTCATCAGCTGCATGAAAATTGGCCGACAATACAAGCGAAGAAAAAGGGAAACCGGGACGAACAGCGGCGGAAATTTCGGTTTTGGTTCCGTCGGCAAAAGCGGTCCGTTCGATATCGGACGGAGCATGTTCTATATTAAACGCATTTTGACGGAAGCCGGAGTATTGGGTCATAAAAAAATCGGGGCACCCGGACTTGAACCGGGAACCTCCCGCTCCCAAAGCGGGCGCTCTACCACTTGAGCCATGCCCCGAGCTTTTTATATTGTAGCAATTTTAAAGATTTTGCCAAAAGAAAGAAAAACACGCTATAAAAAACCCTCATAAAAAACGCGGGGTTTGAAACCTGCGCCCACCAGATCTTGCCTTCCGGTAAAAACGTTGACCCGTTTTTCCTTCAGGCCGGGCTCGCGGTTTTTGCCTTTCGCTTTGCTCAAACAAAAACATCGCTCCGCCTTTCAAGTCCTGCCGCGCACCAAGCAGTTGGTGCGCT
>CAYUAA010000036.1:0-10085 GCA_964442585.1 uncultured Elusimicrobium sp. | reverse complement strand
TGTTTGAGTGAAACGAATTTACAAAACAGCCGCAAAAGTGATTTTTGATGCTTCACACACAATCGGCGAGTTTTTTGTTTACTTTTTGTCGGTACAAAAAGTAAGACATCCTTTGCTTCTTTCAAAAAGAAGCAAAGTTTTATTTCTTAATCAGGCTCTTGGCGGTCATGTCGGCCGGTTTTTCAATACCCATTACGTCCAGCACGGTCACCGCAATATCACCCAAGTTGCCCGTAGGCTGCATTTGGGCGGATTTATCATCGTTATTCAAATAGATAAAATCCACCAGGTTCGTGGTGTGGGCGGTTTTAGCCATATTGATTTTTTCGTCCCACATTTCTTCGGCATTGCCGTGGTCGGCCGTGATGAAGACGGCGTAATCTTTGGCCAAGGCGGCTTCGGTCACCGCGCCGGTGCACTCGTCCACCACTTCCACCGCTTTAACGACGGAATTAAAGTTGCCCGTATGCCCCACCATATCGCAGTTGGCAAAGTTGATAACGATAAAATCGTACTTGCCAGAATTGATTTGGTTGATGGCTTCGTCTTTAACGATATATGCTTCCATTTCCGGGTGATCGGCAAAGGTGGCGGGATCAAAGCGGCCCTTTTTCTCGATACGGTCTTCGCCCGGATAAGGTTTTAACAGCTTGCCGTTGAAGAACGATGTTACGTGTTTGAACTTTTGCGTTTCCGCCAAACGCAGCTGTTTAAGGCCAGCTTTGGAAATTACTTCACCCAACAGATTATCCATACCGCCGCCGTCGGTCATGGACGGAAGGGCGTTGTAGGGGAAGGAATCGTAATATTTGGTCAGCCCGCAATAAACGCAGGGAACGCGTTCGCCGCGGTGGCCCGGGTAATTATCATCAATAAACGCGCGGGTGAGCTGGATAGCACGGTCCTGGCGAAAGTTAAAGAAAATCACGCTGGAACCGGGTTCCATGCCTTTGTAGTCGCCCAACACGGTCGGGGGAATGTATTCATCCACCATGGGGCCGCCGTCCGGCGTTTTCATGGTTTTATAGTCTTCGGCCACCACTTCTTCGGCAGTCGTACCGTGCAAACCTTTGGCATGAACGATTAAATCATACGCTTTATCAGTCAGGCTCCAGTCTTCGCCGCGGTCCATGGCGTAGTAGCGGCCCTGGATAGTGGCGATTTTACCCGCGCCGGCTTCTTTCATTTTGTCTTCCAGCGTGCGGATATAGCCGATAGAGCTTTGGGGCGGCGTATCGCGGCCGTCGGCAAAGAAGTGGACGTTAATGTCTTTAATGCCTTTTTCGGCGGCATATTTGATGATGGCGTGCAAATGGTCGTGGTGGGCGTGGACGCCTTCATCTTGCACCAGGCCCATTACATGCAAAGGTTTATTGTTTTTAAGGCAGTTTTCTATGCAGGCATTAAATGCGTCGGACTGAAATAAAGAACCGTCTTCAATGGTGTCCTTCAAGCGTTTGAGTTCCTGGATAACGATACGGCCCGCGCCCATATTGAGGTGGCCGACTTCGGAAGAACCCATATATCCCGCCGGCAGCCCCACCTGTTCGCCGGAGGCTTCAATTTGGGTATGGGGATATTCGGCCAAGTATTTGGTGATGTTAGGGGTCTTGGCGCTGGTTACGGCGTTATGCGGGCCGGCTTTGGCATCGCCCCAGCCGTCGCGAATGATTAAAACCACTTTTTTCATACGGTAATTCTCCTTAATTTTGGCAAATCAAATCTTTCCAGCGTTTGCATTGGAACTGGTTGAGCTGTTCCAACGTCGTTACGCCTTGTTTACTTAATATTGTAAGAAAATAATAGAAAATCTGCTCGGCCATTTTTGTATCGGCCATCGCCCGGTGCCATCCTTGACAGCTGATACCCAGCTCTTCGGCAATAAGCCCCAAACGGTTGCGGGCAAACTTGCCGCTTTTGCGCGCCAGTTTCAACGTATCCACCACCGGGTACGGGGGGAAGCGCATGCCGCAGGCGGCAAATTCGGCGCGGATGAAGGCGATATCAAAATCCGCGTTGTGCGCCACGATAACACTGTTGTCCAAAAGTCCCAAAAGCCGCGGCAGCACATCGGCAAACGACGGCGCATTTTTCACCATCTCGTTGGTAATGCCGTGAATGGCGGTTACTTCCGGGCTGATTGGAATACCGGGGTTGAGCAGCGTGGAAAACTCGTCCACCACCCGCCCGCCCAGGGACACGGAAACTGCGATTTCGCAAATTTTACCGCCCGTTTCCGGCGAGAGCCCGGTAGTTTCGGTATCCAAACACGCAAAACGGATTTCATTCAAATTCATATTTTTACACCAAATAAAAACGCAGACGCACCAAAAAGCCAACCAATACGGAACCTATCACACCGATGTAAAACGCCGCAGTGGATACGTCCATTAAGCGGTTCTTGCGCGCATAAACGCACGCGGAAAACCACACCGCCAACACCACCGCCCAACGCCATCCGGGCAGCAGCATGATTAAAAAGAAAATGGCGCGTACCATCATTAAAAGCCAGCGTTCGTCAAACGTGGGATATTCGCGCCCGTAACGGTCCTGCTCGATGGCGAAAATAAACCAACCCAACACGCGCGTAGCCGTCAGCAAACCGACCAGGAAAATCACCCAGCTTTCGGCAAAAAAGTTACCCGTTTCGTACAATACATGGAACGGCACGCACAAAAACAGGAACAGCAGATTGACAAAGGTTTTAACGATAAACGTCGTTAAATACCCGTGGCGGAATTTACCGCCAAACTGGAAAAATTCATCCGAAAACACGTGAAACGCCGCAAACAGAACAATACACACCCAGCCGGGCAGATCCACCATTTCTAAAAACGGCCAGGGCATCGTCAAATACCCGTAACAGAGCCCCAACCCCAACAGCAAAAACACTCCGCCATGCAACAGCCACCCGGCCGCACGGGAACGGGAAAGCGCTTTTTCACCCGCGTGGTTAAAAAGCACAAAGTCCGTTAAGAAAAACGCCAAAAACAAACGCCAAAATACAATCATTTATTCTCCTTGGGAAACGTCACGGTGAAACAGCTTCCCTTTCCGGGGCGGCTGGTTACGTCCAACATACCGCCGTGCGCGGCAACAATCTGGCGGCTGATAAACAGCCCCAAACCGTAACCGGGCTTATCGGAATTAATTTGGTGATATTTTTGAAAAAGTCCCTTCATTTCTTGCTTACTCATACCGATGCCGCTGTCCTCCACCGCCAGCCAACAGCCATTTTCGTTACGGCCGCCGCAGACGCGGACGTGGCCTTTTTCGGTAAATTTGATAGCGTTGGAAACCAAATTCATCAGCACACGGCGGATAAGTTTGGGGTCCGCCTCAAAGTAAATGGGCGGCACGTCCGTTTCCAACAACAGCCCTTTTTCAGCCGCCGTAGGGGCCAGCGTATCCGTAACGCTCTTTGCCAAAGCGGCGGCGTCCACGGGCTCTTTATGCGGGGCCATCATGCCGGCCTGTACGCGGGATACGTCCAACACGTCTTCCAACAAGGCGGACAAATCGCGCGCGGCACGGCTCATCTGCTCCAAGTATTGTTTTTCTTCCTCGGCGGAAGCTTTACCGCTTTGCAAAATATACAAATACCCCTGTAATCCCAAAAGCGGCGCGCGCAAATCATGCGCAACGGCGCGAAAAACATGTTCTTTCATCTCGCTTACTTGGGCTTGAAGCTGTAAAACCTGGTAATCTTTTAAATCGGCGGTCATTTTATTGAATTGAGAAATTAACTGTTTGAATTCGCCCCAGCCGACGTCTTCGTCAATTTCTCCATCCAAATTCCCCGCGCTCACTTCTTTGGCAGCTTCGGACAGGGCGCCAATCGGTTCCCCCAAACGCTCAGCAAACGTCAGCGCGCCAAAGTAGGATAAAATAGCAATCGTCAGCACAAACAACGCCAAAATAATATTGGTGTAATAAATACTGCGATAGGCCTCCCCTTTTAATTGTAACACGGCCACATACGCGCCCAAAATAGGCGTTTGGGCATATGCGCCGACATAAGCCTCCTGCGGCGTTTTTAAATTTTTAAGCAAACGCTTGCCGGAAGCAAACGCGTTTTTTAAAGAGGAAGCGTCAAATTTAGGACGGTATTGATATTCATCGGCAAACACCGCACCGTTCTGGTCCACCAAATAAATACGCCCCGTTACACCGATACGCTGTTCCTGCACGCGGGCCAAAAAACCGAAAAAACTGAGAATACCATATAAAAAATCCCCATTGGGCAGCGGATAAATAAATTCACTGATGGGCCGGCCGTCCACCACGTCAAAACTGCTGACGGACAAACGCGGCTGTTTGGAAATCTCGGCCAGGGCCGGATCTCCCGACAAGTCCAGGACGGGTACGTCGCGCAGGATTTGTTTATCGCCCGCGCGGTACAACTCTTTCCCTTCGGGGGACAAAACGGCCAGCATCACAAAATCCGGGTTGGCGGAAAGTGCGTCGCGCAGAACGGGGACGGGACTTTTTTTGGCGTTTAACGCCTCAGTTACGTGCGAGGCAAACGCAAGCCGCCAGCCCAAATCTTCGATGTGCTGGTTCATGGACGAAGAAACAATCTGCGCCAAATTGGCGTGCGTTTCCAAGATATTGTTTTTTAAATGTTCCTGGTAGTAGGCCAGCAGCAGCACCATGGGGATAAGCGGCATCAGCACTACAGCCAGAAATAATTTAAAAAGTTTAGAAAATAAAGACATAAAACACCTACTACATTATATCAATTAACGGGCGCGTAAAGGGTGCGAAACCCAAAATATACGGGTCAAAAGGCCTACTTGGGACTGGGCCTTTTTTCCACCCGCGGCCGGGCCCAAAGGCCCTGGTTTCAACCACTCAAAAACGCTATGCTAACAGTATGACCAAACACTTTTTTCGCCTTACGCAGCGCATGAAACTTGTTTTATCTCCCTACGGCCCCAAACGCCCGTGGGAGGACTTTCCCCGTCCGTCTACGCTGACAGAATCCACCGTCCAGCTTTCGGAAGAGGAAGCCAATTGGGTGAATGTGCAGTCCCTGCGGCTGATGCGCATGCGCCGGAAAGAAGAAGCGCGCAAACGCGCGTTAGGGGTTCCCCCGCCGCCCACCCCCGGCAAAATTTCTTACGCCGTGTATATGTAAATTTATAAATAATAAAATTAAACCTACCCTATTTTTATGGGGTAGGTTTTTTTTAAAAGTAGCGAAATAACACAAAAGTTTTTATAATAAAAATATCCCTAACAACCAAAAATAAATTTTTTAAAAGGGATTCAATTTGATTCTGTTTTTGGAACCGTATTTATAAAATACGGTGAGCTATTGGAATACCAATAGCACAATTGAGGTTCAAAAACAGTTGTTCTAGGCGCAAAACAAACGGACTAATTACCCGGTTGTTTTGTGCCAAGTGTTTGTCGCCCCCAAGGGAGGCAAACCGCGGCTGTTATTATTTGGGTTACCTCAATTGGCTCAAGTATAACAGCCGTTTTTTTTGCTTATTTTTGCTTCTTGTCATATTTGAGCCGCTAAATAATAAGGAGGAAAAATGAAAAAAATAACATTAGCCCCCGCCTTGGATTCCGCTATATGTTATAAATAAAATTTATAAAAACGACAACGGATAAGAAAGTGATTTCTTATCCGTTGCGCGTGTCAGTTAACAACAGTTGTTATTCAAACTATTTTTTGGCGTTTTTGACTTGTTCAATAATGCGCGGCAAAATCTGGTGCGCATCACCCACAAAGCCATATTTGCAAACATTAAAAATCGGCGCGTTAGCATCTTTATTAATACCGATAATCACGTCGCTGTGTTCCATACCCACCACGTGCTGTACCGCGCCGGAAATAGCGCACGCTACATACAGTTTAGAGGCTACGGTCACGCCGCTTTGGCCAATCTGTTGGTCTTTGGGTTTAAGGCCCAAATCAATCGCCGCACGGGAAGCACCCACGGTGCCGCCCAATTCGTCGGCCAAGGTTTCCAACAGGTTAAAACCTTCCTGGTTTTTCATACCGCGGCCGCCGGCGATAACCACTTCGGCTTCGTCGAGCTTCATACCCGCGGCGGGCGGATCCATATGCGTATTGATAATGCGCACGCGGGAGGCTTCCGCCGGGACGGTAATCATTTCGTTAATGATTTGCGCCATTTTGCTGGGCGTGGTGACCACTTTTTTGAATACGTTGGGGCGCACGGTGGACATCTGCGGGCGGTAATCCGGGCATTTGATGTCAGCCATAATGTTGCCGCCAAACGCGGGACGGGTTTGAATCAGGTTGCCGTCTTTAATGGACAGGCCCGTGCAGTCGGCCGTCAAACCCACGAACAATTCGGAAGAAATGCGCGGAGACAAATCGCGGCCGATATATGTAGACGGATACAGCACCACGCTGGGATTATACTTTTTAATCAAAGTAACCATGGCATTGGCGTACGCGGTGGTGTTGTAGCGGGCGTAAGCCGGGCTTTCCACGGCGTAGATTTTATCCGTGCCGTACTGGGAAAGTTCCGCAAAATAAGGCTGGATGTTGTTGCCGATAACCACGGCGCAGAGCTCTTCGCCCAGCTGGTCCGCCAATTCGCGGCCTTTGGACAAAAGTTCAAAGCCCACGGGGCGCACTTTTTGGGTTTGGCCGTCATCGGAAATTTCAATAAATACCCATACGCCTTTGTAGGCGGACAAATCTTTCTTAGCCGCACCGGTGGAGGGCAAAGACAAGGCTTTCACAGGGCACACGCTCACGCACGCGCCGCACATAGTACAAGCGTTGGAAGCGACCGCTTTGCGGTTTACCAAAGAGAGCGCCCCAAACGGACAGGTGGATACGCATTTGCCGCATCCTACGCAGTTAGCAGAAATCTGAATCATTTAATGAGACTCTCCTTTTTTAAAATTTCAACAAACTTATCGGCCAGTTCCACGGCGGAGCCGGTGAACATTTCGCCTTTCTGGCGGGCCGGCGGCGGGAAAATGCGGTCCACACGGGTCGGCGAGCCTTCAAGACCCAGTTTATGCGGATCGGCGCCGATATCGGCTGCCGTCCAGGTATAGGTGGCTTTATCCTGCGCTTTGTGCGCAGCCATAAAAGACGGATATTTGGCGACGTAATCGTGCGGCATCGTCATGGTAACCAGGACAGGCAAGTCGGCTTCCAGGATTTGGTGGCCGCCTTCGATTAATTTTTTTACCACCACTTGGTTCCCATTAGCATCGATGCTTTCGCAGAACGTAATTTGCGGAATACCCAAGTGGAACGCGATACCGGGGCCGGTTTGGGCGGTATCACCGTCGATAGCCATCTGGCCGCAGAGGATTAAATCGTAGCGGCCGATCTTTTTAACGGCCGTGGCCAACGCGTAGGACGTGGCCCATGTGTCAGAACCGGCGAAAGCACGGTCGGACAGCAGCACGCCTTCATCGGCGCCCAAGGCCAAAGCCAAGCGCAATACGGCGTTAGCCTGCGCAGGACCCATGGACAAAACCGTCACTTTCGCGCCGGTTTTAGCTTTTATGTCAAGCGCTCTTTCCAGGGCGAAGTGGTCGTACGGGTTCAAAATGCTGGGCACGCCCGCACGGATGAGCGTACCGGTTTTCGGATCCACTTTTACTTGGGTGGAATCGGGAACTTGTTTAATGCATACGATGATATTCATGCTTTAGTCCTATTTCTTGAAAATTTCTCTGAGTTTGGCGCTGACGACGTCCATATCGTCAATCAAGCCGCGCATCTTGTCTTCAATGCCCACAAGGTTGACACCCTGGCTGAGCTCAGCGGTGTTAATCGCGGGGCAGGTGCCCAAAATCAGGCGCAGGCCGTCCGTCGCGGTTTTGAATGCGCTCTGACGGGCGTTGACGCGGGCCATCGTGCACAACGTGTTGATGTCAAAGCGGCTGCCTTCCGTCACTACTTTGTTGGCACACTGGCGGGTGAATACGGCGGCCACTTCCATTTCGCTGATCAGGTCGCCCAGCATAAAGGTTACATACTGATGGCGGGTGAGTTTGTTAGCGCGGCATTCATCCAACACGCGAGCCAAGGCTCTGAAGCCCAAGGCCACGCTGTCGGCACCCACATTGGGGTTTTGCGCGTGGATGGCGTCAAATTCGGCGGCTTGGTTAATGTAGTACTGACCGCGCGATTTTAAATGTTCCTGCCAGCGGCCGCGGAAAATAGTCATTTCCAACACTTCGCTGGTCCCTTCGTAAATGCAGGTAATCTTTACATCGCGTTTGATTTTTTCTACGGAGAATTCTTTCGTGTAACCGAAACCGCCCATCGCCTGGATGGCGTCTTCGGCGGCTTTGTTGCCCGATTCCGTAGCGTACAGTTTGGCGATTGCGCCTTCGGTGGCCAAACCATGGTTGTTTACTTCCAGCTGTTTGGCCGTCCAATCGATATAAGCGCGGGCCGCTTCAAAGCGGATATAGTGCGGGGTGATGAGTTTCAACATGAAACCCTGTTTTTCGGCTAACGGGCCGCCCGCCTGAATACGCTGTTGGGCATACTGCAAAGCGGTTTCCACAGCTTCTTCACCGCCGCCCAAACCGAACGCGGCCACCATCAAGCGGGTGTAACCGAATACGGCCTGCGCCTGCAAAAAGCCCTGGCCTTCTTTCAAACCGATCAAGTTTTCGGCGGGAACGTAAACGTCGTCAAACGCCAAGCCCGCAGTGTTGGACAAGCGGATACCGTGTTTGTCTTCGTGCACGTCTTGCGTAAAACCGGGGGTGCCTTTTTCTACGATAAACCAGCTCGGACCGCCGGGAGCCAGCGCGAGCACAGTATAGATGTCGGCCACGCCGCCGTTGGAAATCCACATTTTGCTGCCGGTAATTTTGTAGCCCACCACTTTGCCGTCTTTCATAACGTGTTCGGCACGGGTGCGTAAAGAAACGAGGTCGGAGCCGGCGTCGGCTTCCGTCGCGCCGTAGGCTACCAGTTTATTTTCATGCGCGATTTTTTGGAACCATTTGGCTTTCTGTTCCGGGGTGCCGCCGACGTTAATCGGGTCGCTGCCTAAAAAGGTGGCGAATACGCCGGTAGCGATACCTAAATCGATACGGGCAAGCTGCTCGCATACGCGGTAAATTTCGGTGGTCTGGCCGCCGAGGCCGCCGTATTCTTCGGGGATTAACAAAAGATGTACGCCCAGCACGTTGTGGTCGTACATTTCTTTCAAAATATCCAAGGGAATTTCGTTCTTGGCGTCATGCTCCCGGATGAGGTTAAAGGAAATCCGGTTTTTAGCATATTGCTTCAAACTGTCTAACATCAGGTTTCTGGTTGTCAGGTCGTTTTTTGCCATGTTTGGGAGTCTCCAAAATACAATATAGATATATGATACAAATTTTTAAGTCCCCGCGCACTATACACCCATAAAAAACCCGGTCTTAGGAGACCGGGTAAAGCCACACTACATAATATAATCGCCGTTATCGGCAATTTTTCCGTTGGAAAGCCACTTGCATTTTTCGCCATGATAATCCTGGCAATAAATGGAGCTTTCTCCCGGCGACATATATAAAAAGTAACTTTCCCCCGCAGGCAGACGGTTGGCAACCGCTTTATATTTAGATAAATTTGGACTGCCACCCCTCGTACCGGTAGGAGCATAATTAAATAATTTCGTTGCCTTGCGCTTTAGGCCGGCATACGTAACCGTTTCCCCAGGGACATCAATATCCAAATCCTCGTAATTAAGAGTATATACGCCATTTTCTAAATAATACCGTTCATTGGCCTGGCCAATTGCGCGCAGCAGTTGCAGGGCTTCGGCGGCACGGGATTTTTCCACCGCTCTTTCATACTGCGGCAACGCAACCGCAGATAAGATACCGATAATTAAAACCACTACCAACAGCTCTATCAGTGTAAAACCCGTATTTTGATACATGGGATATATCCCCCCTCACAAAAGAATAATAACCCCAATTTATCAAAAAAAAAAAACGAGTCAAGCCCAGAAGCTGGGCGCCCATTCTGTCCGCACTCTTCCGATTGATTGAGCCACACTGTTTCGGACAGGTTGCTAACCACTGGACACCCCAAAAAAGGAGTTTCCTTATTTACATGCCGCCCT
>CAYUAA010000035.1:0-10248 GCA_964442585.1 uncultured Elusimicrobium sp. | reverse complement strand
CGATGGGTTTTACCAGTACGCGGTCGCCCAGCGGTTTGAAGTTTACTTCTGCCATATTCCGTTCACTCCTTTAACTTGAAATAAAAACATTCTTCCCGGCGGGGTGTTAGCACTCCGCCGGTCTTAATGCTAATTTATCATATATGTAGTATAATTGTCAACCCGTCTTTTAGAGTGCTAAAAAAAGGGTTATTTTTTTAGTGGGATTCTAGCTGCGGGAAAAAAACCGTTTCAGCCGTTGTTTAAACGTAAGGGTTTTAGCCGGCAGGATTTTGATAAGTACGGCGGAGATATTGTCTTGGCCGTCTTTATCGTTGGCCTCGCGCACCAGGCGGCGGCAAAGTTTTACGATGGCGGTGTCTTTCCCCTCGTGCAACAAGGCCGCCATGTCACGCTCTCGCAATCCTTTGTACAGGCCGTCTGAACATAACAGCAGCACGTCGCCCACTTTAACGGGGAATTTTAATAAGTCAAATTCAATATTCTTTTTTATGCCCATAGCGCGTGTAAGCACGTTTTGGATTTTGGACCGGTCTGCTTCCGCGCGGGTTAAAAGGCCGCGGCGCACGTGTTCCATGGCCAGGGAATGATCAGTGGTGATTTGGACGATTTTATCTTCTCTAAACAAGTACAGGCGGGAATCTCCCACGTGGACGGCGGTGGCAAAGTCTTTGTCGAACATGACGCCGGTGAGGGTGGTGCCCATCATTTTATAAATGTCGGAGGATTGGGCCGTAGAGTAAATGGCGGCGTTAGCCAGGTTGGCGGCCATTAAAATTTTGCGTTCGGTTTCTTCGAGTTTGGGCAGAAACGTCTGCGGAATTTTTAACTGTCCGTTATTTACTTTGCGTACGGTTTCGGCCAAGACGGAAACCGCAATATTGCTGGCGATTTCTCCCGCGCTGTGTCCGCCCATGCCGTCGGCCACGATGCCCAGGGCCAGGTCGGACGAGATAAGGACGTTGTCCTCGTTTTTCTCGCGGATTTTGCCAATATCGGTTACTGCTGCAAATTCAATATCGAAGCTGCTCATAACTCATCTCCGAAGAAGATTGTTCCCGCGCAGCCCGCCGCGCCAAATACGTACAGCAGGGCAAGCAGGAAGAAATACGCGTTGTTTGTTTGCGCGTTTCTGTTAAAGTTTTGAATGGGGAAGCTGAGCGCATAATCCCAAACCGCCAGGCGCATTTTGCTTTCGCCTCCCTGGTAATAGCGGCCCAGGAAGTTAAAGAAAAGCGGCTTTAATTCGTCGGGCAGCAGGCCGGGGGCGATATGTTGGGTTTGCTCTTCAAAAAATTCGTTTAATTCTTCCGCATTTTTATAGGTCAGTTCGGTGGTGCGGTCGAAATGAGCGAAAAAGCGTCGGTTGGTGCGGATGCCCAGTGCGTCTTCCATACGGGCGTTAGATTCCGCCGGCGTGGAAGATTTTACCTCAATGCGGTGGACGTACATCTCCAACGTGCTGTTGATGTCGTTTGCCAGGCCGGAAGTGGTATAGGCCCATACGCCCGCCACGCCCAGCAAGGTAAGCAGAAACGGGGCGAGGATGGAATCTTTTTCCTGGCGGGAGGTTAAATAATAAGCCGCCGCCAAGCCGCAGAACAGGGCCGCATACAGTGTCAGTTTGATTATTAAAGACGACGCATTCGGCGCGATGGTTAAATGGGAAGCCAAATACGCCATCACCAGCGAAAACACCACCAGCGACGCGCCCAAAATCCCTTGAGCGACGGAACGGTTCAGCGTCCAGCAAAGCGATACGGCCCAGGCCAGCGCAAACGTTAAGAAGCACAAATAATACTCGGGCGTAAACAGGAACTCGCTTACGTTGGAAAGTTCCATAAACGGCGCGTTGGGCGTAAACAACCCCGCCAAATACGCTACAAACGCAAGAACGAGCAGCGTCGTTGTGGAGCGCGCAAACGCTTTTAGAGCGGAAGAAGCGAAAATCAGCGCAAGCGTTACGGCCGCCAAACCCGTAAGCAGGAGTTGGTTCGGTTCGTATTGTGCGGCGACAAACGGGGCGACCAAATTGTGCAGCAGGCCGGCATTTTCGGAAATATGCACCGAAGACACTTTTCCCAGCGAATAGAATAAATACGCTACTCCGCCGGAAAACGCCATAAAAAGCGGTACAAAGAAGGCCATTTTTAAAAGCGTTTTTGCGCCGTTGCCCACGGCGAAAGCCGCTTTGGAAGCGATGCCTCGGCCGGAATTTTTTGCAGGCATAAACACGTCCACGGGTTTAACGGCGGCCGCATCAAGCATTTGCACGGACGGCCGCGCAGCAGCCTTGGCGGGCTGTTGCTGTGCCGGGGCGGAGCCGAGAGAATCCAAATTGGGCATTTGCGGCAGTTTGGAAGCCGGAACCGGCGCCTTGGCGGGCGCGGCGGCTTCGCGTTCTTTTACGCGCATACTTTTAATGGATTGGGTGACGGCGTTGTCGTCCTTTACAATTTTAAGAGAGGCTTCCGTTCCCAAATCAATCGCGCGGCCGGCGTTGCCGGTATTAATGCGGAGCATGTCTTCGGCGCGCATTTTTTTCAAATGGTCGTGGGTTTCTTTGGCGGTCAGAAAGCGGTTGTTGGGGTTTTTGCTCATCAGCTTTTGAATCGCCAGCGACAGCCAGCCCGGGATATCTTTGCGGATTTTAGCCGGATCGGGGATTGGGTCGTTGATATGTTTTTGAATGATGTCAATGGTGTTTTTGCCGTTGTACGGGAATTGGCCCGTAACCACATAGTATAAGCTGGCGCCGATGGAATAGAGGTCGGCGCGGGTGTCCAAATCGCGGCCCAGGGCTTGTTCGGGCGCGATAAAATAAGCCGTTCCGGCCAGCTCGGTGGTTTTGGTGGAGCCTTTGTCTTTATCGATTTTTTTGGCAATACCGAAATCCAACAATTTGGCTTGTCCCTGTGGGGTAACGATGATGTTGGAAGGTTTAATATCACGGTGAATAATGCCTTTTTCGTGCGCGGCGTTAAGACCCAGCAACACGCCTTCAAACAAATCCAGTACCAAGCCAATCGGCAGGACGCGGTTTTTCTTGAGCATCATGGAAAGCGTCTGCCCTTCAATATAGGACATGACGATAAAATAGTATCCTTTTTCTTTGCCGACGTTGTATACGTTTACGATGTTGGGGTGGTCCAATTCCGCGATGGCGCGCGCCTCGGTCAAAAAGAGCTCGACGGCTTTTTTGTCATTGGCCAGGGCCGGGCTTAAAATTTTTACGCACACAATGCGGTTGAGCGCTTTATGGCGCGCTTTATATACGGCTCCCATGCCGCCTTCGGCCACTTTGTTCAAAATCTCACATCCGGAAATTTCAGTTCCTATCAAAGAAGGATTTTCGCTCATATACGTCCTTAAAGAAAAATAATATAGAAAATGTTTCTAACATTATACAAAAACTGCTTGATTTTATCCCAGTCAAACACTAGAATATAACTGTCACCTAATCATATCATATTTTATGTCGAAAGCAACAGGGGGCGGCCGCTTTTTTTGCGGCTGTATAATAAAATGACGGAAAGCAGCTTTACGTTACTTAGAGACATCGGCTCCATTTTACTGGAAAACGGTGAAGAAATCCGCTTTAGCATCGACGCTTACCGCGGCTACCGCTACGTATCCGTGCGCCGCTATATTGAAACGGACGGCTTTACCGGCGCCACGCGCGACGGCATCACGCTTACACCTGAAATCGTGCAGGTGCTTGCGCCGCTGGTGGGGCGGTTGCCGGATGAACCCAAACAGGCGCAGGACGGCGTTTTGGGCAAGTTTGCCAAACGGCCGGGTATTTGCGTGGTGGCGCGCGTCGGCTCGTTTAAAGGCCGCCGCGGGCTTGATTTGCGCCAATGGCAGGAAGACGGTGGCTGGACAAAAAAAGGAGTTTGGCTTCCTTACGAAAAAATACGGGAGATCAAGGCGTTATTTGCCCAAACCAAAGACGCGTTGAACGAGGCCCCGCCCGAACTGGACGACTTTTAACCTTATCCCCGGCGCGCTTTTTCGGCCGCCGGGTTTTTTATTTTATAATATGCAAAAACCCCGGGGGGTGCCCGGGGCTTTTTTAATAACAGATTAGTTAGGCTTTTTTGTCCTCGATGACGTGGTTTTCGATTAACATTTCTTTGGCGTTTTGGAAAACTACATCGGGTGCGATGTCTTTCATGCATTTAAAATGCCCCAACGGACATTTCTTCCCCCCGTGCAGCGCGCAGGGGCGGCAGGCGAGGTCTTTCACTTCCACGACGCGGTGTCCTTCCCCGTACGGGAAGAAGCCCAGTTCACGCGTGGTGGGGCCGAAAATGGCCAAGGTGGGCACGTCAAACGCGGTGGCGATGTGCATGGGGCCCGAGTCGTTGGTGATAAACAATTTAAAATGCTGCATAAGCGCCATTAAATCGGCCAGGCTGGTTTTACCGCAAAGATTGGCGGCGCGGCCTTGGGATAATTGGCAGATTTTTTCGCCCAAATCGGCATCTTTCTTTCCTCCTCCCACCAGTACGGCCTGCACACCCAGCTCGGTTTGCAAGCGGCTGATAAGCTGCACAAAGTATTCCATCGGCCAACATTTTGTCGGCCACGCGCTTCCGGCGTGAATGCCGACGAGGGTTTTTCCTTCCAAGTTAAAATCCTTCATTAAACTGGCTACGTTTTCTTCGGCGGTAGGCGTATAGCGCAGATTGAGCTTTTCGGCCGTAAATTTTTCTTTTACAATTCCTTGTAACAGGGACAGGTTGCGTTCCGCGTCGTGAATCATCCAGGAAAACGGAACTGTTTTGGTGTATAAAAACCATCCTTCGCTGGAGGTAAACCCGATGCGCACCGGCACGCGCGAAAGCCAGGCAATCAGCGCGCTTCTAAAGCTGCGGTGGGGCACCAACAAAATATCTACCCCGGCGTTGCGGATGGCTTTAGCCGTTTTCCATACGCCGAAAATTTTGTTCCAGCCCGTTTTTTCGTTCAAAATAATTTCGGACACTTCTTTCATGGAGCGGAAAATATCGTCCGTTTGCGGGCGCGTGATGACCACTATTTTTGCATCCGGGAACAGTTTGGCGGTTTTGCGGATTAACGGGGTCGTCAGTACGCTGTCGCCAATGAAGGACGTTTGAAAAATGGCGATTTTATTTACTTTTTTTCCGCTTTCCACCGCGTTTTTATAGGCCCAGTCGCCCAGTTTGGGAGCTTTGTAAGTAACGGGAATGTTCCATTCTTTTAACGCCTCCAGGTATTTTTCCAGCGTGTGTTTTTCCAACGCCGGGGAGGTTTTGCGAAAGCGTACATATAAGCGGCGGGCGAGGGAGTTTTTGTCGTAACGGACGCGGTTTTCGATGCGGCTGAAAAAACCCAACAAAATGCTTTTAAGCGTGGCGTGCAAATCGAGGTAATGGGTAAAATGACCCGCGCGGATTTGGCGGATATTGGCCCATAACCCTTTTTTTGCCACCATAATTTCGTCAATATCCGGGTGACCGGCGAGCACGTCGGCAAATTGCGGTTTCGCCAGCAGCGTGATGTGCGCGTTCGGCCACGCGGCTTTGATGTTTTTATAGACGGGTGAAGATAACACGATGTCACCCAACGAGGATAAACGTACGACTAAAATTTTAGGCTGTTTTTCGTTCATAAGTTTTCACCAATTCCATGATTTTGTCGGTTGCTCCTTTAAAACTTAGCGCGGTTTTACGTGCGTTTTGCGCCATATTGTCCAGCTGGGCCGGGTCGGCCGCCAAACGCAGGACGGTTTCCTTAAAATTGTTTTCGTCCACCAGTACGCCGCCGCCAAATTCTAACAACGCTTGGGCTGTCAGCGGTGCGTTATAGAAATGTTTGCCAAACAGTACGGTTTTGGACAGAATGGCCGGTTCCAGCAAGTTGTGCGCTCCGCGCGGCGCCACGGATCCGCCCACAAACGTAAGCGTTGCCCGCGCGTAAAGGGACTGCAACAGGCCCATTAGGTCGGCGCAGAGAATGTCGGTGTGTTTATTATAATTTTCTTCGCTTACAAACGCGTGGCGCAGGCCGCTTTGGCGCAGCGTGGCGGCGATTTCCGCGCGGCGTTCCAAATGGCGCGGCGCAAAAATGATTTTGATTCCCTTTTTTATTAATTCCGGCGCGGCGCGCAACAGCATGGTTTCTTCTAACGGGTGCGTGCTGCCCATTACCAAAATTTGTTTGCCGTTCCAGCCCAGTGCGGTTAAAATTTTATCCACTTCAGCCAGTTTGGAGGGATTGTCGTTTAGTGTGTCGTATTTTACGTTGCCGCAGACATAGATGTTCTCTTTTTTTATACCCAATTTTTCGTAACGCTGGGCGGCGGCTTGCGTGTGGAGCGCGGCAAACTCAAGCCCGCCGAGTACGCGCGCAAAAAGCGGTTTAACCAGTGCATAAGCCCGGGCGGATTTGGCGGAAATGCGCCCGTTAATCAACGCGGAGGGTACGCCCGCCCGGCGGGCGGCTTCAAGCATATTGGGCCAAATTTCCCGTTCTACCACAAATAAGCGGTAGGGCTTGGCCACGCGGATAAAACGTTTGCAGGAAGGATAGAAATCAAGCGGAGCCAAAAAGGCTTTGGCGATTTGCGGATTTTTGAGGGCGGTTTCTTTGCCGGCCTGGGTGGAGGTGGTGACGATAATTTCTTTACCGTAGAAATCTTTTAACTGGGAAATAATTTCTTTCATGGACATTACTTCCCCCACGCTTGCGCAGTGCAGCCACACGGCGTTTTGCGGAATATCCCCCTCTTTTTCAAGCCCGAAACGCTCGCGCAGTTCTTGAGTAAGATGCTTTAGCAGGCCCCGGCGTGCGGAGAATAAAAAACCCAACAGTACGCCCAGGGCGACGAACGGAAAAAATAAGTTAGTAAGGATAAGTAAAAATAGTCCCATATATATTAATTATATGATATTTGGCCGGTTTAGTATGAGGTCAATTTGAATGGGGGAACAACTGGGGCCGGCCCATTAATAATATCGGCGGAAAAAGCTGGCTGGAACTGCCAGGCGCGCAAAACGCCCCGGGGAGGGATCCCCAGGGCGTTTTTCCGGTAAAGTTTTATTTGTTGTTGGAGTCGGTTTTCTTTTTAAATAGTCCACCGATTCCTTTTAACGTGTCTTTGGCGGCGTTGACGGTGTCTTTCACCGCTTCGCCGGTGGTTTTAACGGCCCCGGCGGCAACCGCGCCCGCCGTTTGGGCGGTGCTGTTTACCACTTTGCCGGGCGTTTTGTAGTTGAGGATTCCCCCCACTACCGAGCCGACCGTATTTAATACGTCCAGCTTGCCGGAAGGATTATCCATCGTCCCGCCGATTTTAATTACCACGGGCGTTTGACTGGTAAGCACGGTAGCCGACACTTTCATGTCCAGCGCGTTGGTTTTAAAATTGGCGTTTCCTTGGGCGTTGATGTTGGTGAGTTTGGACTCGAAGACGGTTTTGTCCAAATTCATCACGCCGTTTTTAAAGATATACGCGCCTTCGGCTTTGGTATAGGTGATTTCGCCTTTTTGAGCTTCGGTTTGGGCAGGGAACAGGTCAACTTTTAGCACGCCCGCCACTTTACGTACAATGGTGATGGGCAGGAGTAAAATTTTGACGACTTTGCTCTCTTTAACAAACGAATCCAAATCCGTAATCGCGCCGGGTTTGAGAGTAAATGACACGGAACCGTTGGTTTTGCCCATGCTGGGGCTGACGTTTTTAAGGTCGGCGGCCAGAACAAAGCCATCCGCGCGGAAGTACGGCACGCGGATTTCCCCCACTTTTACGTCCGCTTTTACGTTCATAAACGTTTCGGGTTCGGGTTTGGCAGCGACTGCGGTGTTGGATCCGGCTACAGATTGAGGCGTTTCTTGGGCTTCTTCCATTTTGGGAAAAGATGCGAGCGTCAATTTATCAAGGTTTAATTTAAAGACGATGTTCATGACGTCTTTGATATTTTTATAGGAAAAAGACGTGGTGAATTTTTCGCCGTTTAACAGACCAGAGAGATTGTCGCACGATACGTCGTTGACGGAAGCGATTTTGATGGTTCCGTTGGTGTTAGACAGCGTGACGGGCTCGTACATGGCGCTGAGGTCGGCCAGCGTGACGGTGCCGCTGACATCTTGGCCGTCGTTTTTGTCGGTGGCTTTAAACGAGCCGGAAATTACGCCAGCGGGGTGGAATCCGTCCGCGGCGTGGGTCATTTGCACCAGCTGGGCCAAATTGGCTTTTAACGTGGCGGTTACGTTGTACGAAGGAGATTCGGCCGCCCATCCGACCGTTCCCTTGGCGGTCAGGCCGCTGTCCTGCACGCTGAAGGCCGCATTTTTAATGATGGCGGAACTTTTGTCCAAATCGGCCGAAGCTTGCATGCCCAAGCTGATAACGGGTATGGAGAAATCTGGCAAGTCGGGCAAAAAATCGGCGAAAATTTTATTGTTGATTCCGCTGATTGTGCCGGAAAAATCTGCCGTCGGGGCGGTGAAATCTTTTACGCCGCCTTTTAAGGCGAATTTAACGGTTTTGTAATTGGCGGAAACATTGTTTACCGTTACGTAGGCGTTTTTTAAATCCAGATTGGCCAAAAATACGCGCAGCGCAATACTGACGGGCACAGCCACTTCCGGGCCGCCGTTTTCCTGGAATTCTGTAGTAAAGGTGATTTTGACGTCAAAAGGGTTGTCCAAATCCAGCCCGTTGACGGTTACGTTTAAGCGTTCCAGTGCGGCGTTCATGCCGGTTTGCAGGTCTTTATACGAAAAATTGCAGTCCGTTACCGTGATTTTATCCGCCAACAGTACAAACGCGGCGGGTTCGGCGGACGGGGCCTCTTTGGAGGACTCTTCTTTTTTGGCTTCTTCTTCAGCGGCCGGGAGCAGACTGTCGAAGTTAAACGAACCGTCTTTTTGTTTAATGACGTTTACGTCGAGTCCGTCCACAATAACGGTGGCGATTTCCACCCGTTTTTTTAACAGCGGCCACAATGCCACTTTTACGGACAGTTTGTCCGCCTTTACAAACGTGCCGGCTTTAAAGGTTTCGGCTTCGGACAGGGCAAAATTATCCAGCGTTACGCCAATTAAGTTAAACGAAAGGCCGTCGAACGAAATTTCGCGGTGCAACGTGTTTTTTGCGTAATCAAGCGTCATCGCTTTGATTTTTTCGGGCGGAAACATAATCCGCAGGGCTGCCAAAGCGGCCGCCCCCAATATCGCCAATATAATGACGGTTTTTAACAACAGTTTTACTAATTTTTTCATATTGGTTCACTCCGTATTCGGCCGCTGGGTTGTGGGCGGCGGAAAAGGTTATTTTTTGGTGTTTTCTTCCGGGCGGACGACTTCGGCCTCCAAAATGGTTTTACCCGTTTTGCGCTGACGGCGGAAAGCGGCCAAATCGTTATGTAAAAGTGAAAGCACCAACAAGATAAATGCGCCGTCGTCCGTAATGCCTAAGATAGGCATTACATCGGGCAGTACGTCGATAGGGCTTAACACGTAAACCAAACACAATACCGCCCAAAACAAGGTGTTCCAGGGTACTTTGTATTGGCCGCGCAACACGGCCCACAACATAGGAAAAAAAGTGGATGCGTCTTTAAGTAAAGCCGAAGGGCTGATTTTCATATTATGCCTCCTGTGCGGCGGTGGCGGCGTGTTTTACGTCGTCCGCCACGTCATCGGTGCGGAAACCCAGGATGTTTTCATTTACGCGCATGGCGTAATCGCCGATTCTTTCAAAGTTATTTAAGATGTCGGCATAGGCGGTAATGGAATCGGGCGTGGCCTCGGCCCGGCCGGCCAGAATGCGTTCGCGCCGCGCGCGCAGCAGTTGTTTGCGCAAGGAGTTGAGTTCGTTTTCATCCCGCACCGCATCCACAAATGTAACGCGGGCTTTATCATGCCATTGTTTGGTGGGCTGTTGTACGTCCACCAGCACGCGGCGGGTGCGTTTGGTGATTTCTTTGGTCAGTTTGGCGATGGCTTCCAAATCGTCCACGTCTTGGCCGGTAAAGGGCTGTTTGGTGTGGAATTTTTCCAAAATGCGGGCGATTTTTTCTCCGCAGTCGCCCATGCGTTCAATGCTGTTTAGCACGTCGAACAGCGAAAACGCCTGCGCCACCGCATGGCGGGAAAGGTTACCGTGAGTGAGGGTAGTTAAATAGAGGTTGATTTTATGCTCCAACACGTCGGTGGTGTGCTCGGCGGATTTTACGTCTTCAATCAGGCGGTCGAACATTTTGTCGTCGTCCACTT
>CAYUAA010000034.1:0-10272 GCA_964442585.1 uncultured Elusimicrobium sp. | reverse complement strand
ACTCGCGCGATAACGACCTGGTGGTCAACCCGTGCAAAGCCAAACATTTAAGCAACATGCGCAGTAAAGCCAGCGACGAATCCTACGTGCTTACTCCTCCCCGCCAAATGAGTTTGGAACAAGCCGTGGAGTATATTGCTCCGGATGAACTGGCTGAAATTACGCCTTCGTCCATCCGCTTGCGCAAGAAAATCCTGTCGCATCTGCTTCGCAAACGTACGGAAAAAGCCGCTGAAATAGCGGAAGAAGAAGCCGCCGCTTAACCCGGCTTTGAGTTTAATCAAAAGAGCGGTCCTTGACGGGCCGCTCTTTTTGCATAGGAAAGCATAAACAACGCCCCCGGTGTGCGTACCCGGGGGCGTTGTTATGGGATGGAAAAAATCAGAACAGTTCGCTCAGTCCCAGCTTGTGCAGCAAGCCGTCCAACAGGCCCTCTTCTTTGGCCTGGGCCACGCCCAAACGTTTTTGTTCGCGCTCCAGGGTGTGCGTCAGCAGAGCCACCGCCCCACAGAAGACGGATTCGTCGGCTTGGCAGTCCGCTATTAAATTATCGAACGCCGCCAACCGCGCTTTGCGCGCACCAAAGATTTTTTTGGCCGCTTTGAGCATGCGTTTGTCCGCCGCCGCCCCGCACAATACCAACTGGGAAGAGGGATATTTTAAATAAGGCAGAGATTGTAACAATTCTTTTTTAATATTTTGCAACAACCGGGCGGAGGCGTCTTCCAATACTTCGTCCATAATTTCGTCGGTGCCCGGTTCGTATTCTTTTAACACTTCTCGGGCGGTTTCCAAATCGTTTTGCAATATGTCGGCCATGGCCTGGGCCAGCGCGTCGCGCCCAAAGGGCAGTTCCCAAGCGTCTACCAGCGAACCTTTGTGATACATTTGTACGGATGCCGCGCTTTGGCCGATATCCATCACCAGTACGCCGGCTTGTTTTTCTTCGGGCCGGGCCAGCGTTTCGGCCAGCGCGACGGCGGTGGGAAGCACCTGGTATTCGTTGCAGCCGCAGGCGGCGAGCACGTTGTTTAAATTGTTTAAATGCGTTACCAACGCGTACGAAAGGAAGGTTTCCACTTCCAGCGTAAACCCGGCCATGCCGCGGGGATTTTTGATGCCGGTGTTGCCGTCGATAGTGTACGACTGTGCGAGCACGTCCACCACGTCCAAAGCGTCGCTTAAATGGGGCGGGACGGAATTTTTAATGGCGGAGCGTATTTCCCTCTCTCCGATGATACGGTTGCGGGAATCGACGGTGTTAAAGCCGCTGGCGCGCTTAAAAGAAAGAAAGTTACCCCTCAGCCCGACGACGACGGACGGGTCGATGGATACGTATTGGGAAATTTCGGCAAACAGGGCGGAGATTTCATCCTGCGCGGCCTGCATGTCGCGTACGAACGCGCCGGAAAAAGCTTTTGTCGGGCGGCGCAGAACGTGGCGCATGCGCAGGGTGGACGTTTCGGCGTCCAACGCGGCCAGTGCGGCGGTGATTTCTCCTCCGTAAAAATCGAGTGACAGTATGTTGCGGCTCATAACGTATTCCTTATTAGTATTTTATCAAATTTATAAAAAGTCAACTTTGTAGAGGGGGGAGAGGAGGCGGCGTGGCGCGAAAAAAATATTTTCCGTCGGGAAAAGACGTTTGTCCGCGTTTCGTCGGTACGACGGAGGCCGCTTTTCGGGTATAAAAATCCCCGGCGGATTGGAACGCCGGGGCGAAATTTATTTTTTGCGCAGCTGCCGCACGATTTCGTCCACTGCCGCGGCCAGTTTGTCGTATTGCTCCACGCCGTTTACGTCCACAAACGGAAAGCACGATATGCGCAGGGAGTTCTGCTTGACCGAAGAATATTTCTTCAGTCCGTCGGCCAGGTTGGGCAGCCCGGTGTTTATCAGCGCGTCGGAGATGGAGGAATCTTTCAGCTGCGGATCGGTCACTTCCAGCGTGAGGGTGGTGAAGGAGCGGAATCTTTCGTCTTTTACCAACGGGGCCAAATAATCCGTTTGTGCGGCCCATTCCAACAGCCGCGCCGCGTGGCGTTTGCATAAAGTTTCCATGGCTTTCAGTCCGCCGTTTTCCAACATCCATTTGCAGGCTTCGTTGCACAGCCAAATGTTGGTGGTGCAAGGCGTGTTGGCCGTTTGGGCCGCTTGTGCGTGGCGGACGGCTTCGTTTAAATCCAGCGAGAACGGCACCGCGCGGTATCGGCTCGTTTGCCGAAGGCGTTCCACCGCGCGGGGGCTCAGTACCAGCACGCTTGTGCCGCCGCCCGCGCCGAAGCATTTCTGCAGAGAAAATAACATTACGTCAAACTCGCCCGGCGGCAATACCCGGCCCCCGGCGCAGGACGTGCAGTCCCACGCGATCAGCGTATCTTTGCCGCGCGCAGCCCAAGCTTCCCGCAGGTAACCGTCGGGAATTTGTACCCCGGTGGAAGTTTCGTTGGGCGTCAGCACCACTAAGCTGGCATTGTAGTCTGGCTTTTCCCGGGGGAAAAATCCGTTTTCGTCCGCTTCGCGGATAGAACGGGTGACGCCGCTTTCCAGGCGCGCGGCGATGTCGTGCGTCCAACGGCGGCTGAACGCCCCAAACGCCAGGCCGGAGAGAGAGTCTTTCGTCAAATTCCAAATCACCGCGTCCATGGCCGGGGTGGCTCCTCCGGCAAAGAACAGCGCCGTATAATCCGCCGGCAACGCAAGAAGCGCGCGCAAATTTTCCGTCGCTTCTTTATAAAGGCCGCGGGTGGATACGTCCGGCGCGCGGTGGCTGCGCTCGAACAGCGTTTTGTAAAGCGGCGTTTGGCGCAGAGCCGGATGGCCTTGCCCCGGGCCGCAGGCAAATGTAACGGTGGGAAGTTCCGCCGGATTTAATTGAATATGCATGGACGTTTCTTATTGGGTCGTTTTTTTTATTTTAGCAAAATCTAAAACCGGGGGGATTAAAATGCGTTGATGAACGTAAAAAGTGTTTTTTGCCGCAATTTCTTAAGGGATTGATTTCGTTTTTTTTTTTTTGATAAATTAGATATACTACCAATTTTAGGCAAAGGGGGATCCCATGGTATATAAAAACGCCGGATTTGCCTTTTTAAGGCTGTTAGTGTTGGCGTTGGTTGCGGGCGTTGTGGCTGTGGTCGGCTGGCAGAAATACCGGGAAGAGGAAGCCAAAAACCAATATATGCGCGCTATGGTGGCCGCCGATTCCGTTTGGCGCGCCCAGCAGTTATACCGTATTGCGAACGGGACGTATGCGCCTGGGTTTGACGGGTTGAATTATAATTTTCCCGCCGGATCGGAGCAGATAGAGGCCGCGGGGGTGTCGGGCGATGACGTTTGGGAAAATGCGCAGTTCCAGTTTGTCTTGCGCGTGGAGCATGGAGAAGGCCGCCATATTTGCGTAAAAGTAAAAAACGAACAAAACGAGCCGGTGGCGCAGTATTGCCGCCCGTTGAACGAATCGGGTTCCGTTTGCCGCGCCGTCCAAACGCTGGAAGTGTGGAATAACGTGTGTGTGGATTTTGGAGGACAGGCGACCGGGGCGGACGGACATTGGAACAGCTACGATTTATAAATTTCCCCGGTTCCTAAAACCCGCCTTAACCGGCGGGTTTTTTTTCGTCCAAAGGAGCGATCGCGCGTCCGGCGAAAGACGGGAAACGTCCTGCCGACCGGATGTGCGCCGGCCGCGGGTGACGTTCGGGCTGGAGGTGGGGGAATGAAAAGGCGCGCTCGGGCCGCCTGTCAGTAAGCGGATAAGCGGGGGAGCCTGTAGCGTAAAACGGGACGGATTTTTCAAAAGCCCGGGGGATTTTGGCCATAAAAAACCCCGGACGAAAGCCCGGGGTTTTTTGTTTCAAGCAACCGGTAAATTAGTTGTTGGAAACTTCCAATTCCACGCGGCGGTTTTGCGCGCGGCCTTCTTTGGTTTTGTTGGAAGCAATCGGGTTGGCGGCGCCGTAACCGATGAAGGATACGTTTTTGGCCGGAACGCCTTCTTTTACGAGTTCCATGGCAACCGCTTTGGCGCGGCGTTGGGACAGATCAACGTTGTAGTTGGGGTTGCCCAAAGAATCGGTGTAACCGGCGACGCGCACGGTGCTGTTGGGATATTTTTTCAACGCGGCGGCGGTGCGGCGGATTTGGGGCATCGATTCAGAAGCGATTTCATCGCTGTTGTAGGCGAAGTTGATCGGTTGTTTGTAAGCGAGCACGAGGCCTTTGTCGGTTTTGCGGGCTACTTGGGCGACTTCGGCAAAATCTTCTTCTTTCACCGGGGCGGGTTTAGCGGGTTCGGCTTTTTTGACGGGTTGCTGTACCACCGGTTTCGGGGCCGGAGCTTGTTTTTTGCACGAGTTTTTGCAAGTGCAGTGGCAGGCGCCTAAAAATAACGCGGCGGCCAATACGACGGCTACTTTTTTCATGACGTTCTCCTTAAATGTTAGTGATTATACTGCTATATTCTTTTATTTTACAAAATTCGGCAGTCCGGCGTACCCTTTTTTTTCATCAGTTCGCGGTACAGTCGGTAAACGGGTTTGTTTAGCTTGGGGTGTACATAGTCCGGCAGAATGTACGAAAGCGGTTTTAGCACAAATTCCCGTTCGTGCAAACGCGGGTGCGGCACGATGAGGGGGTATTGGTCGTCGTCTTCAAACACCATTTGGTCATCGTAAAAAAGCAGGTCCAAGTCAATCACGCGCGGCCCGTTGGGAAATGTGGGCGTGCGGCCCAGGCGGGTTTCCAACTCTTTCAATTTTTTGAGCAGCGGCAGCGGCCGGTAGGGCGTGCTTAAAATGGTAACCGTGTTAATAAAATCCGCCTGGTTGGAATATCCTTCCGGCTTGGATACGATGTACGGTGCGGTTTCTTTTACGGTGCCCAGTTCGGATAAGGCGGCCAGGGCGCGGTCGATATTTTCTTTGGCGGGGGGAATGTTGCTGCCTAATGCAATAACGGCTTGGGGCATATTAGTTTTCTCCTCGGTATTCTATCCAACGGCCTGCTTCTTCGGCCACTTTTACGGCGTATAACTGCGGGAAGATTTCCCGCACGCGGTTGTAAATCCACAGGCAGAGGGCTTCGGTCGTCGGATTAGGAAAGAATTGTCCCAGATCCCGGTTTTCAAAACGGGCGTTGATTTCTTTTTCAAACGCGGCCGACAAAACGCGGAAATCTATCAGGTATCCTTCTTCATTAAGCGGGCCGTAGAAGGTAATTTCATAGCGAAAGGTATGCGGATGAATTTCTTCGGACAGAGTTCCGCCGTGGCCGTGGCGGGCTGTAAAAGAACCGGTTTGCGTGAGGTAGACGTTTGTCATCGGGCGGCCTCCAATTCTTCGTAAAAGTTGATGATTTTGCGCGTTTCTTTCACGTCGTGCACGCGTAAAATGTCCGCTCCGTTTTGCAAGGCCACTAAATTGGCCGCCAGCGTTTGGGCTTTGCGTTTGGGCGCGCCTTCGCACTTTTGGCTTAAAAACGTCTTGCGCGAAAGCCCCGCAAGTATGCGCACTCCCAAATTTTTAAAGAAAGCCAGGTGTTTTAAAAGTTCGTAATTCTGGGCGCGCGTTTTGGCAAATCCAAATCCAACGTCAATAATAATGTTCTCTTTGGCAACCCCGCAGGCCGCGGCTTGGGTGATTTTGTCGGTCAGGAAATCTTTAATTTCCGTCAGCATATCGGTGTAATTGGTTTGGGACTGCATGGTTTGGGGGGTGCCGCGCATGTGCATGATGACGATTTGCGCGTTAAAATCTTTTACCAGTTTGAACATTTCTTTATCCGGCGTGCCGCTGACGTCGTTGATGATGGACGCGCCGGCTTTAAGCCCTTCCAGCGCGACGGGAATTTTAACGGTATCCAGGGAAACGGGTACTTTGGGCCAAAGTTTGCGGATTTCGATAATAAGCGGCAACACGCGGGCTTTTTCTTCTTCTTCGCTGACGGGCTGTGCAAACGGACGGGTAGATTCTCCGCCGACGTCTAATATATCGGCGCCTTCGCGCACGTAATCTTTGCATTTTGCCAGCAGCGAGGCCAGATTATTTTGAGGGTCCCCGTCGTAAAAAGAATCGGGTGTAGCGTTAATAATGCCCATTAATAATTTTTTCATAAGTAATTTATTCCGTTTTTTGTTGTTTGCTGCTGCCCTGAAAAAGGCTGTTTCCGTTACGTTGTTTGTGCCGCCTTGGCAACGCTGTCCAAAAACGGTGGTTTTATTGTTAAATGCAACCCTTGAAACGGTTTGTAAAAAATAATTTTAAGAATGACAACTGGCTGATCGGTTCGAGCCGTTTCAATTGTGTTTGGCGAGTTGTCAGCCAGTCCTTTAAAATTTTTTTTACGTTTCCGGGTTGCGGGCTTTTTGCTTCTTTTCAGCCGGAGAAAAGAAGATTGCGCTATTTAATCATTTCCAAAAATTCGTTGCGCACTTCCATTTTTTTGAATGCGCCGCGAATCGCGCTGGTTACCATTACCGCGTCGTGCTTTTCTATGCCGCGCGAACTGATGCACATGTGCTTGGCTTTGCACACCACCATTACGCCATAAGGTTCCAGGGTGGTCATTAAACTGTCGGCGATTTCGGCCACCAGTTTTTCTTGTATTTGCAAGCGGCGGGCGAATACTTCCACCAACCGCGCCAGTTTGGAAATGCCCAGCACGCGCCCTTTGGGCAAATATCCGATGGAAATCGTGCCGAAAAACGGCTGCAAATGGTGCTCGCAGGTGGAGTAAAATTCGATGTCTTTAAGCACCACCATTTCTTCGCAGGAGCCTTCGGTAAACGTTTTTAAAACGTCTTGCGGTTTCATTTTGTAACCGCCGTAAATTTTCTGCCAGCTGCGCAAAATGCGGTGGGGCGTTTCCAACAGGCCTTCGCGCGAGGGATCGTCGCCAATGTAGGCCAAAATTTCGCGCAGGTTGTTCAAAATTTTTTCTTCCGTCAGCGGAAGTTTGCCATTTTGTGCGTTTGCAGGCTTAGCCTGGCGGTTGGATGATTTTTTAACAGTTTTACGCATAGGTCGATGTTCTCCTGTTTGTTGCTTTCGGGTTGCAGATAAATTTGCGTTTTGGCGTTTTCGTACGCATAGTAACTTTTTAAATCTTCTAAGTCGGTATCTTGCCCGACGACGATTTTAATTACGTCGGCTTTTTGGAGCATTTTCGGGCTGACGTATTTTTTTGGCGAGACGCAAACAAAATCCGCGCGGCTGACGTCCGCGTCGTGCGCGCCGTTGGTTTCTAAATGGATTTCGCACCCCGCGTTTTTTAACGCGTTGAACAGGGCGGGGACGTCTTGTTCCGTAGGCTCGCCGCCGGTTACCACTACGGTTTTACAAGGGTATTTTTGCAGCTCGCCAAGCAGGCGCGCTTCGTCCCATTCTTCGCCGGTTTGAAAGGCGTATTTCGTATCGCAGAAGGGGCAGTTCATGCTGCAGCCTGCCAGGCGGATAAACACCGCCGGCATGCCCGTGTGTTTACCTTCGCCTTGAATGGAATAGAAAACTTCGTTAACCTTCCATGACGGCCGCGGCATTTTCGCTCTCCCAAATTTCCAGCGTTTTTAATTTTAAGCCCATCTTGGCCAGTTCCGCTCCGATTCGGGCGAATAAAAATTGCGCCAAGTTTTCGGCGGTGGGGTTTTCCAGCCGGTCGTTTAAAAATTGATGATCGGGCAAGTTGTCATCGAGCAGTTTTTTTACCACTTTAAAATCGCACACCATGCCGTCTTGTTTTACCGGACCTTCAATGACAAAAACGGCTTTCCACGTATGCCCATGCAGGTTGTGGCAGGGGCCGTCGTAATGCGGCAGGCGGTGCGCGGAACTGAACGAACGTATCAGTTTAATAAGCATTTAGCGTTCCTCCGGGAGCGTGTTGAAAATTTGCTGCATATAGATGAGGCACAAAATCGCTTGCGCCAACGTAAAAAGCGGAATGTAAAACCACAGCCGCACATACCATAAGGCGGACAGCGGGCCCAGTAAAAATACGGACCATTTAAAGATGATTCCGTTCGGTACGGGCGCGCGGGTGACGAGTTTAAACAGCATGCCCGCGCACGCCGCCAGGCAAACGTCAAAAAGCATGATAAGCGGCACCGTAAACAACGCCGTGATAAACGCAATTATTTTTAACGAGGCGGCCAGCTCGCTTTGGTGGGCGGCCAGCACTTGGGGTGTGGCGGAAAAAGAGAGGTCCGCCGGCAGCGTTTGGCTCTGCACGCCCGTGGAAGAGATCATGTATACGCGGTTTTGGTTCACCAGCATCAGCTGCTTGTTATGGGTCATTTCGTTCCGGGTGGGGGGTGTTTGGCGCGCGGCGTCAAACGCGATGACCAGTTCGCTTTGCGGGATGGGCGCGTTCACCGGCGTTTGAGGCGCGGTTAAAAAGCCTTTTTCAAACGTAACTGCGGGAAAGTTTTTTAAAAATACGGGCAGGTTTTCTTGTATGCGTCCGTCCGCCGCGAAGTGAAACGCCAAAATCGACAAAAAGAACACGTACGCCGCAAACCAAAGCGTCTGCCCGCGCGTGGCGAACGCCAAGCGGTGATAGACGCGAAATGAAAAAATAGTTTTAAAATGGGCCCAAATCATATTCTTTCATTATAGCAATTTGCCGGGATTGGCGTGGGCGGGCTCAGCGGGCGTTTTTGTCCCGGCAGGTGATTTGTGCGCCTAAAAAGAAAATTTGGTTTTTCTTAAATACGCAGGAAAGTTTTTGGGCGCGGGGAGAGCCGTCTTGCGCGGGCGCAAGCGGTTTTAAGCAGGATAAACGCGTGCAGGTGTAGGTGTCGGCGCATTCGGGGAACGCGGAAGAGGGATAGTTGTCGATATACCATGAAAAATCCAGGTTATAGCGCAGCGTTTGCAAAAAAACGTCGCAGGTTAAAACGTCAAACGAACATTGCGGGTCGGCCGAGACGGATTCTTCCGTCAATTTTTCGTCCAGCAGCGTGTAACGTTCGGAGGCGATGGGGTCTCCTTCCACCAGGTACACGTCAAAGCATTTGTAGCCGGCGGGTTCATTTTTTGTACAGGAAAACTGTTTTAAAATATCGTGCCCGGGACAAGTGTCCTCCACCGCGTAGGCGTTGGTAGACAGATACTGCGCCGGCGCGCGGTCGGTGGCGGGCTTGTACGGCGCGTTTTGCGCGTAAGCGGCGCACACACCGGCGAATAATAAAAAGCAGAAAAGAGTCCGTTTCATAATTCCCCCTAACAGTAGTATAGCAGACGGCGTTTCCCCGCGCAGGGTAAAAAATAGTTAGACGCCGCGCCCGTACGCGTGCGCGCCCGTATTGCGCCCGAGCGTGGAATTTATTAGTATATAATCGTATTATTATATTTATTTGCGCCGTATTACAGAGGGATTATGTCCAACAAACTATTTTCATTTTTTTCCGGTTCTGAAGACGCTTCCGTTCCCGCCGTTCAAACGCTTACGCCAGAAATGTACGCTTTTTTGCAGCAGTTTCCCACCGCCGTTTTATTGCTGGACGAAACGGGTAAAATAATGTTTGCCAACGCCGCTGCGGCCGCTTTGCTGCGCACGGACGAAGCTTCGTTGACGGCTTCGCGTACGGACCGCCTGGGGCTGACTATAACGCAAATTCGCGCGCTGTCGGCCGAGCCGGCTTCTAAAAAAATGGTGCGCGACATCGTCAGCGCGGACGCGGAAATTCTGTCCGTCAGTGTGGGGGCGCGGCCGCTGGCGGCAACGCCTTACATCATGCTGACGCTGGAAGAGGTTCCCCTTTTTAAACAGCTTAACGCAGAGAAAGCGTTTTTAACCTCGATTGTGGACGGATATCCCGCCGCGGTGACGGTGCAAAATTTGGCCGGCGTATGCGTGCAGTGGAATACGGCGGCGGAAAAATTGTTCGGACATAAAGCGGCCGAAACCCTCAACCAAAACGTTTACGGATTTCTTCCCAAAGAAGTGGTTCAGTCCGTCCGCCGGATGGACGACGATGTAATCTCCGTCGACCGCGCCCAAACGGGCGTGCGGCTTACTTACAACGCCGCCGGGGGAGAGGAACGGGTTTTGTCCGTCAGCAAAGCGCCGATTATGGGGCCGGACGGAAAGCCGCTTTTTGTGCTGAGCCTGTACGAAGACGTTACCTCCCAGCATTTGCGCGAGCAGGATTTGCAGCGCAACCGCACCCTGCTGCAAGCGATTTTGGACAACATCCCCCTGGGGTTGTATACGCGCGACTGCGACGCCAAAATGACGTTTTTTAATAAACAAAGCATGCAGGTGTTAAACGAG
>CAYUAA010000033.1:0-10367 GCA_964442585.1 uncultured Elusimicrobium sp. | reverse complement strand
AGGCTCAGGCTCAGGCTCAGGCTCAGGCTCAGGCTCAGGCTCAGGCTCAGGCTCAGGCTCAATCCTTCTTTTTGTTGAAAGAAGTAGTTTTGTTAGTAAAGTTATTATTTTATATAAAAATGCTGATTTTTAGCCAAAATCTTAAAAATACCCAAGATCGCGTATTTCGTTTTGACCCATACCCTAGGTACCCCTAAAACGTTCTGGGGCGTTTTTGAAAAATGCAAAAATAGCATTAAATTTGAAAAAATCCATTTTGCTATATTGGCATATATGCGGTAGGTAAAAAGTAAGTTATTTTTGCTATTTTCGAATTGGTTTTATAATTTTTAAAAAACTTAGATATTTTGATAATGAGGAGTTGTTAATAATTAAATTTTACAAAAAAGAGCTATGATTAAGAGGTGGGGGAGTAAGCAAAAAAATACCTTTTTTTAAGGTTTAAAATAACCAGAACACAGGCGTTTACAAAACAAAAATTGACTGTATTTTGCGATGTAATTTTCGAAGATAGAGTGCTAGAAAATAAATTCTAAAATAAATATAAGATTATTATAAAAAATCGTTAAAAAATAAATAAAAAACAAATAAAAATAAGTTTATTTATAGAATATGTTTTCTTTCTTTTTTATCGACTTTAATTAACATAATAAAAATTATCGTTAGTAGTTTGGAGCGGGCAAAATATCCTCCTTTTGTCAACTTTTCAACAAAAGGAAGTCTTATTAATCGCGGCGACTTGGTGCCTATAAAAGCTGTTTTTTTGGAGGAATTGGGATAGGTATAAAAGTGATATCTGGGGGTGAGCATGGGAAAATCAACTAATAATTAGGATCTATTTTTGAAATGCTATAGGGCGGGAAAAGTTGATAATTTGGGTAAGATTTGTACTTTTTATACTACCAAATGCTAAAAAATACATTTTTGTAGTTTAATTGTTTTTGAAAATATTGTTTTTAGTGCATGATATTTTGTTTTTTAATTTTTAAATATCTAATTTGAAGTATTAGATATTTAAAAATAAATGTATTTTTAAGAAATTAAATTTATTATAAAATTGTTAGCATTGTTATATTTTTATTCTTCTCTATCCACTTTTCTTCATTATTAGGGTTGGTGTTTGAACCGTTTTTATATGTAAAATTTCTCCCTCTCTTTTTATAGTGCGGATTGCTTTTTGTTGTAATTTAGACCAATTTTGTTTTAGTATTTCTTACTTATATATAGGGTATATGTGGCTAAAAAGGATATTTTCCCCCATTGTCTAAAATTAAAAGTGGGCTAGCTAGGGCTGGCGGAGTAACTCTCATTACTCAGATTCTCTCTCCCCCCTGGCCTTTATAGGAGGTGCGGCTCTATATAAATAGCAGAAATAAGGAGTAAAGGAAGGCTTTAGAGCAGTTCTCCGGCCAGTTTTTCAGCTAGGACAAAGGCGCGGGCAAACCCGGCGTTTGTTAAACGGTATATGCGCCCGCGCTTGATCCCTTCACTTTCTAAATAGCCATTATGGGTTTCTTGTTGAAGTAAGCGATCCAGACGGCCGGCATTGGTAAATCCGGATTTTTGAAGCATTTGAGACAGGCTGAGCGCTTTGCATGCGGATTGGTTTAATAGAACGCGTG
This sequence comes from uncultured Elusimicrobium sp., assembly GCA_964442585.1. Classification (GTDB taxonomy): domain Bacteria; phylum Elusimicrobiota; class Elusimicrobia; order Elusimicrobiales; family Elusimicrobiaceae; genus Avelusimicrobium. The sequence goes on along the minus strand of CAYUAA010000033.1, from coordinate 8,745 downwards.
CCGCCGCCAACAGTAAAAGGGCGGCTTCTTGCGGCTCCAAACGCATTTTGCGGCGAAAGATTACTTCGTCCCCCTCCTCTTTAAATAATTTTTCCCATAAACGTTTGGCTGGGAAAGCCTCTTGTACTGGGGTGAGGGCGGGTGTTGGGGTTGGTGCGTTGGGTTGTGTTGGGCTGGGGGCGCTTTGGCTCGCACTTGAGTTGCGGGTTTGCTTTCCTATTAAATCCAGGAAATAGTTGCGCTGGCGTTCAATAAACTCCAGGGTTCCCTGGGCCTCAAACTCCTCCCCTCCCGGGAAACGGAAGCGTATTTTTAAAGTTTTTTCGGTTTCTTCCGGCATGAAAGCTTCTCCTGTGTGAAAAGTTATCAACGCGGGTTTTCCCCAGCTTATGACATATAATAATTTATTTTCTGACATTTGTCAATAAATATGAATTTAATGTCATTTAATGTCACGCCCTGGGGAAAACTCCTGTTCTCAGACGGTAAAAACAGTAAAAATAACGCTATATTTAGGCCGAAAAATGAGAAAATTCCCTGTTCTCTTTTTCCAAAAACAGACATATTACATTAAGGCTTAGAATTTTGTTTCCAACTGGGATGAATTTGTGGGGCTAAAATAATTTTTTGTTTTTAGTTTTTGAGGTGATTTTGCACAGCGGATAAAATAAAACGAGGGGTAATTTATCCCCCCCTGTTTTTGCGTTTGTTAGTAATCTTAAAATCGGGCAACGTTTTTTGTAGATTTCTAATAAAAGTGTTATGCAAAAAAGCTTTTAAATTTGCGTTGTGAAAAACGATGCGTGGTAATTTTAAAATCGGGGTTGATTTTGCGGCAGGGCTATAAAACCCCGCAGTTTGATTTGGGGGTATGGGGTTATACCCGAAATTAAATTTAGCGTTCCCTGTCATTAGGGAAAAATTATACAATGAGGTATGTCTTCGATTTCCTCTTTATTATTGGCTTGGTATGACCAAAATAAACGGGATTTGCCTTGGCGTAATACCCGGGACCCGTATTTAATTTGGCTGTCCGAAATTATCCTGCAGCAAACGCGTGTGGTTCAGGGGGTGGCGTATTATCTTCGTTTTGCGGAGCGTTTCCCCACTCCTGGCGTATTGGCGGATGCGGAGGAAGACGAAGTTCTGAAATTATGGCAAGGATTGGGATATTATTCCCGCGCGCGTAATTTGCACGCCGCCGCCAAAAGCATGAACGGCGTTTTCCCCCTAACTTACGCGGGCGTACGTGCGCTCAAAGGGGTGGGAGACTATACCGCCGCTGCGATTTGTTCTATAGCTTATCAGATGCCCTATGCGGTGTTGGACGGAAACGTTTACCGCGTGTTGTCACGCGTGTATGGGATTTGTACGCCGATTGACTCCGTCTCCGGTAAAAAAGAATTTTCCTCTCTGGCGCAAAAACTGCTCGATAAAAAACGTCCCGGGGATTACAACCAGGCGATTATGGATTTCGGAGCGACCGTTTGTACGCCTCAATCGCCCGCCTGTTTAACGTGCCCGCTGGCCGATTTATGTCATGCGCGAAAGGAAAACCAAGTGGACCGACTTCCCGTAAAGGGACAAAGGGTAAAAGTAACTGCGCGCTATTTTCATTATATATATGTAAAGCAGGGCGGTGATACATGGCTTTACAAACGCGGTGCGGGCGACGTGTGGCAAAATTTGTACGAACCCGTTTTATTGGAAACTTCCGCGCAGGTTGCGGAAATTTCATCCTTACCCCAATGTAAGAAGTTGTTTGGCCGCCGCGTTCTTACCCGCGTGGCCGGACCTGTAAAACATATATTATCCCACCGAGTTATTTATGCGGATTTATATACTGTAAAATTCCCCCCTTCTGCGCCCACTCCGGCTGGATTTATCCGGGTACCGCAAAACGGCGTAAAAAAATATGCCGTTTCCCGCTTGGTACAAAAATTATTGGAACAAGCCGATTTCCTGTAAAAAGTGTGTGATGCTCCCGTTTGAATGTTCCGGGTATCGTTAGCAATTCGTCTAAAACAAGGTAACAAACAACTCGCCGCCGTGCTCCATAAAAGGCAGTTTCGAACGGAGTACTTAAAATAACGCGATTTTCGCAATACAGGTATGAATTTTAATAATAAAAAAACCCGCACCGGTGAGTGCGGGTTTTTTATATGGATAAGACTTAGAATTTGTATCCCACGGTGAGGGCGTACATATCGCTCTTTCCGTTCGAATACGAAACGGAAGTGGGCTGGCCCGTCATGGGATTTTTAAACTGGTTGGAGCGGCCAGACAAGTCCGACCCAAACACATGGGCGTACGCCGCGTCAACGCTCCAGCGTTCACCTGCGTAACCCAGCCCGATGCTGGCGATGTGGCGGTTGTCTACGGGAACCAGGGTGTCCATTTCGTTGGGATTGATGGGAGACTGATCGTACACAAAGCCGGCGCGCGCGAACCAATTTTTATGGAATTGGTATTCTGTTCCGATGTTTAAGCGGTATACGTCTTTATATTTTTTTTGGTTGCGGATAAAGGGGCTGCTTTCTGTGCCGGTGTATTGAATTAGGATTTGGTCGTAAGAGCTCCAAAAGGTGCCTACGATGCCGGCTTCCAGTGTCCACTTTTCGGTGGGGCGGAAGGTAAGCCCGGCGGAAATAGAGTCCGGCAGGACGATAGACCCCTGGGCGTTGCCGTCGTGCACATTAAGCGCGGCGAAGTTTTTGCCTCCTGTGGCCATGCGGCCGTTAAGCTCTTGCTTTACTTTCGTGCGGTACATGGCGCCCAAAGACCATTTTTCCGCCCATTCGGGCCGGTAAATAAACGAGAAGTTTCCCCCCCAGCTTACGCCCGAACCGCTCATTTTATATCCGCCCGCCATGCCGGGCCCCAATGCGTTAAAATAGGAGTTTTGGGAAAACCCGATAATCATGGCTTCCAGGCCCATGGCGACGGAAAGCTGTTCGTTGGCTTTTACGGCAATGGTTGGCGTGAAGGAGAATGTTTCCAATTTTACTTTATAAGCCAGGTTGCTTCCGGCCCAGGTTTCCACCGGGCCTTTGTATTCTCCTCCTAAGCCGTAGCGGGAAAATCCTCCCAGACCAAAGGTCACGTCTTCGCTCCACTGGTGGGTAATGAAGAAATTGGGCAATAGCCAAAGGTCGTCTTTAAGTGTGCGGGATTGCCCGGCCACCGTAGTTTTTGCGTGGGCGGAAACGGCGGTAAGGCCCAGTTGGGCTTGCGTGCCGGATAGTTCCGTAATCAAAGCGGGGTTGACGGCCAGCGAAGCGGCTTCGGCTTTATTGGCCATGGCGGCGCCGCCCATGGCGGTGGTACGTGCGCTGAATTCGTAAAGCGCAAAACCGGCGGCGTGAGATACGTCGGCCAGCAGTAGGGCTAAGAACAGAACGGCTAGTTTTTTCATAGATAGTCCTTGGGGATAAAAAATCCCGCCGGGCGTTGAATCGTCCGGCGGGGTATTGCTTTTATTTTTGAAGTTCGGTGATTTTGTCTTTAGCGTATACGCCAAAGTAGGTTTTAGTGTAGGCTTCCAAGATGTGTTTATACGTTTCTAGGGCCGCTTGTTTTTCGCCGGCTAACTCTTGGCTGGAGGCCAAAGTCATGTATGCCTGGGCCAGGGCAAAGTGCTTGGGATGTTTGGCGATGAAAGCCGTCATCACTTCGGCCGAAGTTTTATAATCTTGTGCGGCTTGCAAAGCGGCGGCGCGGGAGAGCGCAGCCACGGTGTGGACGGTTTCGTTTTTCGCGTCGGAAAGTTCTTTGTACACTTCGGCCGCTTGGGCGTAGTTTTCGTTGGCGTAAAGCACGTCGCCTTTTAACAAAAGTGCGTATTGAGCGGCGTTGGTGCCCGGAAAGGTTTTGGCCAGCGCGTCGATTTGCTGGAATCCAACCTCTTCTCCCTGGGTAAGCAGCGCCGTTTGGGCGGTATAGTAGGCGGCCCAGGATTCTTCCGTTACTTTGGTTTGGTGATCGGAATAAATAGAGCCGGTAATAGCGGCCAGCGCTAAAATAACCAAGGCGGCGATTACGCCCCGTTTATTTTTTTTGCAAAATTGGATAATGCCCGTTAAAAACGAAGCGATAATATCGGTATTTTCAGTTTCTGCGGCGGTTGTAGTAGTTTTTTTAGTCATATCTTTATTATAGTAAATCTGCACCCGTTGGTAAAACCGGTTAGTTAACGTGTGCGATGTCTTCCTCGGTTAATTGGCGGCATTCGATGCCGTTTTTTTCCAGGAAGAAAATGCCTTCCTGGCTGCGGTCGTACGTGTTTTTGTAGAACACCTTTTTAATGCCCGCACTGACGATTACTTTGGCGCAGTGCACGCAGGGAGACCATGTTACGTAAACGTCCGCCCCTTGCGTGGCGATGCCGTTTTTGGCTGCAAAGGAAATGGCGTTCTGTTCGGCGTGGAGTTCGTTTTCGATGGACCATTTTCCGTGCAAGTCGTAAAATTCGCGGCTGGCGAGGAATTCTTCGTACGTAGGAAAAACGTCTTTATAGGTTTTTTCGTATAAATGGCGGAAGTTTTCTTCGCAGTGCAGCTGGCCGGTGGGCGTGCCGTTAAAACCGATGCTGATGACACGGTTGTCTTTCACCAGTACGGCCCCCACCTGCAAACGCAGACAGGTGGACTGTTCCGCCACCAGTTCGGCCATTTTAATAAACAGTCTGTGTTTGTTTTTCATACAAATCCTTTACCATTTTTTGAATACAAAAAATACGGACGCAATCAACAAAATAAAACTGACCAAATGGTTCCATTTAAAGCTTTCTTTAAAGTACCACATGGCAAACCCGGCAAACACTAAAAGCGTGATGACTTCCTGCATTACTTTTAGCTGGGTGACGGTAAAGTACTGGTGCCCCATTCGGTTGGCGGGAATCAGCAGGCAGTATTCCAGGAAAGCAATTCCCCAGCTGGCAAGCACTACCAGCCAAATGGCGCTGTTTTTAAATTTCAAATGTCCATACCAGGCCACCGTCATAAACAAGTTAGATACGCATAATAAAGCAATCGGTTTCCACATACCTATATTATAATACAAAGCGGCGCGGACTTGTGCGCCGTTTTATAAAAAAAGCGCGGCCGAGCGGGCCGCGCCGGTAGATTGGGTCGCGTTAAATAGCGGGACGGCCCTTCCAAAAGGTTTGGAAGGTAGCCGGAATTTGGGCTCCGCTTGCGTTATGCAGGTGCATAATTTCTGCGTAACTTTGCAAACCGGAGGAGAAAATTTCGCGGTGAAGGTCCATAAATTGGAGCAAGTTAATGGCGTCCACGGCCAGGTTGGCGGCCGAATTTGTGTAGTTTTGGCGAATCAGCTGGTTTTGCCGGATTTGGCTGGGTTTCCAGTTTTTCCATGAGCCTTTGGACGGCAGAAGCGAGTGCACCGCATCGGCGGCGGCTTCAAACCGGGCCTGGGAGCGGATAAAATTTTCGCGCAAATATATGAATTGGGCCGCATTTTCAGGCGTTTGTTGGAAGACGCTTGTAAGCATATCGGACGAATAGGCTTCCGTCGCGCTTTTTAACACGTCGGCGTTGACGCCAATTTCCACAGGTGTAATAACCGTTTCGGGGCCTGTATTGGGGCCGTTTTGGATAACGGCCTTTTTGGTCCTGAGCGTTAAAATTACGTTTCCGTTTTCGGACGAAAGCTGCGGGGTTTCGGCGGCGGGTTTGTTTTTTGCCATCATTTCTCCCCAGTTGTAAAGTACTTCATCCGCTTGATGTTGCTTAACGGCGAGATCTACTTTCCGTTTGGTCGCGGAACCGACGGACGTAGTGGCCGAAGCGGGAGCGGGTTTGGCGTTATAGGTCAATTCAATTGGCGCACCGCGTTTTATTTTTGCGTTTTGAAGGGCGGCGTTAGCTTCTTGGTATTGTTTTGCAAATGCGGCTGATTCCCGGGCCAAACGCCCTGCGGAGAATGTAATCCCCGCTGGTTTGAACGCTTTTAATTGGACAACGCTCTGCGCGCTGCGTATTGACTTCAGCGCGGCGTCCGCTTTTGTAAGGCTTTTCACCTGGGCGGCTGAGGGCAGGGCTAGGTGGGCCGATGCAAGTAAAATAAAAAAACGCGATATTTTCATACTTTAAAATATAACTGATAAATATATAACTATCAAGGTTTTTTTAAAAATGCAATAAAAATGGGAAATTTGGTGTTTTATTAACGGATCGTATTGCTTTTTTGGCAAGAAGACGGCCATAAATTAATATAATAACTATATATGAAAAAACATCGACTTTTATTTGTTTTGGGGCTCTTGTTTCCTGCCGTGTTCCTGAGTGCGGAAACGGACGATTTGTTCTATTCGTCCGGCCTGGTGTCGCCGGAAGGGGACGCCCGCCTGGTGCGGCCGTATACTTCCTCCGCGCTTGACGCAAACGGCGTTGCGCTCACACAGTTGGAAGGAGAACTTTCTTTGGAAGAGTGTATTCGTATTGCGCTAAAGAGCAGTCCGCGCGCGGTGAGCGCCTATTTGGCGGTGCAGGACGCGCAGGTGAATTTGAATTTAGCGCGTTCGGAGTTTTTGCCTACGGCGTCGGTAGGAGCGTCTCAGGGCTATACTAACCAAAAGACGGACGGTTTCCCCCGTACGGACCACGGCTCACCCGACGTATATGCGCAGGCGCGCTTGTCTTTAAGCGGCATAACGGATATTGCCCGCAACATAAAAATCAACAAATTGGCGTTGGAACAAGCCCAGACGAATTACGATGGCGTAAAAAATGAAATTACGGGCAGCATTAAAAGATATTATTACGCCCTGTTGTCGGCCAAGCGCGCGGTGGCGATCCGTACGCAGTCGCGCGATTTGTATAAAGACCAGTACGAACGTTCCGCCGAGTTTTTCCGCTTGGGTTTGCGCCCGAAAGTGGACGTTACCACCGCCGAGGTAAACTTAAATAACGAGGAACTGCGCCTTATCCGCGCGCGTAACCTGGTAAAAACGGCCTCGGCGCAATTGGCCAACGCCATGGGCGTTACCACGCCGTCGATTTTGAACATTCAAGACGTAGACGCGTTCGAAAAAATCGATATTCCCTTTAATGAAGCCGTGGAAACCGCTTACGCCAACCGCCCGGACGTGCTCTCGGCTCGCACCGGCGTAAAAATCAGCCAAATTCAGTTAAACCGCGCCAAAGCGGGATTTTTTCCCACATTTTCTTTTTCAGCGGGGTTTGGCAAAAGCGGAGACGACTTCCGCCTGGATAACGAAGAAACCAAATTGATGGCTTCGGTGGAGTTCCCTATCTTTAACGCTTTTAAGACGTATAACGGATATAAGCAGGCCAAACTGTCTTACTCTAAAACGCTCAACTCCAACCGCAGCCTGCTTAACGACGTGTTTTTAGATGTGCAAAACGCTTATATCAAAATGCAGGAAGCCGCCGAAAGCATCCCGGTGGCCGAAGTGAATGTGGAAAAAGCCAAAGAAAATTTGGATTTATCCCGCGGACGCTATAACGAAGGCATCGGTGATATTATCGAATTGAAAGACGCCGAAGTAGCCTATACCGACGCGGAGCTGAGCTTGCTCACCGCCCGCTATGATTACGCTTCCGCGGTGGCGGACTTAAAACAAGCCATGGGGACCTATTAATATGAAAAAAGAAAATCTGTTCAAACGCATTTGGGAAAAATTCAAATCGCTCGCTTGGTGGAAGAAACTCCTCCTTTTGGCGGTTATTTTTGGGGTGGCGTACTTTGTAAAAGCGTACTTTTTTGCCAAACCCGCCGCGCCTAAATTCCGCACGGCCCCTGTTAAAAAAGGAGACATCGTGGAAATGGTGGAAGCCTCGGGCCCGATTAACCCCGTCAACACTACGACGGTGGGTGCTCTTGTTTCCGGCGAAATTTTAAAAATTTTAGTCGATTACAATACCCCCGTTAAAAAAGGCGACCTGATGGCGGTAATCGATCCCACCCAGGTGCAGGCGGATTATAACCAAGCCGCCGCCAGTCTCTCTTCGGCTAAAGAAAATTTGGCCGCTGCCAAGATTTCTTATGATTTGGCTAAGCTCAACCGCTCTCGCTACCAGGAACTCTATGCCAAAGAATACGTATCTAAGTCCAACCTGGAAGAATACGAACTGGCGTACGTAAACGCTAAAAGTGCGTTGAACTCGGCCGAATCTTCCGTCATTCAAGCCCAGGCGCGCCTGGACAGCGCAAAGAAGGATTTGGACAATACCCAAATCATCTCCCCTATTGACGGCATGGTGCTTTCCAAGTCCGTCAGCGAAGGCCAGTCCTTAACGTCCGGATTCTCCACGCCGGAGCTGTTTGTGCTGGCGCAGGATTTAACTAAAATGCAGATTGAGGCCAAAGTGTCCGAGGCTGACGTGGTAAAAATTAAAGAAGGTCAAACGGCCGATTTTACCTTGGACGGCTACCCGGACGAAAAATTCCAGGGCACTGTGCGCCAGGTGCGCACGAATTATTCCGCGTCTTCAAACTCTTCTTCATCCAACAATACCACTTATACGGTGGTGATTGACGTGGACAACGAAAGCGGTAAATTTATGCCCGGCATGACGGCCACCATTACCATCCGTACGCAGGATAAAAAAGGCGTGCTTTTGGTACCTAACGAAGCGCTGCGTTTTTCCCCCTCCACTAATATGGAAAAATATACCACCACCGGTTTATGGGTGCTGGAACGGGGCGGCGAACCGCGCCGCGTGGACGTAAAAATCGGTATTATCGGTTCGGACAAAACGG
>CAYUAA010000032.1:0-10428 GCA_964442585.1 uncultured Elusimicrobium sp. | reverse complement strand
TGGGCAAAATGTTCAACGTAACGCGCGAACGCGTGCGCCAAATTGAAGCAAAAGCAATCCGTAAGTTGCGCCACCCCAGCCGCACCAAGATGTTAAAAGATTACCAAGAGTAATACTCAAACAAAAAACACCCCGGGCAAAACCCGGGGTGTTTTTATTGTACTTTATATTAAGGTTGCAGCCAACGGCCGCCCTCCGCTTTGCTAAAACCGATTATCTTACACCAATTTTTTGCGTTATCAGCATTATAACACCAAATACGGTTTGCCGATATATCGGAAGGCCACGCTGTCGTTTCCAAATAATATTTCGTATATATAGGCCGGCGCCAGGCATCAATATATTGTCCATCAAGCGTATAGGTAAAATTTTTGCTTGCAGGACCGCACAACGGCTCTTCACAATCCGAGTCAGCATCCCCAGGTAACTCAACGTCTATTGCCGCAAACAAATTATCACTGGCATTTTTCCAATAATCTCCCAAATTAATTCCTTGCGTACAGATATTCGCCTCGCCGTTGGCCAATATACAAACAGCCTGTTGTTCCCGTAACGTCTTCAACATCATCAAGGCTTCGCCCGCCCGGCTTTTTTCCACCGCATTGGTATACTGCGGCAAAGCAACCGACGATAAAATACCAATAATTAACACGACCACCAACAGTTCAATTAACGTAAAACCCCGTTGTTTCATAAAGACTCCCAGATGCAGTGTTGGGGCAAAGAATGCCAACAAATCGCTTTCCAAAAATACCCGCATACCCATGTTATCAAAAAAAAAAAACAAAGCAAGGCTTTCCCGGCTTACAACGCTTTGCCCGCTTATTTTGACGAACGGAATTCTATTTTAGAGATACCACCCGCTAAAACGAAACATCTCTTCTTGTATGCAAAACCCCAGTCCTTCATTGAGAGACTGGGGTTTAAAACTTCATCCGATTAGTGTTACCGGTTATTTAAAGTTGGCGGTACCTAATTTTTGCTGCAGGTACGTCTTCAGACCGGAAGGATCGCTCGTATGCGCCAGAGCTTCCTGGTAGCTGATTTTCTTTTGCATATACAAGTCGCCTAAGGCTTGGTTCATAGTAATCATGCCCATACCGGCACTGGTTTGCATGGTGGAAAGGATCTGCTCCGGTTTGCCGTCGCGAATTAAGCTGCGGATGGCGGAATTGGCAAGCATCACTTCGGCCGCCATGGCGCGCCCGCCCGTAAGAGTGGGGATTAACTGCTGGGAAATAATCGCCTCCAACACAAAGGACAACTGCGTGCGGATCTGCGGCTGTTGGCTGGGAGGAAATACGTCAATAATACGGTTAATGGACTGCACGGCATCGTTGGTGTGCAGAGTGGCAAACACTAAGTGCCCCGTTTCGGCCAGCGTCAAGCAGGCTTCCATGGTTTCAATATCGCGTAACTCGCCGACCAGGATGATATCCGGATCCTGACGCAAAAAGTGTTTTAATGCGTCGGCGAACGAATGGGTGTCCGCACCTACTTCGCGCTGGTTGACGATACTGCGTTTGTGCGGGTGTACGAATTCGATAGGGTCTTCCACCGTCATAATATGGTTGCTTTCATTCATGTTCAAATAGTTGATCATGCTGGCCAAAGACGTAGATTTACCTGACCCCGTGCACCCCGTCACCAACACCAGGCCTTTGTTAAGCTTCATGATATTGTACACCACGGGCGGAAGATTTAATTCTTCGAACGTTTTAAAATCGTTGGGAATGGAGCGCAGCGCGGCCGCTACACAACCTTTTTGTTTGTAGATGTTTACACGAAGACGGCCGAGCGATTTAAGCCCGATGGAGCAGTCCAGCTCCAGTTTATCTTCAAAGGTTTGGCGTTGTTCGTCGTTTAAAATAGAATAAATAAGCGTTTGTGCGCTTTCTTTGGTAAGAGGTTCAAATGGCGTTTGGTACAGGCGGCCTTGAATACGAAGCACCGGCGGTACGCCGACCGTTAAGTGAATATCGGAAGCGTTTTTCGCTTTCATCAGTTTAAACAAATCATCCATAGTGGCCTTAGCCAACGGTTGCTGTTCTGCCATAAGAACCCTCTCTTGAATAAAATATCCGGCCCTGCGCCGGCTTGTACGTCGTTAAATCTTGCCCACTAAATCCAGGGCGATGTTGTTGAGCGCGCCCGTCAGCTTGCCGCGGGCGGCGTCCGCCTGGAACACATAAACGATAGGCTCCACGCGGGTTTTGCTCAGTCTGTATTTTACAATATATGTATTTTTATGCAAAGCCTCGGCGGACCATTCCCCCGTATAGCCTTGAGAAAGCTGTGTTTTGTACAAACGGTCAAAGTACGAAGCAATCGTCCCTTTCCCTCCGGGCAGCTGATGGTTTTGCACGGCGGCCAAAGCTTTATCCGCCGCCGTAAGAGGAGCCGGAGGAGCCGCCACCGCCGCGGCCAGTACGTCGCGCACCGCCGAGGCGGAAACGGACGGCACGGAAACGGATTCCTCCGCGCGCTGAACGGGTACGGGTTTATCCGGCGAGGCCGAAGGTTCCGTTACAGTGCGCACCGGGGCCGGCGCGTCAGCTGAACGGCCAAAAAAGTGAAGCGCCGCCGCCAATCCGCCTGCCGCCAGCAGTAGAATTACCACCCAAAGCATAACATTGGCCTTGCGTTGGCGCGCGCGCTGCAACTGCCGGCGCTGCGTCGTTAAAAATTGTTCAATTTCCGGCGTTTGGTTTAGCTTCGGTTTTACTTGGTTAAGGCTAGGTTCCACCGGCACTGTTTCGATAGGTTCTTTTAATTCTTCCGTCTCAGGCGCAACGGCCAAAGCGCCACGCAAAATATCCCGTACGGTATCAGCCTTTGTATCCCGCGTTTCCGGCGATTCCGCTTCAAGCTCGGCGGGGGAATCTGCCGGATCCGAAGAGGTTATCAACTCCTCCGCTTCCCTAGGCGCGGTTTCTTGGCCGACCGCGGAAAACTCCGGGGATTCAGGTTCCGGAGCGGGCGGCAATTGTTCCTGCGGCTCAAACTCCGCCGCGGCGGGAGGCTCCGGCGGAACAAACGGCGCGCCGTCTTCCGGCACGGTGGGAAGCGTAGCCATATTCTCCCGTTCACCTACCAAAGGGAGCGTACAAGTGGATAAATATTCCTCCTCCGGCTCTTTGGTTGGTTCTTCGGGGGAGACGATTTCTTCTTGGACAGATGAAGGTTCTTGAACCGGCTCGGGAGAAGAAACCAGCGGTTCTGGTTTTTGCTCCGACGGGGTGGGAACGGTTTCTTCGGCCGCTTGCGCTTGAGAATTTTCTTCTTGCAAAGGCTGTTCTGCGGCCGCAGCGGGCGGTTGGGTAACAGCTTCCCCAGGTAAATCGATTAACGCCTCTCCCTCCACTTCCGACATTGGCACGGAAGCAGCTTGCTCTTCCCGCTCAACGGGTTGGGGTTCCGGCAGAGGAGGTTCGGGTGCGGCGGCCTGCGGCTGCGCCAACGTTTGGACAGGCTCAGGCGGCACGATCGTTTGCGGCGACGGGGGAAGTTCAGGCGAATCTTCGTCCTGCTCCGCTGCGTGCTCTTCCACGAAATCGATTATTTTATCCGTAGGAGGCGTAGTGTTGTCGAACCGTCCGTCTACAACGCGGGGAAGGTTCATGTCCGAAATTTCGTTCGGATCCGGAATGCCTAAAATATCGCCTAAATCTTCGCCGTTAATGTTGTTGAAATAATCTTCAATCGGGCCCGGTTTGGCCGGTTTTTTGGGGATTTCCAATCCCGGTCCCTCAGGCGCGGGAGCCGCGGTTCCGGCTAAAATGGACGGATTTTTAAGGAAAGTGTCCATTTCTTTATCAAACAGAGCGGTCTCTTCGGCAGAAGAATCTCCTTCTTCTACGGCGCGATCCCGCGTCTGTGTGGAAACGGCGGAGCCGGACGACAATGTATCCGGCCCGAAATCCGCAAATAAAGAGGCTGGTTTCCAACTGTTATCGTCTTCACTGAAATTTTCCGGACAGACCAAACTGGAATCGACGGAAAAATCCGCCCGCGCCGCCAATTCCCGCGGCGTGAAAGGGCCGATTACGTCGTTACCGTCAAAAAACCAGTATTTCATGGTACCCTTGCCCGTTTCAGGCGCAATTATTTGCAGTAAGAAAGCGCGTTATTCAAGCGCGCGAGCACTACGTCTTTGCCCATGTATTCCAGCATTTTAAACAAGGTTGGCCCGTGGGTGCGACCCGAAACAGCCACGCGAATAGGATGAAAAATCTGTCCCGCTTTCAGACCGTTTTCTTTGGCCGTGGCGCGCGCGGCGGCTTCCAGGTTGGCTTCGGTAAAATCTTCCAGCTTGCCGTAGGCGGCAATCATCAACTCAAGCGCTTGTTTGGCTTCGGGCTTGCCAAAAACTTTTTCTACGGCTTCCTGTTCAAATACCGGGGCTTCAAAGAAAAAGCGGATTAAATCCGGGATTTCGGTCAGCAATTTGTATTTTTCCTGCTCCAAGCCGACAATTCCTTCCAATTTGGCGCGGTCCACGCCGGACACGTCGATACCCGCTTTTTCGATAAACGGCATGGCCAGGTCGGTCAGGCGGGAAATCGGCGTAGCGCGGATATATTCGCCGTTCATCCAGTTCAGTTTTTCCGGGTCCATAACGGCCGGGCTGGGCTGACAGCCGGAGATATCAAATTTTTCTTCCAATTCGCCGGGGGCGAAAATTTGCTGGGAATCACTGGTGGCCCAACCCAAAAGCGCAAGGTAGTTTTTCAACGCTTCGGGCAGGTAGCCCATGTTGCGAAACTCTACTACGTTCGTCGCGCCGTGGCGTTTGGAAAGTTTTTTACCATCCGGCCCGTGAATCATAGACAAGTGCGCAAAAATCGGCTCTTTCCAGCCAAGCGCACGATAAATTTGAATTTGCGCAGGCGTGTTGGAAATATGGTCGTCCCCGCGGATGACGTGCGTCATGCCCATCAAGTGGTCGTCGATAACCACCGCGAAGTTATAAGTGGGATAGCCGCTGGTTTTTTGGATAACGAGGTCATACAAATCTTTGCTGGCGAACTTAACGTGACCGCGAATCATATCGTCCCATTCCACGTCACCTTCCTGCGGCATGCGAAAACGGATAACGTATTTGCGGCCCTGGGCTTCCAGCTCTTTTTGCTGTTCAGGCGTTAAATCGCGGCACTTGCCGCTGTATTTCGGCGGGCGGTGTTCGGCTAGGCATTTTTGGCGGTTGGCCTCCAGCTCTTCTTCAGTGCAGTAGCATTTGTAGGCCTTTCCTTCGGCGATAAGCTGGTCGATATATTTTTTATAAAGCCCTTGATCGGCGCGAATGGCCTGATAGTAGGGCGCGTCGGGCCCTTTGTTGGTACCGTCGGGCATGGGGCCTTCGTCCCAGGTAAGATTCATCCACTGCATACCTTCAAAAATAGCATCGGTGGAGGCTTGGGTGGAGCGTTCTTCGTCGGTATCTTCGATTCTTAATAAAAACGTGCCTTTATTTTTTTTGGCGAAAAGGTAGTTGAAAAGCGCAGTGCGAACCCCTCCAATATGCAAAAATCCGGTCGGAGACGGGGCAAATCTTACTTTTACGGTCATATTCTTTTTGTTCCTCTTTATAGTAGTACGTATATAGATATATTATACTTATTATGAGAAATTTTTTAAAATATAAAAAACACTTTTTTGCAGGAGAAATAAACTTTATGGCTCTGTTTTTTATTATTGCGTCCCTGATTCTGTGGGGGATGCAGGTAACCGTCGGCGCGTGGCTGTATTTTGCGTTCCCGCAAATCGGGTGGAAAATCCCGGTAGCGGCGGCACCTGTTTTGATGACGGTGTTGGTACGCTTTGGCATGGAATACACGCGCACACATTACGGAACGCTTGAACAACTGCTTTATTACGTCAGCTACGTATGGGGCGGGCTTGTATTTTTGGCATTTTGCATTGTAGCCGCATTTGCCGTATTACAATGGATTTTACAACTCTGCCACATACCCGCGCGCGCCTGGACCGGCCCGGCCAGTCTGGCGGTGATGGGCGTGGTGTTTACGCTGTCTTTATGGGGCGGGTTTTCGTCCCCGCGCATTAAACGCGTACGCGTAAACGTACCCGGCGCGCCTAAAATGAAAATCGCTTTAATTTCCGATTCCCACTTAGGTATGGGTGTATCCCTGGCGCGTTTTGACAATGCGCTGAAAAAAATTGAAGCCGAGCAGCCCGACGTTATTTTCCTGTTAGGGGATATTTTTGAATACGGCCCCGACTTGAAAACATACGCGCGCCGCCTAAAACAAACCAATCCTCCGCTGGGGATTTACGGCGTGTTCGGCAACCACGAGTATTACGTGGGGTACGGCCAGTCCAAAGAATTATTTCAAGAAGCGGGTGTAAACTTGTTGGAAAACCAAACCGCCGCATTGGAAAACGGCGTGCAGGTAGCCGGGATTAAAGATGCGCGCACCGCTGGCGTAACCACGCGCGACGTAACGGATCTGCTAGCAAAAACGGATGAGCAAAAACCGTTGGTTTTCCTCAGCCATACGCCCATGTACGCCCAAGCAGCCGCCAGGGCGGGGGCCGATTTGATGTTCAGCGGGCATACCCACAATGGTCAAATTTTTCCGTTTAAATACTTGGTGCGCATGCAATTTCCGCGCGTATACGGTCTGTACAACGTAGACGGAATGAGTTTTTACATCACCTCCGGCATGTTTTACTGGGGAATTCCGCTGCGCTTTTTGGCTCCGGCCGAAATCCCGGTAATTGAGGTTAATTAATGAAAAAACTACTGGCTGCCCTGCTGTTTCTCTTCCCGCTTTTACCGTCGGCCGCGCTGACGTTTGAAGAATTATCCTCCGAAGAACAACTGGGGCAAACGCTGGTTGCGTTTGTGGACGTGGACAGCGCCGACCAACTCCGCCCCGCCATTGAAGCAGGCAAAATCGGCGGCGTACTTATCCAATGGGGTAATTATTCGCTCTCGCAAACGGAAGAACTCATCGCCAAATTACAACGTTGGGCCGCCAATGGCCCGCATAAAATCCCGCTCTTCATTTCCATCGATTACGAAGGCGGTACCGTATATACCCCCATCACCTTGGGATTTGATTATCTGCCCACCAACATGATGCTTTCCGCCGCCGCTGACGAAGAAGGCGCGGCCGCGATTGCTTACCTGGCGGGTTTGGAACTGCGTCGCGCGGGAGTGCACATCAACTTTTCCCCAGTGCTCGACGTAAACAACAATCCCGATAATCCGATTATCGGCGTACGTTCTTTCGGTGCGGACCCGGCAGACGTAACCAAAATGGGAATCGCCCTTATCAACGGTTTTAAAGCGGCCGGAATTATGAGCATTGTAAAACATTTCCCCGGCCACGGCGATACGGCGCAAGATTCGCACTACGCCGTACCCGTAGTAAAAGCCAACGCCGAACAAATGAAAAAAGTACACCTGGCCCCGTTTGCCGCCGCCGTAGAACAAGGCGTAGCCGGCGTAATGACCGGGCACGTATTATACCCCGCACTGGACGCAAAAAACATCGCCACCTTCTCGAAACCGATTTTGCAAATCCTGTTAAAAAATCGTCTAGGTTTTAACGGTTTGGTGGTAACCGACAGCTTAGACATGAAAAGCGCCACCACCTACTGCACGATCTCCGGATGCGCAGCGCGCGCGTTGGAAAGCGGCGCGGATATGATCCTGCTGGGCCGCTATATCAAGCCGCTTACCGTATTTGCCCAAACCTCGCAAGAAATAAAAACAAAAAATTTACAGCCGCGCGTGCAAGACGCCGCCCGGAAAATCTTTAACGCAAAAAAAGATATGGGGCTCTTGGACGGCGCGCCCGCCACTCCCCAACCCTCCCACGAAGCCTACCGGACGGAACTGGAAAAAATCAGCTCCAAAGCCGTTACGTTGGTGCGAAACCGCAAAAACGCCGTGCCCGTTATTCCCGCTCCCGGCAAAAAACCGACCGTTTGCGCCGTATTTTTTGCGCCGGCGCGGTTCTCGGACCAGTTAATGAATTTCAGCAAGCCGTTCTTGGAAAAAGGCTGGAACGTGCGCAGTTATAACGCCGCGCTCACGCCGCGCAAGAAAGACAGCCAGCGCGCCGCGGAATGCGCCAAAGGAGCGGACCTGCTTATTTTAACCAGTCTGCAATGGGCCGACAAAACCAATATTAACCAAAAAAACGCCATCAACGGACTGATTAAAGAAAACAAAAATACGGTGTTTATTTCCACCATGAGCCCGTACGACATCAAAAACTACCCGGAAGCCGATACCGTCCTGGCCACCTACGGCTTAAACCGCTATGTGCTGCAAACGGCCGCGGACATCATTTTAGGCAACCAACCGGCACACGGCAAATTACCCGTCGCTTTAAACGCCAAATAAAAAACTCCGGAACGTTTAAAACGCTCCGGAGTCTTAAAAAACCAAAATGTTATTTTTGTTTGCGCCGCGCGGCCCAAAACTCGTACGCGGCCGGCAGAACCGAAAGCACAATAATCGCCAATACTACATAATGGAAATGATGCTGCACCACCGGCAAATCCGCAAATAAAAATCCGCCCAGCGTAAACAATACCGCCCACAAAAGCGCGCCCGCCACATTGAACGCCGCGAAATGGAAATAAGACATTTTGCCAATCCCCGCCACAAACGGCGCAAACGTGCGGATAATGGGGATAAAACGCGCTAAAATAATGGTTTTACCACCATATTTTTCGTAAAACGCGTGAGCTTTTTCAAGATGTTTTTTATTAAGAAGCAGGCTGTTTTCGCGCGAAAAAACTTTCGGCCCCAACCATTTGCCAATTTCGTAATTGCAAAAATCCCCCAATACTGCCGCCGCGAACACAACGGGAATTAAAATAAACAAATTAATCGCGCTGCCTTGCGCCGCGGCCAGCGCGCCGCACGCAAACAACAGAGAATCGCCCGGCAAAAACGGCGTAACCACCAGCCCCGTTTCACAAAACACCACGGTAAAAATAACGATATACAGCCATACGCCCATCCACGCGGCCCAGGCGTTTAAATGCACATCCAAATGCAGCATAATATCAATAACTTGCGATAAAATTTCCATTTATTTCCCCGCGAAAAGCGTCAGCAAAATGCCTTTCAGCAGAATTTTCGGATCCGAGCCCGAAGAAGATTTCAACGCCGAATCCGCCTCAATAATGCGGTTCAAAGCATTAATAAAATTTTTCTGCGGCGGGAAGGAGCGAGCAGAACCGACCAGGCGGTTTTCCCAATACATAAGCCCGGCGGCGCGCAAAATGTCAGCGGGAGCCAGGCCCGCGTCTGCCATGCGCTTGATGCGGGCCATTTTTAAAATGGGGAATGTAATTTTGCTGAGCACTCCGACGGGTTCCTCGCCGTCCGAAAGCAGTTTGTCCACCAGGCGAACGGCACGCGCTTTGCTGCACGCCGTAATGGCGTTGGAAAGTTCGAACGGGTTTTCCTCTTTGCTAAAACCGATGCAGGCGAGCACGTCTTCTTTGGTAATGGTTTTGTCTTCCCGGTCGAACGCGTAGAGATACAGCTTTTCCATCTCGTTTTCAAGCGCGCTGAGTTCTCCCCCTACGCTTTCGCACAGCAAGTCGACCGAGTCGAAATCCGCCTTGAGGCCTTTTTCACGCATTTTTTCGCGCACCCACACGTTAAGCTCGTCTTTTTTCAACTCGGCAAAATCCGCCACCGTACCGGCCGCCGCACAGGCTTCGGCCAGAGCTTTTTCCGCCTTCATTTTTTTCGAATCATTATGCGTTAAAACAAGCGTAGTGGTGGGAAGCGGATTTTCCAGGTAACGCAAAAGGGCTTCTTTAGGATCTTTGCGGATTTTTTCAAGCCCCGTCAGCACCAACATACGAGCGTTGGAAAACACCGGCGCGGTGTTGGCAAGCGCCAAGGCTTCGCCCCAGTCGGCCTTGTCGGCCTCGTCGGCGTAATAGTTAAAATCGTCCGGACTGACGATTTCGCGGATTTTTTGAATAATCAGATTTTTGCGGTAAACATCATCCCCCGTCAGCAAATAAACGGGAACCACCGTATTTTGGGCAAGCTGCGCATTTAATTTTTCCGCGGTTAATTTGGGCATGTTATTGGGTGATGGTGGTATATTCCGGGTTGTTCATCACTTTCTTTTTGTTTTCGCTCATCACCGAGCCGAAACCGTCCACCGTGCGTTTAACGATGTCTTTGGACAATTTTTCAAACACCACATCGCGCGCCTGCACTTCGGTCAGGCCGCCGGGCATGGTGGAAGCGGCGTAAATTTGCGTGCCCATAAACGCCGGTTCGCGCCAAACAGGCTGGTTGGTTGTTTTGTCCACCAGAACCACATCGAGCCAAATATCCATGCGGTACACGGTGGGAATTAATTGGCTGTCGTACTGAATCGGCACGTTTAAATAGCGGGAAATGGTGGTAACCACCAC
>CAYUAA010000031.1:0-10498 GCA_964442585.1 uncultured Elusimicrobium sp. | reverse complement strand
CGTAGTACGAAATCCATTTTACGCCGTTGACGTAATATTCCGCTTCGCTGCCGGTGATTACCACGGCGCCCGCGGCGCATTCGTTGAGTACGGCCCACTCGGCCACCGGGGTCGGGAGCGGGAATTCCGCCATGCGCACGGTCAAACCACTTTGCACAAGCGCGTTGGCGGCTACATAGGCAAATTGTTTGGAGGGAAAACGCGTGTCAAATCCCACGAGCACGAGGGGTTTTTTAGGTTTTTTGCCATGTTCCTGGCAGTGCTTGCGGTACCCGGTACCTTCAAATCCATAGAAAGGATGTTCCAAAACATGTTCGGAAATCCCGTAAGCGAGGCGCTGTACGGACTGGGCGGTAAGCCCGTCCGCGGTAACGGCACGGAAGCCGGCGGTACTAAATTTAATATCTTCACTCATCGTGCCAGTATTATACTAAAAAAGAGCGTTTTTTTCACCCCCGCAATAAAGGTTACATAAATTAAGTGCGCGCGCGGGCGCGTACGGTAGGATTAAACGCGATAAAATGATAAAATAAGTACAAGACCCACTATAAGGATGAACGCATGAATTTCGAATACGTAAAACAATATATTAAAGACGCCGGCCTGCCCAACTTCCGTATTGCTCAGGTGCAGGAAGCGGTTTTTAAACGCGGTATTTCGTCATGGGAGGAAGCGTCTTCCCTTCCGGCGGATTTGCGCGCCAAACTGGCCGAAGAACGGCCGATTTTGTCTTTTAAAGTAAGCAAAATTGTCTGCTCGCAGGAAGATAAAGTGGCTAAAGCGCTTTTAACGCTTAAAGACGGTCTTCAAATCGAAACCGTCCTTTTAAAACCGCAGGATACCTGGAGCGTATGCGTATCCAGTCAGGTGGGCTGTCCGCTGCGCTGCGCTTTTTGCAGTACGGGCAAAATGGGCTTTAAGCGCGATTTGACTCAAGAAGAAATTACCGACCAGGTGCTGATGTGGTACCAATACGTGCGCAAAGAAAAACTGGGCGAACGTATTTCCAGCGTGGTATTTATGGGTATGGGCGAGCCGCTGCTTAACTATCTAAACGTCGTTAAAGCGGCGCGGGATTTGTCCCGCCCGGACCAGTTAAACATTGGGGCGCGGCATATTTCCATTTCCACGTCTGGCATTGCCGATAAACTGCATAAACTGGCTGTGGATTTGCCGCAGGCCAATTTAGCCGTTTCTCTGCATAACGCCGACAACGCCGAACGCAGCAAAATCATGCCCGTCAACCGCCGCTTTGATTTGGACGATTTGAAAAAAGCGTTGGAAGAATACATCGCCATGACGGGGCGTCAGGTGTTTTTGGAATACTCGGTGATTGAAAACATCAACAGCCGCCCGGAACATTTGCGCAAATTGGCGGACTGGATTTATTCGATTAAAGACAACTATCTCTTGCACGTCAACTTGATTGCGTGCAACCTGGGCCGCGGCGAAAAAACGAGCGACCGCGTAGTGAAAGATTTTGCCGCCGGCCTAAAAGCTATGGGTATCGGCGTAACCATCCGCAAAAGTATGGGTAACGATATTTTGGCCGCGTGCGGACAGTTAGCCTCGCAGACACAAAAAAGATAGGAGGGAATATGAAAAAACTGTGGATTTTAACCGCCGCCTGCGCTCTGTTTTCTGCCTGTGCGACGCTGGATCAGACCAATGTGGACTGGATTCCCATAGGGCCTGATTTTCCGCCCACCAAAGCAAAAGATATACAAATTATCGCCGGACGGGAAGACGTTACTCGCCCTTACGGTAATTTGGGGCTTTTGCGTATTAAAAACTTGCGGCCGGATCGCGAGACCTTGCTGATGGGGGTGGAGAAAGGCCGTAAAATCGCCGCGTCCAAAGGGGCGGACGCGATTCAAATCGGCCAGTACAACAGCGCCGAAGACGGCGCGACAGATCCGCGCGTAACGCTTATTATCTACGCCATCAAATACGTGGACAATTTGACCGAAGCCGATGAAAAAGCCATCGAAGATTTTAAAGTATTGGGGATTTTAAATGAACGTACTAATCGCTAGAAGCAAAGAAGAATGTCCGTCCTGGCCGGATGTGGCCGTTGTGATTGACGTCTTGCGCGGGGCGACTACCGCGTGCGCGCTGTTAAAACGCGGCAAGCAGGACGTGCTGTTGTTTTCGGATGCGCAAAAAGCGGACGCTTTTTTGGCGCATCATGCGGATTTTGAAGCGTTTTCCGATGAGCCTCTTTCTGCAACCTATGCGGACAATTCCCCCTATTTGGCCTCTAAATCCGTGGCCCGCCAGCCGGGGCTTTTGCTGGCGTCGGCGGCCGGCAAGGCGGCGTGGGATGCGCGCCGCGCCTCTGCGGTACTTTTGGGCGGTTTTTGCAACTTTTACGCATTGGCCGAAACGCTGACTTCCCAAACCAAAGACGTGTTGTTAATTCCCGCCGCGTTGTTTGGCCCGGGTAACGAAGAGGAAGATTTGCTGTGTGCCGAGGCGTTGAAAGATTTTATCCAAGGCGTTGGTACGCCGGAACGCGCATTGGGGGAATTCGGCAACACCATGCGTATGAAAGAATTTCATGCAAATGGTCCCAAAACGGCGGATAAAGATTCCCGCCAGGCGTTTAAAGTAAACGGGCTGCCGGTGGTGCCGCAGGTGACGTTTGCCCAAGACGGTTCCTTTGCCGTTTGCCATCCGTACGGTTTGCCCGCGCATTGGTTTGAAGCGGTTGCTCCCGCCCCGCGGGAAATCCCTGTTGCGGATGCGGCCAACGTTCCGCCCGCGATGGCACAAATGCCGTCGGACGAAGTGTCCGCCGCAGAACCGGCGGAGGAAACTTCTTCGCTGAAAAGTTTGTTTAGTGGGTTGGCGAAATCGGTGAAAGAGGAGGCCCTCTCGTTAAAAGAGAAAGCCGCCGAGGCTGCGTCCGATCCGAAGGCGGAAGAAGCCAAATCCAAATTAAAAGGCTTTTTTTCCGATATCGTCCGTTCTGTAAAAGAAGAAAAAAAGGAGTTGGAAGCATCCCTTTTTAAAGAAGCTCCGCGCCCGAATAATCCGGAGGGTTCTTATACGTTAAACAGCGACGATCCATTTGACGCTTTAATGAAGCAGTCCGCTCCGGAGCAAGAATCCGTGCCCGCGTTGGAAGAGCCGCACGTACGGCTCGCTTCGGATCAATCCGCATCCTCACAAGCCGTTACCTTGCCGGGCGAAGTGACGTTTTCAGGTAAAATCGCCGGGTTTGAAGAAACCAAGAAAAAGAAAAAAGCTATTGTGCTTTTTTCGGGCGGGCTTGACTCTACGACGTGCTTGTATTGGGCCTTGGCGAACGGTTATGAATGCGAGGCTTTGACCGTTTCCTACGGACAACGGCACGACCGCGAAGTGTTGGCCGCGCAAATGATTGCGCGCAATTTGGGTGTAAAACTTCATTTAATTACGCTTAATTTGCCGTGGTTGGCGACCAGCTCGTTGGTGGATAAAAATCAACCCATCCCCGATGTGGCGTTAGAAAATATCCCCAACGCGGGGATTCCGTCCACCTACGTGCCGGGGCGGAATTTGATGTTTTTGTCGATTGCCGGTTCGCTTTTAGATTCCGTGGGCGCGGACGCGATTATCGCCGGGCCCAACGCCATCGACTTTTCGGGTTACCCGGATTGTACGCCCGCTTTTTTTAAAGCGGCGGCTGATGCGTTGAACCGCGGTACCAAAATGGGCGTGACGGAGGGAATCGAAGTGTTGGCTCCGTTGATGCGTTTATCCAAAACGCAAATTGTGCAGTTGGCGGCCAAACTCCATGTACCGTTTGAACTGACGTGGAGCTGCTATGCCGGCGGCCAAAAACCATGCGGTCATTGTGACTCCTGCAAATTGCGCGCCAAAGGCTTTGCCGAAGCCGGCGTTAAAGATACCTCTTTGGATTAAGGAGCGTTTATGAAAAAACTCTTTTTACTGTGTGCGGCGTTTGTGTTTGCCGTTGTCTCATTTGCCAAGCCGCAAAAAGCGGACGGGTTTGTAGAAGCAGGACGGCCCACTGAATGTAATCTGCCCGCTGCGGAGAAGGCCACTCCCCAAATATTAACCCCGGCGGAGCAGAAAAAGCAGTTTAAAGCGCGCCGTAAACTGATTAAAAAATTGGTGAAAGCATACCGCAAAGCGCCGGAAGCCGAAAAACCCGCCATTAAAACGCAGTTGGCGGAAGTAGTTTCGCAGGGCGTAGATGCGGGGATTGCGTACGTAAAGGCCCGTATCGCCGCCGAGCGCGCCAACCTGGATAACTGGCAGGCTAAAATAGAAGCGGAAGAAGCCGACTTGCCCGCCGTTAAGGCCCAACGCGTGGATGATTTGCTTTCCGGGGAAGCCAAGCGCAAACATAAAGCCGCCAAAAAAGCTTGGAAAAAACAAATCAAACAAGCTAAACAAGGCATGCGCTGAGTTGTAAAAGTTATAATAAAAACGCGCCCCGTCTTTTTAACGGGACGCGTTTTTTTTGTAAAGCGTTCAAAAATTATTCAAACAGTTGGGACGATTCCAGCGCGTTAAGAGCTTTGGTAATATCGTTGACCACCACAATCCAACGGCTGGTGTTTCCGGGGCCCGCCGCACCATAAATACTGGTAATATTGATGCCTTGCGCAAACAGTACGGCCCCAATATCGCGCGCCAAGCCCACACGGTCAGGCGCGTCGATGCAGATGGCGTCGGTTTTTACGCTGGTAAAGCCGGCCTTGGTCAGCGAATGGCTGATTTCCTGGTCGTACGGAACGGCCAGGCGGACGACTGCGGCGTCGTAGCGTACGTCTTGCGAAATGGCAATCAGTCCTACGTTGTTGCGCACAAAAAGTTCTGCGAAATTTTTCAGTGCGCCCGGTTCGTTAATTAAAAATACGCTGTATTGTTTTACTACGTTAATTGACATGCAAACCTCTTGTACTGCGTATTAATTTCTCTTTTTAAATTATATCAAACCTGTAAAAAAAACGAAACGGATTTATAAGAAAATCCGTTTCGTCTCCGTCCGACGTAAAAAACAAATAAAACCGGCGCGTTTACTCGGCCGTGTCGCGAATGATTTTAAGCATTTGCGCGTGTATGGGGCCGTTGCTGGCCAGGAGGGTTTTGCCGTAATCTTTTATGTATTTGAAAGGTTTGCCGTTAAACGCGGTTACTTTGCCGCCCGCTTCCTGCAAGATAAGGATCCCAGCCGAAACGTCCCAGGGGTTGAGGGAGTCTTCCCAGTAGCCGTCTGCACGGCCTGCAGCCACCCAGCATAGATCGAGCGCGGCCGAACCCAGCCGGCGCACGTCGTGCGAGGCGTTTAAAAAACCGCCAAAACGGTTTAACAGCTGCGGCATACGTTCGAAACGATCGTACGGGAAACCCGTAATCAACAGGGAGTCTTGCAATTTGGCTGTTTTGGAAACGTGTATTTTTTTGCCGTTGAGCGTGGCACCTTTGCCTTTTTGCGCCAAAAACGTTTCGCCCGTAACGGCGTTTTTTACGCCGCCCAGTACGGGTTCGTTTTTATAGAACAAGGCGATTGAAGTGCTGCATTGGGGAAAAGTGTGGGCGAAATTGGTGGTGCCGTCAATCGGGTCCACCACCCAGGTGTAATCCGCGCCCGTGTTTTTTAGGCCGTTTTCTTCGGCCAGGTAATCGTGCTGCGGAAAATATTTGCCAATGACGGACAAAACTGCTTTTTGGCTGGCAACGTCCGCCTGGGTGACCAGGTTGGCCTTGCCTTTGAGCTCGTAGCCTACTTTGCCGAATTTGGCGCGCACCACTTTGGCGGCGGCTTCAAGCGCCTCTTGCAATACGGTAAATTCTTTTTTCATTTTTTCAAGTTTAATACTTCGGCGGCTTTTAATTTGTTTTCCAAGTCCAGCATGGCTTTACAGTCGTCTTCGTTGTACATAAGCACTTTGTTAAGAAGGGCGTCGTCTCCGTTTTTAAGCCAACTGGTAAAGTAGACCATGCTGTCCATTGCGCCGCAGTCATCCTGCCGCCAGTTGAACCCGAACGCGGGCGCGGCGGCTTTTAAAGAAAAGCTCGGCGCGGGCAGATAAAAAGCTTTGTTGACGGCAACTTTTAAGTCGTAACAGAGGTTGCAGAGAGCTTTTAGTTTGGCGGCGTCTTGTGGGTTTTTGTCGGCCAAATTTTTCATTTTTTTAACTTCGTATTCCGTCCAATGATACAGGGCGGTGTCGTTAAAATCTTTAATGTAATCGTAAAACTGTTCAAAAATTTTGATTTCCTCTTCCGGCGTTCTCGCCACAAAGCTGACGTATTTGTCTTCTTCTTTGTCCCAAATGCCGATTAGGTACACGAACGATACATTGTCTTTGGTAAACGTTTCAGTGGCCTCAAAATCGAAGTACAGATTGTATTTTTTGTGTGGCGGGGGAAAGTGGCCCGCTTCGCGGAGCACCGGTTTGTTGTGCAGATACGCCAACGCGTTATAATAAGAATCCGTGGCGTGGGGTTCTTCCAAAATTCCTTGCAATTTTTCCAATCCGGCGTGCGCTACGTCGTCGGTATTATGCATACCGTTGATTTTTAGGCACTGGCGCATTTCAGTGTTAAGGCCGGGCAGCATGAGCAGATCTTTGGTTTGGGCCATTAACTTGTTGGCGTATACTCGCCAGGGCGCGCCGGCCGCTTTGGGCGGCTTGTGCGCTTCGGGCTTGGCAACGCCGTCGCGGATATTGCGCCAGTAGGCGAGTTCGCGGGCCAGACGGTCACAATGGTCGGTATATTCCACGTTAATCTGGCGGTCTTTTAAAAATACGCGCGTGGCCTGGGGGGTATGTTTTTGCACTACGCCCAGCATGCGGTTTAACAAGCATACTTGTAAGGCGTAGTGTTCTTTTAAATCGTGTGCGCGTTTGAATTGGTAGATACGGTAATGATAATCGCCGAATATACTTTTTGCGTCGTTAAAACGGACGAGCAGATTGACGCTTCCGTAGGTGCTTTCTGGCAAGTTCCACAGTTGGGCGTTGGCTACGGCGCTTTCCCCGCGGGCCATGGCTGCCAGGGTGTTTTTGAAACGTTCGGTTTCGTTTTCGCCCGATACAAACACCACTCCCGGGAATTCTTTTCTAATCCATTCGTCGCGTACGTTGCGGTCTGTGCGGATTTTTAAGTTTTCGTAGCGGTTGGTTTCCGGT
Organism: uncultured Elusimicrobium sp.; assembly: GCA_964442585.1. Classification (GTDB taxonomy): domain Bacteria; phylum Elusimicrobiota; class Elusimicrobia; order Elusimicrobiales; family Elusimicrobiaceae; genus Avelusimicrobium. Next base: position 3,344 of record CAYUAA010000031.1, on the reverse strand, counting down.
ACGGCTTCTTCGCGCGGCGCGTGAAAAGAGCACCACACGCTGAACGGGTCTTCGAGCAGCGTGTACATGCGGGAAGCGTTAAAATCCCGCTTACCGGGGGTGCGTCCGTCCGAAAGGGTGTTAAATAAAGTTTGAAGATCTTGCTCTGTCATTATACAAGTATTTTATCTTTTTTGGCGTGGGAATAAAACCGTTTTTTGGCTTCTTGCCAAAGCGTGCGCATTTTTGATAGCATAAAGCTTTACGTATGACGACAACTTTACAAACCAAAATCACCCCGGACGGGTTGCTCAGTCCGGATAAAATTTTAATTGTAAACGGGGATACGGACAAGAAGACCCTCATCGCCCGGTTGGTGCGTATGGCCTGCCGCGGCGCGGCGCAGCTGGACGTCGACGAAATAACCGCCCAAGTACTAAAGCGCGAAGAAGGCTTCGGCACTGCCCTGGAAACGGGTCTTGCCATTCCGCACGCCCGGTTGGAAGAGTTGGATTCTTTTTTGGCCTCGATGGCTGTACTGCGCGCGCCGCTTGACGGAGAATCTTCCGCCCAAACGCCCACGCGCGTGATGTTTCTATTTTTATCTCCGGGCTGTCCTGCGTTTTTTAAGCAGCATTTGCAGCTGCTGGCCTCGTTGGCGCAAACCTTTGAGCCCGCGTTTGTGGCGGAGCTTGCCCAATCGGCTGATCCGGCCCAAGCCCTTGAAAAGATTACCCAGAGGAATATGGTAAAATAACTGTATGGCAATACTGCGCGTAACCAAATACGGCGAAGACATTCTCCGCCAAAAATTAAAACCCGTTGATTTTGAAACCCTTAAACCCATACTGCCCAAACTTCTTAAAGATATGGAAGAAACTTGCCTGGCCGTCCGCGGCGTGGGGTTGGCGGCGAACCAAATTGGTTTGGACTACCGCTTGGCGCTCATTTTAATCCCCGAATCGGACGAAGAAAACGCTCCCTTAAAGCGTTACGTCATCATTAATCCGGAAATTATTTCCATGCGGGGGGAAAAGTTGGAAGAGGAAGGCTGTCTTTCGTTACCCGGCTTGTGGGCCGAAGTGAAACGCGCCACGGACGTAACCATTAAATATACCGACGAACACGGTGTGGAACAAACCAAACGCGCGCGCGGTCTTTTGGCTAAAGCGTTCCAGCATGAAGTGGACCATCTGGACGGAAAACTGTTTGTCGATTTGGTGGACCCTAAACTTAAGCCTGAGCTGAAAAAAGCCATTAAAAAACTTCGACCGAAATGGAATTAGTGTTTTGTAAAAATAAAACGCCTCGGATATTTTCTCCGGGGCGTTTTTGTATGGGTTATTTGCTTTTTCCCTGGTTGGCAACGGAGTCCATTTTCTTTTTAATTTCTTCCGGATCCCCCAGGAAATAGTCTTTCTGTAAAATACGTTCGTTATTAAATTCAAACACGTATGGCACGCCAGTGGGCAGATTTAGGTTGATAATTTCTTCGTCCGACAGGTTTTTTAAGTATTTTACAATCCCGCGCAGACTGTTACCGTGGGCGGCGACTAAAATTTCGTCTACTTCGGAGAGTTTCGGGAAGATTACTTCCTCCCAATAGGGCATTAGCCGTTCTGCCGTATCTTTTAGCGATTCCGTCAGCGGCAGGTAGGCGGGCGGAATGTCGGCGTAGCGTTTGTCGTGCTGCGGTGCGCGCGGATCGTCCGGGCTGAGGGCCGGCGGGCGCACGTCGTAGCTCCTACGCCAAATTTTTACTTGTTCTTCTCCGTATTTGGCGGCGGTTTCGGCTTTATTAAGGCCTTGTAAAGCTCCATAGTGTTTTTCATTCAAGCGCCAATTTTTTTCCACTTTCAGCCAGTCTTGGTCAAGCACGTCCAACACTTCGTTTAGCGTTTTGACGGCGCGTTTTAAGTAAGACGTGTAAGCCGCATCGAAGAAAAATCCGGCATCTTTAAGCAGTGTTCCCGCCTGACGGGCTTCCCGTACGCCTTGGGGCGTAAGGTCCACATCCGTCCAGCCCGTAAAGCGGTTTTCCAAGTTCCATTGGCTTTGGCCATGGCGCAAAAGTACGATTCTTTTCATGAGTCCCCCTATATATAATTAAGTATAAGCGCGGCGTCGTTTTTGGGGAGCTGATAAAAAGGATTAGTCCGCGCGAAAAAGTTATAATAATAGCAAGGTGATTTTTCTATGAAACAAGTTTGCATTATGAAATTTGGCGGCAACACGCTGGCCAATAAACAAAAACTTTTAATGGCGGCCGATTTGATTAAATCCCGCTACGACGCCGGATTTATTCCCGTGATTGTGGCCTCGGCCAACGGCAATTTGACTGACGTGCTTTTGGACCATGCCTACAGCATCGCCGCCAATCCCGATAAGCGCGAGCTGGATATGCTTATAACTACCGGCGAACGCGTGAGCGTGGCTTTGCTGTCCATCGCCTTGCGGGCGATTGGCGTTCCGGCGGTATCTTTGACGGGGTCGCAGATTGGACTGATTACCACCTGTACGCATACGGGAGCTGATATTTTGTCTTTAAAAGGCGACCGTCTGGTGCGGGAAATTGAATTTGGGCATGTGCCCGTGGTGGCGGGGTTTCAGGGTATTGGCGAAAATAAAGAAATTACTACGCTTAAACGCGGCGGTTCGGACGTTTCGGCCGTGTTTTTGGCCAGTCAGCTGGGGGCCAAACACGTGGAAATGATTAAAGATGTAGACGGCGTTTATACCGCCGATCCCAATAAAGACGAAAAAGCCCAAAAATACGAAGTGCTTGATTTCGATGAAATGTATAAACTGGCCTTAAACGGAGCCAATGTGCTGCATTCCGACGCGGTGCTGTTGGCAAAAGAGAAAGGGGTGGAAATCCGTATTGTACACTATCAAACGGGTAAAACGGGTACGGTAATCCATTAGGAGAAAATATGTCTTTTAAGTTTAGTTTAATTAATTTATTTGCTTTTTTGCTGTTAGGGGCGGCCGTGTATACATGGGGCCCTGGATGGCACGGTTTGTGGCGCGCGGCGGCGAGTTCGGTTTTATACGCGGCGGCGTTTGGCGCCTGCTTTGTGGTGGTTAAAAAAAGTTAGCGCGTCCGGCGGTTTGGTGTATTTTGCGGTTGGTGGGAATTTTTCGTTTTTCGAATGATGTCTTAAAATTCGGCCCGGGCAAATAAAGCCAAAAAATTGCCTAAATATGCTAAGATAAGAACATGGAAAACACTGTCATTTTACAATTAATCGGATTTACCGTTTGTTTTATTTTATTGTTCGTTTTTACGGCCAAATACCGCGCCGCGCTTGCGCACGAAACGGATTTTGAGCCGGCGGTGGAAGATTTAACCGTGGTTACCGTGG
>CAYUAA010000030.1:0-10783 GCA_964442585.1 uncultured Elusimicrobium sp. | reverse complement strand
CCGGCTGGCGCAGGCTGTGCAGAAAGAAAAACGCCCGCACAAAGCGAGACGGCGGCGTAAAATCCCCCGGCAGACCCAGCAGGGCCGAGCTTGCGCCGAACGAGAACATGTCAAGCCCGCCAAACTCGCGCGGGGCTACGGTACCCGGGTGAAGGTTGATATAGTTGTTCAGATTGGCTTTGTGCCACGGGAAATCGGGCGAGTTGGTCAGTACGCCCAAGTCATTTTCGTATATATGGCGTTCGCCTTTATTGGTAATTTCCAGCACTACGCTGTGGCCCGTTGCGTCGGCGATGCGCCAGTGGCCGGTATTGTAGGTGCCTTTGTCATCGGCGGCGGCAATCGGGATGATTTCAATTTTTTTTAAATTTTTAAGTACTTCGTCTACGGTGGCGAAGTTGGTCAGCATCCAAGGTACGAGTTCGGCGTCACTTACCGATTTATACGCTTTTTTGGCGTTGTACGGGGCCAGGCTGCCGTAATGCGAGAAGAAGAAGATCCCCGCCGAAAGTCCTTTCTCGTTAATGCCTTCGGTGATAAATTCGTCCATAACCGTGGTGGCTCCCACTACACCGTAGCGGGTGGTCCAGGTTTTGCCGTTTTTGCCTTGCGGCGTATAGGCGGTCTTTTTAATGCCGCGAGGCCAAACGGCCAGTTTGGCTTTTAAATCGTAACCGCTCCATTCGATGGTGCGGGCTTGGATGCGCGTGCCGTCTTTGGCTTCAAACGCAATGCCCGTGCACGCTTGCGCCGGGCCGGATCCTGCAACCGCCAACGCACAGCAAACGCTTCCGGCGGCGGCGAGTAAACTTTTTTTCATAACAATACGGTACCCCCTGTGTGTTTTTTATTATTATAAATTTATTTTTTTCACCGGGAGTCGTTTTTTTTGCATTAGAAAATAATTAGTTTGCGATTCTTGAAAAGTGCCTCCCATAATTTTATACTGATAATATAAGGGGGTAGTATGAAGCAAAAATTCGATGTTACCGGTATGACCTGTTCCGCTTGCCAGGCGCATGTGGAAAAGGCCGTTTCTCACCTGCCGGGCGTACGCCAGGCGTCTGTCAATTTACTGCAAAATTCTTTATCGGCCGAATATGACGAAGGACTTGTCAGCGCGCGGGATATTATTTCCGCCGTGCGGCGCGCGGGTTATGACGCGCGCGTGCGGGGCGGCGCGGGCGAAACGTCTTCGGTCCAGTCGGCCGCGCGTGAAGCGGCGAGTGATCTCAAGCGGCGGTTTTGGCTGTCGCTAGGGTTCTTGTTGCCGCTGATGTACGTATCTATGGGGCACATGACGCATGGTACGCTTCCCTCTGTCATAGCTCGTAATCCTGGGCTGTTTGCACTTACCCAATTTGTGCTGGCGTTGCCCGTTCTTTTTTTAAACCGCGGTTTTTTTATCCGCGGGATAAAACATTTGTTTGCCGGTACGCCAAATATGGACAGCCTGGTTGCGTTAGGTTCCGGCGCGGCGGCGTTGTCGGGCGTGGCGGTACTGTTCCGGGTGGTTTATTTGATGCAGCCGGCGGATTGGACGGCCGCGTTTGCCGCATCGGCCGATTTGTATTTTGAATCCGCTGCCATGATTTTAACACTCGTTACGCTGGGCAAGTGGCTCGAGGCTCGCGCAAAAGTAAAAACGTCGGACGCCATTTCCGCGTTGGTGCGGCTTGTGCCGGCGGAAACTTCCGTCCTGCGTGCTGGGAAAGAGGTCCGTATTCCGGTGGAAGGGTTAGTGGCGGGGGATATTGTGCCCGTCCGTGCGGGGGAGCGTATCCCGGCCGACGGAGTGGTGACGGACGGCGGCGGTGCGGCGGATGAATCGGCCTTGACGGGGGAAAGCGTCCCGCAGGACAAAATGATAGGCTCCGAGGTCGCCGCCGGAACGCTTTTGGCGGGCGGATATATTGAGTTTCGCGTTGAACGCTTAGGTAAAGAAACGGTGCTTGCCCAAATAATCACTTTGGTGGAAGAAGCGTCGGGCAGCAAAGCTCCCATCGCTCGTTTGGCTGACCGCGTCAGCGCGGTGTTTGTTCCGGCGGTGATTGCCGTTTCGCTCTTAACGTGCGTAGCGTGGGCCGCGCAAGGGGCCACATGGGCTTTTGCGCTTTCGTGCGCGATTGCGGTGCTGGTGATTTCGTGCCCGTGCGCACTGGGGCTTGCTACGCCGACGGCTATTATGGTTGGTACGGGGCAGGCCGCCAAAAATGGGATTTTGGTAAAATCCGCCGCGTCGCTGGAGCGGGCTCATCAAGTAACCGCTGTTGTATTGGATAAAACGGGAACTGTTACCACGGGCCAAATGAGGGTAGCGGGCATTTATCCGGCTGAATCAGTTAAAGAGGAAGAACTTTTAAGCCAGGCGGCTTCACTGGAACGGTTTTCCCAGCATCCGTTTGCCCGTGCGCTGACGGCGTATGCGGATGAAAAAAATGCGCCGCTTTTTCAGGCGGCGGAGTTTGAACTGGTGCCCGGCCGCGGTGTGCGCGCCACAGAAGGGAACGAAGTTTTGGCCGGCGGCAACTTAACCTGGATGAACGAACTGGGCGTAGTTGTACCGGACGGAGAAAAAATTCTCGCCCGCGCGGCCGAAAATGGGTGTACCCCGTTGTTCTTTGCGCGCGGCGGCGCGTGGCTGGGGTATGTACTGTTTTCCGATACGGTAAAGCCCTCTGCGGCTTTAGCCGTAAAACTTCTTAAAAAGATGCGTCTTAAAGTGATTTTGCTTACCGGCGATAACGAACAAACCGCCCACAAAGTGGCGCGGGACGTGGGGATTGAAACCGTTATTGCGGGGGTTTTGCCGCAGGAAAAAGAAGCCGTTGTGCGCCGCTTGCAAAACGGAGGCGAAGTTGTCGCCATGGCCGGAGACGGCATTAACGACGCGCCCGCCCTGGCGCGCGCCGACGTGGGTATTGCGCTTGGTGCGGGAACGGACGTGGCCGTGGAATCGGCTGATGTCGTACTGATGAAGGATGATTTAACCGCCGTGCCCACCGCCCTGCACCTTAGCCGGGCCGTACTGCGTAACATTAAACAAAATTTGTTCTGGGCGTTTTTCTATAACGTGCTGGGCATTCCGCTGGCGGCGGGTGTACTGTATTTGCCGTTGGGGTGGAAATTAAGCCCTATGTTTGCCGCCGCGGCCATGAGCTTGAGCTCCGTCTGCGTAGTGACCAACGCCCTGCGGCTGCGGTTTTTTAAAGCGCCGCAATTAAGCAAAAAACAAACAAAGGGGGAAAATAAAATGAAAAAAACATTAATTATTGAAGGTATGGTCTGCGGGCATTGTGCAAGCCATGTGGAACGCGCTTTAAATGCGCTGCCGGGCGTGCACGCCAAGGTGGATTTAAGCCGCAAAGCCGCGGAAGTGGAATCGGCGGGCGAACTGGATGAAGCAGCCCTGCGCCAAGCCGTGCAGAACGCCGGGTACGAAGTGGTGTCTATTATATAGCAAAAACGCGACCGTGCGGAATTGATACAATATAACTAAATACGTTCCACCAGAGAGGAAATTCCATGAACCATTACGGATTTGTAAAAGTGGCGGCGGGTGTACCGCTTGTCAAAACGGCGGACTGCGCGTATAACGCGGCGCAGTTGGAAGAACTTGTTTCGCAGGCGGCGGCCGAAGGCGCGCGCGTGGTAGTTTTTCCGGAGCTTTGTTTGACGGGATACACCTGCGGGGATTTATTCTCTAAACCGCTCCTGGCGGACGCAGCCGAGCGTGTGCTCGGCGCGCTGTTGCGCCGGACGGAAAGCACGGACGTGGTTTTTATGGCGGGGCTTCCGGTACGTGCGGGAGCGGCGCTTTTAAACGCGTGCGCCGTATGCTACCGTGGAGAGATTTTAGGCGTAGTGCCTAAAACGTATCTGCCCAATTACCGCGAATTTTACGAAGCCCGGTGGTTTACGTCTTCCCTGGAATGGGGCGGCGGTGAAGTGGACCTTTGCGGTCAAACGGTTCCGGCGGGAACGGACTTGTTGTTTGAGGCCTCCGGCCTAAAATTCGGTGTGGAAATTTGCGAAGATTTATGGGCCGTGGTGCCGCCGTCTTCGCGTGCGGCTTTGCAGGGGGCGGACGTCATTTTTAACTTGTCTGCCAGCAACGCGTTGGCGGGTAAACACGCTTACGTGCGGGAGTTGGTGGCCCAGCAGTCGGCCCGTTGTTTGTGCGGGTACGTATACGCTTCGTGCGGATTTGGCGAGTCCACAACCGATGCAGTGTTTAGCGGTAATGCGCTAATTTACGAAAACGGCACGCCGTTGGCGTTTTCCGAACGGTTTTCCATGCAGAACCAGCTTGTCTGCGCCGAAATCGACGTGGAACGCCTGCGTAACGACCGCGCCGTCAGCACCACTTTCCGCTCCGACGCCGCCTACGAAGCCGCCGAACCGTATGAACTGATTGAATCCGGCCAACCGCCCGTACCGGTAACCGCGCTTTCCCGTTTTATTTCTCCTACTCCGTTTGTGCCCAAAGGCAGCGTGTTAAACGAAAACTGTCAGGAAATTTTCAATATCCAAGTAACCGGCTTGGCCACGCGTTTGGCGCATGCGCACATTCAAACCGTTACGCTGGGTATTTCCGGCGGGTTGGATTCCACGCTTGCCCTGCTTGTCTGCGCCAAAACGTTTGATAAACTGGGCTTGCCGCGCAAAAATATCGTTGGCGTTACTATGCCCGGCTTCGGCACGACGGACCGCACCTACAAAAACGCGCTTTTGCTGATGAAAAGCCTGGGAATCACTCTGCGGGAAGTGGATATTAAAAAAGCCTGCCTCCAACATTTTGCCGACATCGGCCACAACGAAAAACAAAAAGACGTTACCTACGAAAACACCCAAGCGCGCGAACGTACGCAAATTTTGATGGATATCGCCAACCAGACGGGCGGCATTGTGGTGGGGACGGGCGATTTATCCGAACTGGCTTTGGGCTGGGCGACGTACAACGGCGACCATATGTCCATGTACGGCGTCAACGCAGGGGTGCCTAAAACGTTGGTGCGTTCTTTGGTAGCCTGGGCCGCGGCGCACGATACGGATAAAAAAACGCAAACCGTTTTAAACGATATTTTGGATACGCCCATCAGTCCCGAGCTGCTGCCCGCCGATGATAAAGGCCGTATCGCCCAAAAGACCGAAGATCTCGTTGGCCCGTATGAACTGCACGATTTCTTTTTGTACTACTTTCTGCGCTGCGGTTTCGGTCCCGCCAAAATCTACTTTTTGGCGCGTCAGGCGTTTGGCAAAAAATTTACTTCCGCCGTTATCAAAAAATGGCTGAAAGTGTTTTTTCGCCGTTTCTTTGCCCAGCAGTTTAAGCGTTCTTGCCTGCCGGACGGTCCGAAAGTGGGTTCGGCGGCTTTGTCTCCGCGCGGGGATTGGCGTATGCCCAGCGACGCCTCGGCCGGCGTGTGGCTGGCGGAAGCGGAAAATTTGCGCTAGTATTTTATTTGGCTGCGCCTCGCTGTCTTTGGGGCGCAGCTTTTTTACGGGAGAAATATGTTTGATGCGGTAATTATCGGCTTGGGCCCTGCAGGCAGTACGTTGGCAAGATTATTGGCCGACAAATATAATATTTTATGTCTGGATAAAAAGACCTCTGAAGGCGGTTTTGAAAAACCGTGCGGCGGTCTGCTGGCTCCGGACGCGCAAAAAATTTTGGCTCGGTTCGATTTAACGCTCCCTAAATCCGTACTGGTCGACCCGCAGCTTTTTGCCGTGCGTACGCTTGATTTGCCCACCGGTCTTACCCGCCACTACCAGCGTTTTTACGTGAATATGGATCGCGCCAAGTTCGACCGCTGGCTTATCTCGCTTATTCCTTCTTCCGTGCCCATTTATGCGGGGGCGAAGGTGTTGCAAATCTCGCGGGATGAAAGCGGTGTTTTTACTGTTTTGTTTGAGCAAGACGGTAAAAAGCAAACCGTGCAAACGCGCCGTGTGATTGGTGCGGACGGTGCCTCTTCGCTCGTTCGGCGGACATTTTTCCCGCGCCATAAAATCCGATCCTATATGGCGGTGCAGCAGTGGTTTAAAGAAACGCACAACAGTCCGTTTTATTCCTGCGTATTTGATGAGACCGCGTCGGACTGTTACTCCTGGTCCGTTTCCAAGGACGGCTACTTTATTTTTGGCGGTGCGTACCCGGTGCAAAACTGCCGCGCCCGGTTCGAACGCCAAAAATCCGCCCTTTGCCAAAAGGGGTTTCAATTTGAGGAACCGCTTAAAACGGAAGCGTGCCTGGTGCTCCGTCCCGCCGGATGGCGCGAGTTTTGTTTGGGTGAAAACGGCGTATTTTTAATTGGCGAGGCCGCGGGGTTTATCAGCTCAAGCAGTTTGGAGGGTGTATCTAGCGCGTTTGCCAGTGCCCTGGCGTTGGCCGCTTCGCTGGAAGAAAGTTCCTGTTCGCGGGAACACCGCCGCTTTGCGCGCAAAACATTTTTTTTACGCATAAAACTGTTCTTAAAACTTTTTAAATGCCCGTTTATGTACCGCCCCCTTCTTCGCCGGTTGGTGATGAAAAGCGGGATTACTTCGATAAAAATCATTCCGTCAAAATAAGTGTGATACTTTTTTAATCCGCGCATAGTATAAGTGGAAGGACGTTATGGACTTTGCAAACTTGTACCGGCAGCTGTTTAAGCCCGTGTTCGCGTATGTTTTGTGCCGCGTGGGGGACCGCCCCCTGGCGGAGGATTTGTGCGCCGCCGCCTGGCGTAAAGCGTATGAAAAACAACACTTGTTTAACGCTGAAAAAGGGACGTTCCGACAGTGGATTTTTTCCATCGCCCGCAACGAAATTAACATGCACCGCCGCTTGTATTACGTGCGTAAGTTTTTATCACTTGCGGGTTGGGAGCAGGAACGCCAACCTGTGCCTCTTCCGGAACGGGAGGAAGACAACGCCCGTTTGCTGCAGGCCGTTATGCGGTTAAACGCACGGGAGCGGGAACTGGTGGCGTTAAAGTTTTATTCCGGCTTAAACAATCGTCAAATTGCCGCGCAAACGGGACTTGGCGAAAGTAACGTGGGGACGGCGCTCTGGCGCGCCGTAGCCAAACTGCGTAAGGAAATGAAAGATGAATGACGAAGAACGTTTTGTAGAAAAATGCTCGCGCGTTGATTTTGATGGACAGGGATTTGCTCAGGCGCGCGTGTGGACGCGCATCATGTCGCCCCGGCCTTCTGCTTGGCGGCGGTGGGCGTTTGCCGCCGCGTGCGCAGCGTTGGTGTTTGCCGCGGGGGTTGGTGTGGCGCGTTGGACGGATTCATCTGTGCGCCCGGCGGCGGTTTCCTCGTGCACTCCGGCGGAGGAGCCGTATCTGTTGGTGTGTGTTAAAGGGCGTTCGGCGGGATATTGTTGTAAACAGCATTCATTTTACCAAGAAGACGTCCCCGGCGAAACTTTTTCCGTGCCCGCCCGTAAAGAGTGTAGGCAACGTTCTCACCCGGATTTACCTTCCTTCTATATCTTTAACCAACAAAATTGCTAAGGGGAAACTATGAAAAAATTATTTTATTTGACCCTCCTTTTAGTTGCGTGCTGGCTGGGGGCGTTCGTCCGCGCCGCACCGTACGAAAAGGTAACGGTGGTATATTTCGGCTCGCCTTATTGCGGGCATTGTCAGCATTTTGAACGGGAATTTTTGGACGGTTTTTTGGAACGTAACCAAGATAAAATGCACTTTGTAAAAGTGGACGTGACGCAAGATAACTTGTCGTTTATGGCCGCGTTAAAAGAATATGGAGTGGAATTTCCGGGTACGCCGTCGCTGGTAGTGGGAGAATCGTTTTTAATGGGCTATCCCCAACAAATTGGAGCGCAGGCCGACGCGGCCGTCGCGCGCGCGGTGTCCAGAGGCGAAAAAACGCGTATCCACACGTTCTCGTCTTCCGGGTGGAAAACGGCGGAAGAAGATTTCCCAGTATCCGCCCATCAAAACGTGCTTAAACAATTAACGTTTTGGATGATCGCCGGGGCGGGGCTGGTGGATGGAATTAATCCCTGCGCGTTTGCGGTAATTGTATTTTTTATCTCATTTTTAAGCGTGTATAAGTATACGCGGCGCGAGATGTTGGTCGTCGGTTTGGCGTATTGTGCGGCTGTCTTTGCGGCATATGTGCTGTTGGGGTTTGGGTCGTTTCAATTTCTCTATGCCTTACAGGGCTTCTATTATGTAATGTGGGCCGTTAAAGCCGTAACGGTGCTTTTGTGCGCGGTATTTTTGGCGTTAAGCGTGTACGACTTCGTGCATTACCGGCGTACGCAAGACGCTGCCGGATTGCTGCTTCAGCTGCCCGCCAAATATAAAACGTTTATCCACAAAATCATGCACGCGTTTTTGAAAGACCGCCAAAAAAGCGTTTGGCGGCTTGGATTTGCCGCTGTGGCGGTGGGGTTTGTCGTGTCCGTAGTGGAAGCCGTTTGTACCGGGCAGGTATATTTGCCTACTATTGTGGTGGTAATGAAAGAAGCCGGCCAAAATTTTTGGCTGGCGGCGGGCTACCTGTTGTTTTATAATTTGATGTTCATTTTGCCGCTGGCGGTTGTATTCTTGCTGGCGTTTTTGGGAGTTGAGTCCAAAACTTTCGGTGGATTGCTTAAAAAACATTTGGGGTTGGCAAAGGCGTTGCTGTGTTTGATTTTTGCCGTGCTGTTGGCGGTGCTGATTAAAACGTGGTAATTTAAAAAGGGGCCGAGACCGGCTCCTTTTTCTTTGCTGAAATAGGTCTTGTCCCGTTTTTTTTGATACAATTGGGATAATTCTTATCTGTAATAGGAGCGTATTTGTTATGTATCAAAAACAGGGTTTTACGCTTATCGAATTGCTGGTGGTGGTGTTAATAATCGGCATTTTATCGGCGGTGGCGTTGCCGCAGTATCAAAAGGCGGTGACCAAAGCGCGCTTTAGCGAAGCGTTTGTCAATTTAAAAAGCTTGGCCAACGCCATTACCGTTTGTGAATTGGAGAACGGACAAACAAGCGATGCTTGCAACAAAGCGGATAATTTGGATGTCCAGCTGGCGCGGGATGTTACTAATGCTGGTAACTGTTTTAATCCTACTAATAATTTTTTATTTTGTATTGACCGGGGGGGATTAAACGGTAACGATTCTTTAGCTGTTGCTAGTTATCAAAAGGCGGAAGCTTGTATTTGTGTTCACAGGGACGGCAGTTTTTCCACCGGCCCGCAGGATCACGAATGTTCAAATGGCAAACAATTAAATTTTAACGTGGGGAAATTGTTAAATATCCCGGACGATAATTGCCAATGCTGCTAAGGATTTAAAAGCCCCGGCGGTTGCCGGGGCTTCTTAATTTATTCTTCCAAAAAACTTTTGCCGAATTTTAATGGCGGCAGTTTAAAATAATCCGCAATCGTTTGGCCCAAATCGGCATATGTTTCGCGCGCGCCTATATCTTGTGGGCGCACGCCGGGGCCGAACATGATTACGGGTACGTGTTCGCGCGTGTGGTCGGTGCCTTTAAAGGTGGGGTCACAGCCGTGGTCGGCCGTGATGAAGGCGATATCGCCCTCTTGCATTTGGGCGATCAGTTCGGGCAGGCGCGTATCAAAGTATTCCAGCCCTTCGGCATAACCTTTCACGTCGCGGCGGTGGCCCCAGGTCATGTCGAAATCCACAAAATTGGTAAATACCAAGCTGAAGTCCGGCGCGTTTTTGGCTTCTTGCAGGGTTACGTCCCACAATTCGGCCAGGCCCGCGGCTTTGACTGCTTTGGTAATGCCTTGTTTGGCGAAAATATCGGAAATTTTGCCGACGGAAATCACCTCTCCTCCCGCGTTTTTGATTTCATCCAATACGGTAATCATGGGCGGTTTGACGGAATAGTCGTGGCGGTTTTTTGTACGTTTAAATTCGCCTTTTTTCTCCCCTTCAAACGGGCGGGCGATTACGCGCGCGATATTATAGGGAGCCACGTGTTTGAATGCAATTTCGCAAAGTTTGTAAAGCTTATCCAACCCAAAATATTTCTCGTGCGCGGCAATTTGAAACACGCTGTCTGCCGACGTGTAGCAAATGGGTTTGCCCGTTTTGATGTGTTCTTCGCCCAATTCTTCGATAATCTCGGTGCCCGAGGCCGCTTTATTGCCCAAAACGCCGGAAATGCCGGCTTCGTCGCAGATTTTTTGAATCAGTTCTTGCGGGAAAGACGGATATTCGGGCTTAAAATAGCCCCACTCAAACTGTACAGGCGAGCCGGCCATTTCCCAATGGCCGGAGGACGTGTCTTTGCCCAGGCTGGTTTCTTTCATAAATCCGTATTTAGAGGGAACCAGTATGGCGGGGTTGTCCTGCTCTCCTGCTGTAACGGGCAGCCCGGTGGAGGCTTCGGCCGCTTTAATCAAGCCTAGGGCCGCCATGTTGGGCACCTTTAAGCCCCCTCGCGCGGCGGCGATGTGTCCCAGGGTGTTGGAGCCGGCGTCGCCAAACGCGGCTGCGTCTTCGGCTCCGCCGATGCCAAAAGAATCCATCATCAAAATTACAACGCGTCCTTTTTTCGTCATAAAACCTCCCCTTGCTTTCTTTTATTATACCCCAAAACGGCGCAGCCGTCTAATCCGTTTTTTGCTGTTTAAAAAGACGGTTAAAATGCTATTATTTTTATATCAATAGGGGGGGAAAAATATGAACACAGCATATATCAATATGCGTAATTTTTGGCTAGACGTCAAAAATTTAGAGAATCGCAAAGGTGTTATCGAAATCGGTGCGGATAAAATTTCCGTGGCCGGGATTGAAATGG
>CAYUAA010000029.1:0-11279 GCA_964442585.1 uncultured Elusimicrobium sp. | reverse complement strand
GTGATTTGGAACATATGGCGCGGGCTGTCTACCTTAATTACCATATTGTCCAAGCGTTTTTTGATTTCTTCCATCTGGCTTTTGAGTTTCCACAAATCTTTGAGTTGTCCTAATTTATCAAACATATACATCTCCCTGGGTGTATTTTTTTACATTTTATATTTTATAAGTCCCGCACGGCAACCAACCGCAGGAATACGGCGGAACAAATGACTTTTTCCCCCGCAAAAATTTTTTCAGCCGCACGCTTATATACCGTAAGCTGCGGACGGTATTTTTCCAGCAGTTTATCCGCGCCCCCATCGGGAGCGCGGTCCGTCTTAAAATCCACTACCCAAATTGTTCCGTCCGCGCGCCGCAAAACGGCGTCCATCACGCCGGACTCCACTCCGTTTTCCCCCGCCAACGAAAACGGCATTTCGCACGCCAGCGTTTGCGCGGAAAGAAGTTCTTTAAAAAGCGCGCTCTGACAGAACGGTTCCAACACTTGGGCGGCGTCTTGCTCGCGCGCGGGGAAAGCACAGGCGGCTGCGGCCGCGCGCACTGCGTTCTGCGCGCCTTGCGCCTTGCGCGTAAGCAACAGCTCCATCGCCCGATGGCAAACGGTACCCACTTCGGCCCCGGCACGTTGTTCTTCCGTCAGCAAATCGGGCGTTTCCACCCGCGCACTGGGCGACAGGGCCGGATTTTTTAGCAACGTTTCATAACGGTTTTTGCGCGCGGCGTAAGCCGTCTTCCATGCGGACATTTCACGCGTCGGTACAGAAGGCAAAACATTATCCGCATGACGGTAGATAAACGTCTCCGGCTCCGCGTACGCGGCATAAATTACCGGCAAAGAAACCTCACCGTTGCAAAGCGTTTGCGTCGCCCCGTCGGGGAATAACCCGGCGGAGGCAAACGCTCCGGCGGCTTTCTCGGCCCCTTTACGGCCGTCGGCCACCAACAGCAAGCGTTCTTTCGCGCGTGTTAAAGCCACGTACAGAACGCGGACTTCTTCGCAGCGACCGTGTTTTTTCTGTTCTTCTTCCAAAAATGCCAAATTAATATCGCACACCTTTCCGGCGCGCAGTCCGTGCATATTGTACTGCCAAGAGAATATATGCCCCGCGGGCTGGGAAGCGGCGGAGGAATCTTTTTTGGACAAATCAGCCAAAATCACCACCGGGAAACCAAGTCCTTTGGATTTATGCACCGTCATAATCGATACCGCGTCCAACGCGTCATCGGCCGACGACGCGCCCAGCCGTTCGGGCTCGTTAATCAAAATATCCTGCACTTCGGCCAAAAACTGACCCAGCGACGCCGGTGCCTCGCCCGCATAACCTTCCGCCAGCCGCACCAAACGCTGCAGGCTGGCCAGCGTGCGTTCCCCGTCATACGCGGCGCAACAGGCCTCAGGCAGGAAAGTTTCTTCAATAACGTCTTCCAGCAGTTCTTGTAAAGGAGTACGCCCCGCGCGGCGCGCAAAAGATAAAATAAGTCCGTAAAAGTCGGCCAACTTTTTATCTTGCGGTTTGGCGAAAAGAGACAATTCCCCCCGCCGCGCGATTTGGTAGATTTCTTCGTCCGTAAATCCGCCCAGCGGACTGCGAAGCGCACCCGCCAGGGACGTTCGGTCGAGCGGATCGGCGACTGCGCGCAGAAAATTCAAAAAGTCATTCACTTCCTGTTTGCGGTAAAAATCTTTATCCGTTTCCACGTTAAAAGGAATGCCTCTGCGGCGAAAAGCGTCGGCGTATGGGCCCGACGTTGTGGACGCGCGCGACAACAGCGTAATATCTTGATAGGCCAGTTTTTTTCCGTTGGCCAACGTCAAACGCCCCACATTGTTTTCAATCCAATCGGCAATGCGTTCGGCCTGGTTATGGCGGAAATCGTCCGCCAGTGCGCCGTCTTGCGGCGGCTGTACAAACAGCCATTCGGCGGCCGGACCGGGCAGCGGTTTGGCCGGAAAAATAGATACGTACGAAGGTTGGAAGGCCGTTTCCTGCACCATGGCACGCGAACAAACGGCGTTGGCCGTTTCCACAATATCGGGCGCACTGCGAAAATTTTGCTGTAAAAAGCATTTTTCGCCGCCTTGTTTTAAAATCAAATCAGTAAACAATTCGTACGCTGTAATATCCGCCCCGCGAAAGCGGTAAATGGATTGTTTCGGGTCGCCCACCACAAACAATTTGCCGGGGGCCAAAATCACATCCTGCCAACGCAAGGCGGAAGAGGATTTTTCTTCCGCCAAGAATAACAACAGTTCACCCTGGACGGGATCGGTATCCTGGAACTCGTCGATAAACAACACATCAAACTTTTCTTTCAAAAGCTGCCGGACGTATAAGTCGTTCTGCAGCAGGTTACGCGTTTTTACGATTAAATCGTCAAAACTTAAAATACCTTCGCGTTCATACGCCGCGCGGATTTCCTGCGTAACGGTTTGCACCAAATTAAAAGCGGTTAAAAAAATCTGTTGTTTTTCGGGTGTGGTTTTGAGCGAAAACTGCACCAAAGAGCGCGCTTCTTCAAACGCAGTTTCATCCCATCCTTTGGGCGGAACGGAAGGGAAAGACGGCGGTTCTTCCTTCGGTGTAGGCGCAACGGTTTGCCCACACAAAAACGCAGCTGTACGACGCAGGGACAAGGCGGCATAGGCAAGAGCCTTTTCGGCGTTTCGGGGTTTTTTCCCGTCCAAAAAAGCAACGCTCCAATCGTCGGCGCGGGCGGCCTTCTCCAGGCAAATTCCGGCCAGCATGGAAGCATGGGCAAAATAATCGTACCGTTCTATTTTGCCGCGGCACAACTCGCGCGCAAATTCTTTCAGTTCAGGCAGGGAAATTTCCGGCAGAACCTTCTTCCACTCCTCCGCGCGCGGCGCATGTACGCCCAGTTCGGCGTCCAAAAACGTATTCCAACGCGCGTCGAAAAGTTGAGCGGCTTTGCGGCCCGAATCAATTTCCGCATTTGGCGAGAGACCGGCCTCCAGCGGAAACGTTTTTAAAATGTCGGCGCAAAAACCGTGAATCGTACCCACGCAGGCGCGGTCCAAGTGGGCCAACGCGGCTTCCGCGCGCGGGATAAGAGTATCGTCCGATACGTTAAAATGTTCCCGCAAAAGCGTCAGTACGGGAGAGGGATTATTTTCCCGCGCGGCGGATAAGACTTCATGTAATGCCGCTATCAAGCGCGTTTTAATTTCGGCCGCGGCTTTTTCAGTAAATGTAAGCGCCACCAATTTTTCGACTGGTACGCCCAGCGCCAGCACCGCCAAACAAAGGCGCGTAATCAGCAACGTGGTTTTACCCGTACCTGCGCCAGCTTCCACCACCATGTTTACGTTTAAAACGGTTTGTACTTTATCGCGGTCTTCGCGTCTATTGGTCATCACGCGCCTCCTGCAGCCGCCGGCTTTGCTCGCTTTTGCGTGCGCGCATCAGACAGGCGAAACTGTCCCGGCGGCAAATGGCCGCATACGGACAATAATCACATAATTCGGACGGGTTTAAAAAGAACGAACCCTGTTTGACATACTGCGCCAAAAGCGTTAAGAATTTTTCCGCGCGCGGGCGAAGCTCTTCAAACGCGGACGGCTCCAAATCTCGCCGGATATAGGACGGATTAATAGACAGCAAGCACGATCCCGCCGACGAAAAACCCGCCAACGACGGCAGCTTTTCAGCCGCCAGCACATATAAGAAAGGCTGGAAAATAAGATGCGTAAAAAAGTCCGCCGCTAAATTTTTAGTGCCTTTTTTGGATGATTTATAATCCGCCACCACAAACGTTTTATGTTCCGCGTCCACATCCACGCGGTCGATTACGCCGCGCAGTTTAAAGGGCAACCCGGGCACTTCCAAACGCGCAAATTCCTTTTCAAAATAAGACGGCGTAAACGGACCCAGATTTTTTAAATCCTCTGTTACAAACAACGCCAGCCGCGTGCGAATATCCTGCAAAATAAGGTCCCATACTACGGGATAAATGCCAAATTCTTTATAGCTGGCGCCAGTATAGCGGCCCAGCACAGCGCGGTTGAGATATTCCACGGCGGCCGAGTCAAACACCTCGTGCGTAAGACCCAGACGGTAAAGTTCGGTATAAAAATCCTGTAAAATTTCGTGATAGACGGTGCCGCGTTTATCGGGCGACAGTTCGCGACGGCTCATGGCGTCGTCTTTGTCTTCCAGATTAAGCCCTTTGTCGAAAAAGTATTTCATCGGACAAGAGGCCAGCTCCTGCAACGCCGAAGGCGAAAAACCCGCCCCGTCATTGGCGCGCGAAAAAATTTCCGAACCGCTTGTGACAAAACCGTCAAAAGCGTGGGGCGCGCCCGTTTGGCTAAGCGCGGCGGAAGCGGAAAGGGAACTTTCTTTCTCTGCGGTCAGAAGCCCGGCCTGGCGATAATTTTCCCGCGCGGATTCGGGTTGCAGAATAATGGAAAACGAAAGCTCTTTGGGCGTTAAAAATTCTGGCGAAATCGAGGCGATTTGTTCTGAAATACGCCCACTGACGCGCGGTGTTTCTTCGGGCGACCAGTTGACGCGGGCCGCGCGCGCCAACTCGGCCAAATACACGGAGGGAACCGCCTCTTTTCCGTCAACGCCGGTACGGGAATACAACGCGTATAATTTTTCGCGCGCCGCGGTGGCGGCGGCAAAAAACAAGAGCCTCTCCTCATCCACGCGTTCTAATTTTTGATTAATCCAATAGCCCAATACGTCGCGCAGAAGATAACGGTAGCGGTCCCTGAACACCGGATCTTCCGGCACAATTTGCGGAAACGATTTTTCGTTCATCCCAAGCAGAAAAACGGCTTTAAATTGAAGCCCGCGTGCGCGAACAGCATCAGTAAACGTTACACCGCCGCACACGCTTTCAGCCTCGTTAAAAGAAAGAGAATATAAAGCGTCAATCAGTTCTTCCACCGTTTCCCCGGCGCGGCTTTGCAAACGCACCGCCGCATATTTTTGAAGAGAAACAATTTTGTCGCATACGGCGCGGTAGATTTCCGCGTCCTTACCGCGGAAGGCCGATTCGTCGGTATTTTCCGCCAAAAAGCTAAGCGCCAAGGCAGAAACATCCGCCCACGCGCGCGGAGCGTTTAACGCGTCCAAACGCGATTGGCAATTTTCCAGCCAAGTCAAAAAAACGGGGTCAAAATCTTTGGTTTGGGGGAGCAAATCCCGCCATTGGCTTAAATCCCGGCTGGCTAAAGACGCCAACGCCAGCCGCCGCCATTTATATTTTTGTTCCGGTTTAAAATACGGCGAAGATAAAACGGCCAGCACCGTATCGCGGTCAAACCCGCGCGCGGCAAGCGAAAATAAATTCAAACAAAATACGCCCAATGGGAATTTATGCAACGGATACGAAAAAGAAGCATCCAACGGAATGCAGTTTTGCTTAAACCGGCGGCGAACTTCGTCCTGATATGGCGCGCAAGCGCGCGCAATCAACGCGATATCTCCGAATTGGTAACCTTCTTTTTCCGTCAGGCGCAAAATTTCTTTGGCGGCAAAAAACACTTCGCCGCGCGGATCGGCCGCAGAAACGATATTCACTCCCGGCGCGGAAACCGCACCCTGCGGGGCAAACACAAACGCACCGCCGGGACCAAGCGCGCCGAAATCTTGCCCGTCTTCGTCTGAAGCGGAAGGGGATGATCCCAGCCAGTTGGTTTCAAAAAACTTCTGAGCAAAACGGTACGCCGGATGTTTTTTATACGGCGCGAACACCGCCGTGGGATAGGCCGTCTGAATACGTCCGATCAGCTCCAGCTGCCGGCCGGGCATATCGTAAAATCCGTAAAAAACAATTTGCTTAAATCCCTGCAAAAAGGCGGAAGATTCCACTCCGTTTAACGCCCGCTCAAATATTTCCCGGTACGGCCGGTAGCCCGGGATTTGACCCTCCCGTTCGTTAAAACGGCGGTATACGCGCACAAACCACCCAAAACGCTCCGCCTCCTGCGAGAGAACCGGGTCGGGCGTGGCCCCAAGGTGTTCTTCCAGTACGTCCGGGTCGGCCAGCGAATCGGCCATGTCCCGCAAAGACGCTTTTAACGCTTGTACAAATCCGCGAGAAACGGGATAGCGGTTCAGACCGGGCTCGGTTAAAATGTCTTTAAGCAAAAAATCACGCAAATTATCCTGAGGAAACTCCGGCAAAGCCGGACCGTGTTCCGCATCCAACGTACGCAGCAAAGAAGAACCCGTTATAAAATGGATATTGGCCACCGCGCCGTTTTCCCGCGCCAGCACACCCGCCAAGCGGCGCGCCAAAAAAGACGACGCACACACCATCAGCCATGGCTCCAGCGGGTTTTTGCGCCGTGCGCGAACAAAGCGGACAAACGATTTTTCCAACGACGGATAATGCGCGTAAAACAGTTCCATAGAGTACCGATAAATAGTAAAATAGAAACTACTTTATTATTGCATTTTTGGACGCATATTCAAATACCATGAAAACCCTTATCATCGTCCGCCACGCGCACGCGCTGCCCGGCTACGAAGCGGGCGTAAATTCCGACGCGATGCGCCCCCTTTCCGACGAAGGACGCGAAAAAGCCTCCGTTACCGCCGCGCGCCTGCAACAACAAGGCGTAAAACCCGGGCTGATTATTGCAAGCCCTTTGCTGCGCGCGGAACAAACCGCCTGCATTTTGGCCGAAACGCTGTGCGCTCCGGTTGAAAAATCGTTTGAACTTAACGGTTTAAAAGACGAACGGGACGTGTGCGATTTTTTAAAAGAACAGCTTACCCGTACGGACTGCGTACTGGCAGTAGGCCACAACCCCAACGTAACATACGTTACGCACGAACTGACCGGACAGGTACGCACGTTTTTACCGGGTTCGTTTGCCGTCATTAATATGGAAGAAGCTACACACCCGCAACTAACTTATTTTGGAGAATAATCATGACCATTACCAACGCCGTCTTGCTCGGCCTTTTACAAGCCTTGGGCGAATTTTTACCGATTTCCAGTTCCGCCCACCTGGTATTGCTGCCGTACTTTCGCGGCATGGAATACCAGGGCATCGCGTTTGACGTGCTGCTCCACGCCGCCACACTGCTGGCCGTACTTTTATATTTTGCCAAAGACTGGTTTACGCTTTTAAAAAACGGCCTTACCCAACCTACAGCGCCGCAAGGTAAAATGCTGTGGTATTTGGCCGCGGCCACCGTTCCGGCAGCAGTGGCCGGACTGTTACTTAAAGACTGGGCCGAAAACGCCTTTAGAAACCCTCTGATGATTGCGGTTTGCTTAATGGTTTTTGCCGCACTGCTGTGGTGGGCTGACCGCCGCCCAAACGATGAAAAAACGGAAACTGACATTTTTGCCGTTCCGTTTAAAACCGTATTTTTAATCGGCTGCGCGCAGGCGTTGGCTATTATGCCCGGCGTATCTCGCAGCGGCGTAACTATTACGGCGGCCCTATTCTTGGGACTCACGCGCGGTATAAGTGCGCGGATTTCGTTTTTGCTCTCCGCCCCCATTATTGCGGGCGCGGCCCTGGTGGAAATAACACATTTGACGGCTGCCGATTTCACCGCACCTTTGGTGTGGGGATTTGTCAGCGCGTTTTTAGGGGCGCTTGCGGTTATCGGGGGACTTATGAAGTACATCAAAACGCATAGTTTTGACGTATTTGTTTATTACCGCTGGTTACTGGGATTATTTATTATCGGGTTTTATTTTTGGAAGTAAAATAAACGATGATTTCCTGATCAACTCTTTTAACTCGACAAAAAAGGCGAATAAGAATTTATCTTATTCGCCAAAAACTGATTAAACGAATTCAACTATTTGCTATATTCCTCGGCTTTTTTAGTGGTAGCCGCTAGTACATCCGCCATTATTTTTTTTACATCCGAAGCGGCCAACACGTCCATGCCCGCAGCCGTACAACCGCCGGGAGTGGCCACTTTTTGCGCCAGTTCGGCAGGAGACACGCTTTCGCGCTCCACCATTTTGGCCGCGCCGACAACGGTTTGCACCGCCAGTTGAACCGCCTGACACGGCTCAATGCCTTGTGCCGCGGCGGCGCAGGCCAGCGCGTCAATAAAATAATACACAAACGCCGGACCGGAGCCGGACAACGCCGTAGCCGCATCAAATACGGACAGCGAAATTTCGAACGTTTTACCCATGCCGTCAAACAAACCCATTACTTCGCGGCGGGTGCGTTTAGGCGTTTCAGATGCAAAATGGAAAAGCGTGACACCTTCCCCTATCGCCAAGGGCGTGTTAGGCATAATGCGGATAACGGGCCAGGAGGGCAAAATCCGCTGGATTTTTTCCACCGTCCATCCCAACGCCATACAGATAAGCGGCTTGGCGGGCACGCCGCAAGCGGCGATTTCTTTCAGCACGGTTTCCACCTGCACGGGTTTGACGGCGATAAACAACCATCCCGCCTCCATAATCGCGCGGCGATTATCCGTCACCGCTTCTATTCCCAGCTCTTGCTGAATACGATCCGCCGATTCCTGCGTATGAACGGAAGCCAAAATATCTTCTTTCGGGCACCCCTGGGCAATCAGTCCGCGAATAATTGCGCCGCCCATTTCGCCAGCGCCAATAAAACCTAATTTCATTTTTGTCCCCCTATTTTTTTATGCGTAAACGGTTTCGCTGCCGGTCCGACATATTCACTCACCGTCTGACCGTTTCCATACAACTTATATTTATAAATCGTCAGACCCTCCAGCCCCACCGGACCGCGCGCGTGCGTTTTGCCCGTGCTGATACCCACTTCCGCCCCAAACCCGTAACGGTATCCGTCGGCAAAGCGGGTAGAAGCATTATGATACACACCGGAAGAATCCGTTAAATCCATAAAAACCTGCGCTTCATCATGCTCGGAAGTAACGATGGCGTCCGTATGGTGCGACCCGTAACGGTTGATATGTTCAATGGCCGCCAACACGTTGGGCACCAGTTTAACGGAAAGCTTTTTTTCGCCGTATTCGGTGTGCCAGTCCGTCACAGGGCCCGCCGTCGGGACTAGCGCGGCGACGCGTTCGTCGCCGTATAATTCCACACCCGCCTCCTGTAAAAACGCCAACAACTTCCGTTGGTTTTCAACAGGCCAATTTTCATCAATCAGCAACGTTTCCATGGCGTTGCAGGCGGACGGATACTGCGTTTTGGCATCCACGCAAATTTTTTGTGCCATATGCACGTCGGCCGAGCGCGCCACGTAAATATGACAAACGCCGTCGGCATGCCCCAATACCGGGATTTTTGTGTTGGCTTTGACGTACGCGATAAGCGAATTGCCGCCGCGCGGAATAATTAAATCAAACAAACCATCCAACGCAAGCATCTGCGCAGATTCTTCGCGCGTGTGAATTAACTGCAAAGCGTCGGCCGGATAGCTGGGCACCGAAGAAAGCGCATCCTTTAATACGCGCGCCATAGCGTCGTTGGTGTGCAACGCCTCGCGCCCACCTTTAAGCACCGCGGCGTTGCCGGATTTAACGGCCAGCGCGGCAATTTGAGGCACCACATCGGGGCGGGCTTCAAAAATAACGCCAATGAGTCCAATCGGGCACGAAATTTTATACAGCGTCAAATTTTCGTCCAGCTCCGTGGCAGCCATAATTTTGCCTACCGGATCCGGCAGAGCGATTAAATCTTCCACCCCTTTGATGACGGTTTCCAGCTTTTCGCGCGTAAGTTTCAAACGTTCGTACAAGGCGGGTTTCATTTCGCCCGCCAATACGGCGCGTTCAGCCAACGACAAATCCGTTTGGTTGGCATTCAGAATTTCATCCGCATGTACTCGCAAAGCGCACGCCATGGCCGAAAGAGCGCGGTCTTTTACGTCGCCCGGCAGCGCGGCAAGCACATAAGAAGCGGCTTTGGCTTTAGATGCAAGTTCGGCTACGTTCATACAAAATCCTCACAGTAAAACAATGTTATCGCGGTGGACGGCTTCGTCGTAATTTTTAAAGCCGAGTTTTTTGGCGATTTCTTCCGACTTCAGCCCCGCTATCTTGCGGCACTCCGCCGAGGCATAATTGGCAAGCCCGCGGGCAAATTCGCGGCCGGCTTCATCGCAGATACAAACGGCGTCCCCCGCTTCAAACTCTCCTTCCACCGCCACAATTCCCGCCGGCAAAAGCGAAGATCCCAGTTCGCACAATGCCTTTTTTGCCCCCGCATTGACGCGCACGCCGCCCGCCACGTTGGTGGCATAGGCAAGCCACAGTTTTTTGCCCGGCAAATGTTCCACGGGCTCAAAAAGGGTTCCTTTAAATTCCGACCCGAACACACAACCTACCGCCCCATGCCGTTTGCCGCAGGCGATTACCATGGCCGCGCCGGAACGGGTAACCACTTTGGCGGCTTCCAGCTTGGTTTTCATGCCGCCGCGCCCGCGCGAGGATGCGCAGAATCCCAGCGCCTCTACTTCCGGCGTTACGCCTTTGACGCGAGAAATTAACCGGGCGGATTTATCTTTGCGCGGATCACCGCTATAGAGGCCTTCCACGTCGCTCATGATGCAAAGCAAATCCGCGTCCAGCCCGCTGGCCACCAGGGCGGAAAGTTTATCGTTATCGCCAAAGCAGACCTTTACGCCCTTATCTTTATAAGCGCGCAATTCGTTGGTGGATACCGTGTCGTTTTGGTTGATAACGGGAATACATTTCAGTTCCAACAGCCGGCTTAACGTGTCGCGCAAGCTTAAATAGCGCGCACGATCGGCGAAATCGTCCTCCGTCAAAAGCACCTGCGCCGCCGTAATACCCAAGCGTTTAAAACCGTCTTCGTAAATTTTCATCAGGCTCGTCTGTCCCACGGCTGCACAAGCCTGCTTTAAAGAAACGCCTTCGTCTTTTTGCGTGAGGCCCAAAATCCGCCGGCCCACACCTACCGCACCCGAGGTGACCACTAAAACTTCTTTGCCCGCGCGGTGCAAAGCGGAAATGTCTTCCAAAAAAGAGTATAGACGGGATAAAGACAAATCCCCGTCGTCGGCGCTTAAAGCGTTGGTACCAAATTTTATAACGATTCTTTTTGCGTTTTTGATAAGATCTTTCATAACTCCCCAAATATAAAAAACCCGCCCGAAGGCGGGCTTTTACAAATATCCGATATTACTGTGCGGACGGCGCGGGCGGCTCTTTGACGCACGATTTTTCGCACCGCGTATTAAACGGACAAACGGCGCAATGTTCCAAATTCGGCTCAAAATCGCCCACTTCTATTTTTTTGCCGATACCAATAAACGTATCTAAAATTTTCTTTTCGTCAAACGCTTCAAACGGCGC
>CAYUAA010000028.1:0-11404 GCA_964442585.1 uncultured Elusimicrobium sp. | reverse complement strand
GGAAGGCTACTTTTTGGCCGGAAGAGGACTGACCGGATGGGTGATTGCCGCTTCGCTGTTGCTGACCAATTTGTCCACTGAGCAAATGGTGGGCCTTAACGGCCAGGGATATATGTTTAATATGTCCGGCATGGGCTACGAGGTGGGCGCGTCTTTGGCGTTGATTATCGTGGCGTTTTTCTTCCTGCCGCGCTATTTAAGAAAAGGCTACGCTACCATTCCGGACTTTGTGGGCGAACGTTACGACGCCGCCACCAAACAGTTTGTAAACTTCCTCTTTTTAGCCGGTTATGTGTTGATTTTGCTTCCCACCGTGCTGTATTCGGGCGCAATCGGCATGGGCGGTATTTTTGACATTATGGGCACTTTTGGCTTAAGCCCAATGACGGCAATTGTTGTTGTCGTGGTGGCGATTGGCGTGCTGGGCTGTTTGTATACCATTTTCGGCGGTCTTCGCATTATGGCGGTGGCCGACACGCTTAACGGCATCGGGCTGATTATCGGCGGCTTAATGGTGCCGTTGTTTGCGCTTGCTTATGTGGGCGGCGGCGACGTAGTGGGCGGTATCATTGAAGTGGTAAAAACGCACCCGGCCAAATTCAACGCCATTGGCGGCCCGACGGACCCCGTTCCTTTTGCCACCATGTTTACGGGCATGTTTTTGGTTAACCTGTTTTATTGGGGTTGTAACCAGACGATTATCCAACGCGCTTTGGCGGCTAAAAATTTAAAAGAAGGCCAAAAAGGTTTGCTTTTGGCGGCTGTTTTTAAATTGTTCGGGCCGATTTATTTAATTATCCCGGGCATTGTGGCGTTCCACATCTTCCGCGACGCGCCGCTTGAAGTGGGCGATATGGCGTACCCGATGTTGGTAAATAAAGTGCTGCCGTTCTACTTAATCGGCTTTTTTGCCGCGGTGCTGTTCGGGGCGATTTTAAGTTCGTTTAACGCCGCGTTAAACTCCACTTCCACGCTGTTTATGCTTAACGTTTATAAACCGCTTATCAACCCTGCCGCCACCGATCACGAGCTGGTAACCAAAGGCAAATACGTGGGGATTCTGCTGGCCGTATTTTCTATGTGCGTTGCACCGCTGATTGCCATGGCTCCTTCAGGTCTGTTTAACTATTTGCAAATGGTAAACGGTTTTTATAACGTGCCGATTTTCACGCTGATTATCTTCGGTATGCTTAATAAAACTGCGCCCGCGTGGTCCGCCAAGGCGACGTTGGTGTTTTTTATGATTGGTTACGGGCTGACTCAGTTGGGTATCGTAAAAACCGATTATCACTTTCTGCATGTGCTGGCGTTTTTGTTTGTGGCGTCGATTGTGTTTATGTATATCGCGGGCAAGTTTTGGCCCGCCAAAAACACGTATGATGACGGCAAAGACTTAAACGTCGTAGACGTGACGCCCTGGAATATGCGCGTGGCTGTAAGTATTGCCATTATTTTGTGCGTGTTTGGGGTGTATGTGTTATTCTCATCGCTGGGGATTGCGGCGTAAGTTTTAACCGGGGCTGCCTGCGGGCCGCCTTGGCAAGTTTTAGCAGGAAAGAAAAAGGCCCTTTTATAAGGGCCTTTTTTGCGGGCAAACGGCGGTAAAATCAGTGGATTTTTGTGTTGGGGGGAACATCGTGCGTGACCCATTTGTTCGCGCCGATAACGCTGTTTTTGCCGATGGTTACGTCGCCCAGGACGGTGGCCTCGGCATAGATAACGACGTTGTCTTCAATGTTCGGGTGGCGTTTGATTCCTTTTACGGGGTTGCCGTTTTCATCCAGCGGAAAGCTTTTCGCCCCCAAAGTGACGCCTTGGTAAAGTTTTACGTTGGCCCCGATGACGCACGTTTCGCCGATGACGACCCCCGTCCCGTGGTCAATAAAGAAGCCGGGGCCGATTTGCGCGCCGGGGTGAATATCGATGCCGGTAATGCTGTGGGCGTATTCGGTTACGATGCGCGGAATGAGCCGTACGCCGCGGGCGTATAAAAAGTGGGCCATGCGCTGAAAGGTGACGGCCGTTACGCCCGGATAGCACAAAAGCGGTTCCACGGGGCTGACGGCGGCGGGATCGCCTTCATAGGCGGCGTTTACGTCGCTGACGAGCAGCCGCTGCACGGCAGGCAGCGCGGCGAAGAAATCGTGCGTAATTTGTCGGGCGTTTTGTTCACAGGCGAGGCAGTCGCCTTTTTCTTTACAAAGCAGGCACAGCGAGTTTTTGATTTGTTTGCTAAGCCGCGGCGCCAGGGCTGAAAGCGGTTCGGCGCAGGCCGTTTGGCCGCAAACCAACGGATACTGATACAAAAAATCTTTCAGCGCGCAAAAAATTTTCACCGTTTCTTTGGCTGAGGGAATAAATTGCGCCCGGTCGTAGAAACGGCTGTCAAACGTGCTTTTTAGTTCTTTGGCGGTTTTTTCGAATAAATCCATACGTTACATTTTAAAATCTTCGCCTAAGTACAGGCGGCGGGCGTTGGCGTCGTTAAGCAGGGTGTTTTGGTCGCCTTCCACCAGAATTTTTCCGTCGTAAATCAGGTAGGCGCGTTCGGTCAGCGGCAAGGTTTCGCGCACGTTGTGGTCGGTAATCAGCACGCCGAGGCCTTTGTCTTTAAGTTTAAAAATCATTTGGCGCAGGTCGGACACGGTAATCGGGTCGATTCCTACGAAAGGCTCGTCCAACAGAATAATTTTAGGATTGCTGATCATGCAGCGCGCAATTTCCATACGGCGTTTTTCGCCGCCGGAAAGCGTCCAGGCTTTCTGTTTGGCCAGTTTGGTCAGGCCAAATTCGGTAAGCAGTTCGTCCACGCGGCGTTTTTGTTCTTTTTTATCGTCCAAAATACGTTCCAGTACGGCCAGCAGGTTTTCTTCCACCGTTAAGCCTTTAAAAATGGTGGGTTCCTGCGCCAGGTAGCCCAGGCCGTGGCGGGCGCGTTCGTACATGGGCAGGCTGGTGACGTCGTCCCCGTCGATAAAAACGCGGCCCCGGGTAGGTCGGATAAAGCCTACCAACATGTAAAACGAGGTGGTTTTCCCCGCGCCATTGGGGCCCAAAAGCCCTACAATTTCGCCGGATTTTACGTGAATGTCCACACCTTTTACAACCATGCGGTCTTTGTATACTTTTACGATTTGTTCGCTGCGAAGCTGCATAATAAACCTCTAAAATTTGGAGTTGAAATCCGCCTCGTTTAACTGCGGGGAAACAAGCCAACCCTGTACTTTACCGTTCAGGAAAATTTGGTTTCCGTCGTTATCGGCCGAGACTTTGTCGGCGATGACGGCGAACGTGCCCTGCTCTGTTTTGCCGCGCACCAGGGGGCGTGCCCCGTAAGCGTACGAAGCGTTTTTGGCTCCGTCGTAAATAATGGTGTCGGCTTGCAGGGTGCGCAGAGAATCGGTCGCTTTTGCGCCGCCTTCCAAAAGAATATAATTTTCAAGCTGTTTGTATGTGGCTTTTTGGGCGGTGATAACTTCCAACCCTTGCGGGGTGGGGCGTTCCACACGCACGCGGCCCTGCAGTATAAAAATCCGTTGGTTTAAATCAAACGTCACTTTGCCCGCGTAGGCGGTGACGGTCTGTTTTTTTTCGTCCGTCAGCACCAGTTTTACTCTTTTGCCGGTTTGGGCGGACAGCAGCCCTTTTTGCGTTTTGTAGTTAAATTGCGCGTCATCGGCGGAGGCCTGGTAGAACGTGCCGTCGCGTTCCAGTTGGCGCAGCCATACGTTTCCGCGTGCGGAAAAGCGGTTTTGTGCGCGTTCGGAAAGGGCGTAATCGGCCTTAAAAGCGTAGGTTCCGTTGTCGTAGGAGACGTTGCCGGAAAATTCTTCCTGTTGTTTGTCTTTATAAATTACCCAGCTGTCGCTTTGCACCACGCCGCCCAACACGGGGGGGATTTCGGTGGCTTGCCGACTTTTGTTCTGCAAATTTTGTTTGGCTGCGTTTAGGTGCGGTTTTACGGCGGGGGCGGGGACTTCGGGCCCTTGTACGCGCACCGTCTTGCAGCCGGTTAAGAACACGGCCGCGCAGCAGGCGGCCAGAAAGAGGTGTCCGGGTTTCATTGTTTGTTCCGTTGCAGTTCCCGCGTATCCTGCGGCAGGCGGGTGGACTGTTTTTTAAGTTCTATTTTGGTTAATTTGGAATCGGTTTCCACTCCGCCGCGCGCCACGATTTTGGCCGAGCCGCGGAGGACGGTGGTTTTATCGTCGGACCAAATGCGGTTTTTATTGATGTCGTAAAAAATATGGTCGGTGGAAATGACGACGTCCTCC
This sequence comes from uncultured Elusimicrobium sp., assembly GCA_964442585.1. Classification (GTDB taxonomy): domain Bacteria; phylum Elusimicrobiota; class Elusimicrobia; order Elusimicrobiales; family Elusimicrobiaceae; genus Avelusimicrobium. Next base: position 7,130 of record CAYUAA010000028.1, on the reverse strand, counting down.
TTCAGCGATTTAATCACGGCGTTGCCGTCAATGGTCACTTTTTTGCGGAGGTAATCGAATTTGCCCGTGTCGCCCGATACGCGCGCGCTGTCTTGACCGTCTTCTTTCAGCAACAGTTCGGGTTTTTTTAAGGTGGCGCTTTTGAGGTCGGCAAAGTCGACGGATTCGGCGGTCAGCAGCCATTTTTTTTGGCTGTCCTGGGATTCAAAAATGGACACTCTGTTTGCCACCTGCATGCCGGCGTTGTCGCCGGGGGTGAACGAGTCCGCGCCGCCGCAGGCGGTCAACAGGCAGGCAAATACGGCCAAGGGGAGGAATTTTCTCATTTTTTATCCAATAACGCCAAGAATTCGATCAAATCTTTTTCGTCGATAATCCCTACCACTTTGCCCGTTTTGTCCAGTACGGGCAGGTTGTCCACATGGGTGGAGTGAATCATTTTTGCGGCTTCAATGGCGGGCAGCGTGTCGGTTAAGTGGTGTGGGTTTTTCGTCATTACTTCGGTGATATTTTTGCTCAGCACGTTTTCGCCATGTTGCAGAAGACGGCGCAAATCGCCGTCGGTGAAATAGCCGGCCAGCTTACCTTTTTTGTCCACTACGCTTGTGGCTCCTACGCCGTCGGTTTTTGTCATTACAAACAGCGTGTCCTGCACGGTGGCCGTCAGCGGAACGACGGGGTTGTTTTTCCCCTTGCGCATTAAATCTTTCACTTGCTGGGTGAGCAGTTTGCCCAAAGAACCGCCGGGATGAAAGGTTGCAAAGTCGCGCTTTTCAAAGTTTTTTACTTTCATCAGGCACAGCGCCAGCGCGTCGCCCACGGCCAGAGTGGCGGTGGTGGAGGCCGTCGGCGCGAGATTATAAGGACAGGCTTCGCGTTCGATGTAAACGGGGATGTGAATGTCCGACATTAACGCCAGTTTAGAAGCTTTATGCCCCGTCATGGAAATAATCGTCAGTTTGCGGCGTTCCAACGAAGGCAAAATGCGGTTGATTTCTTCGGTCTGGCCCGAAAAAGAGAGCGCCAAAATTACGTCCCCGGGGGTAATCATCCCCAAATCGCCGTGCAAGGCTTCCACCGGGTGCACAAAGAACGCGGGCGTGCCTGTGGAAGCGAGCGTCGCGGCGATTTTGCGCCCGATCAGCCCGCTTTTGCCGATGCCCAGCACCACGACGCGGCCTTTGCTTTTGGCGATAACCTCCACCGCTTGCAAAAATTCCGCGCCGATGCTTTTGCGGCTTAGTTCCAAAGCCTTATGTTCTACGGCCAGCACGTCTAAAGCTAATTTTTTAACTGCGGAGGGGGAGTATTTTGAAATCATACGGTTACCTGTTCAGCCACGGCGTTGTTTGCGGCGCGGGCTTGTGTGGTTGGTACGGGGCGGGCAGTTTTGCCGTTGCGTACGCAAGCGCGAAATACGCCGCTGTACAGCACGCCAGTATGACGCCAAAAACTTTGGCGTGCCATAAAAGCGTGGGTTTCCATGCGGCGAAATCGTTCATGTTATTTAAATTTTTTCACTACCTGATCGATGGCGCACAACTGGCGCGTCATTTTTCCGGCCAGAGCCAAATCAAGTGAGTTGGGGCCGTCGGAAAGAGCGTGGTCCGGGTCCGGGTGCGCTTCAAAAAATACGCCCGCGATACCAAGCGCCACGGCCGCTTTGGCAAGCACGGGGGCCATTTGGCGGTTTCCGCCCGTGCAGGAGCCCAACGCACCGGGTTTTTGTACGGAGTGCGTAGCATCGAAAATAACGGGGTAGCCAAATCCTTTCATAATTTCAAGCGAGCGCATATCTACCACCAAATCGCCGTAGCCGAAGCTTGCGCCGCGTTCGGTAAGTAAAATATTCTTATTGCCGCGCGATTCGATTTTTTTGATGATTTGTTCCATCGCGCCGGGAGCCAAAAACTGGCCTTTTTTAACGTTGACGGCTTTGCCCGTGTCCGCGCAGGCCAGGACGAGGTCCGTTTGGCGGCACAGAAACGCCGGGATTTGGAGCACGTCGGCCACTTGGGCGGCTTCTTCCGCCTGCCAGGGTTCGTGTACATCCACCAGTACGGGCAGTCCGGTCATTTTTTTTGCTTTGGCCAAAATTTCAAGCCCTTTGGCTAAGCCCGGGCCGCGGTATGCATCCACCGAGGTGCGGTTAGCTTTGTCGAAAGAAGCTTTTAAAATAAAAGGGTGTTTGGTTTTGGCGATAAGCGTTTTAAGCTTTTTGGCGAAATCCAAATAATGTTGTTCGCTTTCGATTACGCACGTTCCCGCCATAAAGGCCAGAGGCAGGTTGTTGGAAATTTTTAAATTGTTAATTTTGATAATTTTCTGCATATACTTAATGATAGCAAATTTTCTGCGTATTTCTATAGTAAAAATGCGCGAAAAAAACTTGTATTTTCGCTCCGGGTGTTTTATACTGTAAAAGATGCAACTTTTAGGAGGAAACATGAAACAAGGTTTTACGCTTATCGAATTGTTGGTCGTCGTATTGATTGTCGGCGTGCTGTCCGCCATTGCGGTTCCGCAGTACAGCAAAGCGGTGGAACGCTCCCGCTCCGCCGAGGCTCTTACCAATGGCCGCGTCCTGCTGGATTCCACCAACCGCGCCCTTTCCGAGCGCCCCTCCGAAGCCCCCGTTACCCAAGCCTCGCTGGACGTTAAAATTTCCGGCGGCACATGGACCGGAAGCGGCGTTTATAAAACGGAAGATTTTACGTATACGCTGCTGCCCGCGGGCATTCAAGTTACGCGCGATTTGGACGGCGACGGCTATACCCTGATGTTTTATAACAGCTCAAGCAATTTGGACGGGCGGCGCACCTGCACCTCGATGGGAACGGAAGGGGCGGAACTGTGCCAAACGTATGTTTCCGCCGGATTTACGGTGGCGAATTAGTTTTTTTTGCGCGTAAAAAACGGGCTTGCCGAAGCAGGCCCGTTTTTTTGTTGGATAAAAGTTTTATTTGTCGCCGGTACTGCCAAATCCGCCGTCGGCGCGGGCGGTCCGGCTCAGCGCGGCGGCTTCTTCAAACGCCGGATAGAGCGTAGGCAGCACCACTAATTGGGCCACTTTTTGGCCTTCTTCAAATACAAATTCCGTATCGTTTAAATTGTACATGCATACAATCAATTCGCCGCGGTAGGGCGCGTCCACCAGGCCCGCCATGGCTTTGATTCCCTTACTTTCCACAGAGCTTTTGCCCCAGATAACGCCCGACGTATTTTCCGGCAGTTCCACGCACACGCCCGTATGCACGTGCGTAACGGCGCGCGGCGCGAGGACGGTTTTTTCCAACGCGAACAGGTCCGCGCCCGAGTCGGTGGGGTGCGCGCGGTGGGGAAGTTTGGCGTGGGGATCTAATTTTTTTACTTTTAAAATGGGTTGTTGCATAGGTTACTCCATTAATTTTTCAATTTGTCTTAATGCGTTTTCGGCGTGGATTTTTTCCGCGTCGGAACCGGTTTTTGCGCGCAGGGTAAGCGCGGGAATAAGGCTTTTTAAAAGGCCGACGTCAAAGGCGCGGTCCGACGAGTAGGCAAACGCGTCCGGGTTGGAGAGAACGCCCGCCATATATGCCGCCGCGCGGGCGGAATTGATGCGGACGTTTTCGTTTTTGTCCGCCAGGCCCCGGCGCAAAGCGTCTGCGGCGTTGCCCGTCATAAAACCCAACGCCAGCGCAAAGGTGGCAGCCTGCGGGGTGTTGTAGTCTCGGCGGAGTTCTTTTGCGGCGGAGTCCAGCGTGGCTTCACGGTTTTTTGCCAGGGCGGTGGCGATTTGCGCCGACGCCTGGGCGTCTTTTTCCGTCTTAGCCATTTTTAAAAGTTGTTTGACGGCCTGCGGCGTGTGCAGCGTGCCCAGCCAGGCGGCCGCGGCGGCGCGTTGTTGCGCGTCTGCGGAAGAAGCGGCTGTTTTTAGAAATTTAGTTTGTTGGGCGGAGTCCGCGGCGATTTGGTTCATGGCGCGCCGAGCGAAGGCCGGGTCGAAAATATACAGGCGCACTACTTCGGAGGCGTTTGCGTCGTCTTGTGGCCGGATAAACGCACAGGCTCCCGCGGCGTAAGCGCGCAGGGCCGGGTCTTTGCCGGTAAGGGCTTGTTCTAAAATGGGGAAAAGCTCTTCGTACGTGCCCCCCATGGAGGTAATAATTACGGCGGCGAAGGTTTGTTTTAACGGATCGTCCGAGCGCAGCACCAGATTGAACAGAGCCGGCTCCTGTGCTTTGGCGGGCGGCGTTTTGACCAAGCTTGCGCCGGCGGCAAAGACGGTGTCCGGATCTTTTGCCGTACGCAAGACGGTTAATACCTGTTGGTTTTCGGCCGCGGTGCGGTGGGTCTTTTGCAAAAGCGGCAGGTTTTTTTCCAGTGCGGAGGCCGCGGTAAGCGGCTGCGCGGTAAAGGCCAGTAAGGCGGCTGACAGCCAGATGTAGGGGTGTTTGGTTATCATATAAAATCCTCTTATTTAGATTATAACATTATTCCCCGTCAGCTCCGCCAAACAAAAAACTCCGTCGCGTTTATGAAAAACGCAACGGAGTAAAAGGAAACAAAACGGCTGTTATTGGATAGCCAACGCCTCTGAAATGCGTTCGGCGGCGACCGCATTTTTGCTGCGCTTAGCCTGGTCCGCGTATACTTGCAGGCCGGCGGGGTCATTAAGCACCACCACTTTGGTGTTGCCCAGCGCAAGTAAAAAGCGCAGTGAAGTTTTTTTATTCATAAACCGCTCCCGTATAATCTTGTTCATATATACTGTAGCGGTTTAAATGAGTAAAAACAAGGGCCATTGGTCCCACTTTTGAGTGGGTCCCCTGGTTGGGCCCGGGGGCGATATGGTAAAATTCAATATATGAAAAAACATTTTTTTGCCGTTTTATTGGCCTTTTCGGCCGCCGTGTGCGCGTTTGCGCAGCCGGAAGAACTGATGATTATTAAACCCGGCCGGGAAACGTTTGTACATTTTCCGTCCGCCGAATTGGGTAACAAATACACGCTGACCGTATTTTTGCCGGAAGCGTTTGTGCCGCTCAAGGGCCGTTATCCGCTAATCGTATTGTTAGGCGCGGGCCCCAAACAAGCGCAGGAAGCCGCCTTATATATGGAGCGCAACAAAGCGGTGGTGGCCGCCGTCAATTTAGAAGAAGAAGATTATTCCGCGCGGGAACAAATCATCCGTTTTGTTTCGCGCGAGCTGCTGCCGTATTTAGAAACCAATTATCCCGTTTTGCCCGGTGCGGAAAACCGCGTCATCGCCGCGCGCGGCGCGCAAGGGGCGCAGACCGCGCTTATTTTGCTGGGCCGGCCCGGTTTGTTTAAAGGCGCTGCGTTGGCTTCGCCGGGGGATGCGTGGGAAAAAGTCTCTCTGCCCGCCAAACCGTTCCGCGCGTTTGTAACGGGTGCGCAGTGGGAATTGGCTCTTGCCCAGCGGACGCTGGAAAAGGCGGGCCTTGGTTATGGTCCTGGCTTTGCGATGGAATATACTTCCGCCGAACTTCCGTTGTTTGGTGCGTTGCGTACGGATTATTTGTTTGCGCCGGAGGCGGATTTAACCTTGGTGCGTTTGGGCGCGGACGCAAGCGGTAAGGAGCTGACGTTAGAGTCGGCCGAAACGGTTTCCCTGCGTATTTTGGCGCATTTGAAGAACGGCTTGACGGCGGATTACGTTCCGCCCTCCCTGCGCATCAGCCCGATGTTTTTAAAATGGAACCCCGCGCAGGGCACTCTGCGAGCCTTGGCGGGAGCGTATGCGGGGACGGTGAAAATACGCCCGGTTGTGGATAAACCTTCTTTTTCCGTTAAAATTAAGCTGAAAAAATAATAAAAATACTTCCCAAACGCGTTTTTATGCAAAAAAAATAGGACTTGTCAACAGTTATTTTAAAAAAAACGCCGCCGCACATGGTTTCCGGCCGGAAAGAATTCTCCGTCGGGAAAACGGACGAAAAACGGTTTTTTTCCTATACGCGGAGGAAAGTTATCCACAGTTTGGGCGGTTTGTCCACAGGTTGGGGTGCGGCGGCGGTTACATGTCCCCTAAAAAACGCTTTTTTTGTGGACAAGTGTAGAGTGGAGGGCGAGTTATCCACAGGTTATCCACAGTGTGTGGATAAAAAATAAAAAGCGGATTTTTATACTGTTTTTTACGCGCTTTTGCTATAATTTTGACAGGAGGATTTTTGTTATGAAACTTAAAACCGTTTTGCTTTTTATTTTATCCGCCGCGCTGTTTGCGTGCGCTTCTTCCCAAAAAAAAGATGAAGACATTCCGCCGGCCTCCAAGAAAGACCCGGTAATTGAAGAGCAGGCCCGCCTTAATGAAAAACTGTATAATCAAAGCGAAGCCCGCATGGCCAAAACGCTTCAGCTTCCGGCCATTACGTACGAATTTGATTCTATCCGTCCGCCCGAATACGCCTATCCTTTCTTAGATAAAGTGGCCAATATCATGAAAAGTCACCCTTCCTATCATTTGATTGTGGAAGGTCATACCGATATTTTCGGTTCAAAAGAATATAACTACTGGCTGGGTTCTTCCCGCGCGGCCGCGATGAAAGCCTATTTGGTTAGCCGCGGCGTAAATGCCGAGCGCATCCGTATCCACTCCCACGGGAAAGACCGCCCGCTTACGCTGGATAATTCCAACGAGGGCCGCCGCACCAACCGCCGCGTGGAGTTTACGTTTACTACGCGCTCCTGGAACGCCATTTACTAATATAGTTTGTTTGCATTCTTTCCGCCCTGTGCCGTTTGCCGGGGCGGATTTTTTATGTTTATATTCTTTAGCTGGTCGCAGATAAAAAACGATAATATTGCCCGGCCGTACCCATAAAATCCAGTTTCGTTCGGCGCATTTTACAACTCGCTCTGCTCGGACAAATAAAATGCGTTTTCCGTCCGAAACGGATTTTATAGACGGGTCAAGGCCGGGGATAAAGGACAAATGCTTTTTATAGACGGAGCAAAGGGCGGCATGTAAATAAGGAAACTCCTTTTTTGGGGTGTCCAGTGGTTAGCAACATGTCCGAAACAATGTGGCTCAACCAATCGGAAGAGCGTGGATAGATTGGGAGCCCAGCCTCTGGGCTTGACTCGTTTTTTTTTTTTGATACCTTGGATAAGAGGAGTGGGCTGAC
>CAYUAA010000027.1:0-11472 GCA_964442585.1 uncultured Elusimicrobium sp. | reverse complement strand
ACCCGTTGGTTTTGGCGCACAAGCTCCCGCACCAGGTGCGAGCCGATAAATCCGGCTCCCCCCGTAACCACCCAATGATAAATTTTATTTTTGGTATTTAATTGCATAGGCGTTTAACGGCGCAAAACGGCCAAACCGTCTTTGGTATTGTAGCTTTTTAGACGGTGCAAAACAACAAAAACACCCCGCAAAAAGCGCAACGCGTTTTTGGAAAAACCGGCGTTATGCGGCGTCCTCTCCGTCTGCGTCTTCTTCGTCAAAATCCTCTTCTTCGGCGCGGATGTCGGCCGCAAATTGGGCCCAAGCTTTGGCGGACGCTTCAAAATTGATGCTCAGCCCCGTATTGGAATACGGGCCGAAAACGTTATCTTCCCCAGCCAGGATATTTTGTTCCAACGTAATCTGCAACATAAAATCGTCCGGCCGGTTGTAAGAGGAACAACATCCAGCCGCTTCCAAGGGATGCATGTACAAAGCGGCTTTGGGCTCCAGCGGGATCCAGTTGTTTTCTCTGTGCGAGGCCAAAGTTTCGGCGATAAAGTCGGACAGATAGACACTTTCTTCGTCTTTCACGGCCACCAACAAGTCCGCCAATGCAGGGTTAAAAACCGCTTTCCCTTCACAATACAGCGCAATTTGGTACTCCATAAATTCCCCTTCGCTGCCGGGGTTGGACCAAATGGTAAGCGGGGAAATTTCCAATTCCAAATGTCCTTGTTTGCCAAATTTAATTTTTGCCATATAAAAACTCCTTAAATTAATAAAATAAGCGCAGTTTTACCAACCGTTTCTTCCGTGTTGTCCTGCGGATTGGATGAAATATGTTGTTGTAACCGATCTCGACGAGCGCTTTGCCCCGGTTGCCTAAAAGGCAATAGTTTTCGTCAAGTATAGTAAAGCGTCCGGATTGACGCAGACAACAGCCTAAAACCGTTTGATTTCTGCTGGCAGAATAACGGTATCAAAACAAACAAGATAAAAGGCAAAAGCCGTTTCATTTTTTATTATAGTAATATTTCCAATTCTTTTTGATAAAATATAACAAGAGGATTTTTATAAAATGCGCTACATTTTGTATTTATTTACTATGGGACTTTTATTTGTAGGCGGAATGATGGTGGGAAACATGTATCTGCCCGAGCGCGCCGCGTCGGTTTCTGCCGCGGTATCCGCCCCCAAACTAAGCACCGCTAATCCGGCGGTGGACGCCGCCTCGCGCGAGCGCGTACAACGCAATTTAAGCGCATTGGGCAGTGCACTTTCCTCCTGCCCCGTAGTGGTAACCGAAGAAAAAGACCGCCTGATTAACCAAATCCGCCTGCGTTTGGCTTTGGAAGATTTTGAACTTAAAAAAACCCGGTTGGAATTGGAAATCGCCAAGAATAAAGAAGCCAACCGTCCCGCCTCCGCCCTCACGCAAGCCGCGGCGGAATATAACCAGGCGCGTTTATACGCCGAAAAATTGGCCGACGAACTTTTCCCCATACCCGCCGCCTCGGCCGAACCCGAGGGTGACAAAAAAGCCCCCGCTGCAAAAGCGGAGGCTTCCAATAAATAATTTTTCAGTGTACATCCTTAAAACCGCACAGACTGCGGTTTTTTTGCGCCCTGTTGACGGGTTGCGCTTAAGCGCGCCCCGTTTCTTTTAACAATTCGCGATACATGGCCAGCTGCGGCGCATACGCTTCGGCCGCCTGGGCAGGCGTATAGGCGCTGCGGTACGTCCAGTTCGAATCATTCACCGTACCCGGAGTATTCACGCGGTCCAAGGTGCCGATCACGTCCTGCCAAGAAAACAGCGTAATGGCCGCGTTCGAGTCCAGCACCCGGCGCAAAATGGCGCGTTGGGTATCCAACGTAAACGGAACATTTCCGTCCGTTTTTTGGGTGGAAATCATTTCCCAGATATTGGCGCGTTCGTACTGGGGCATGGTTTCCCACCAGCCGCGCACGGATTCGGTATCATGCGTAGACGTAGTGGCCAGCGAAACAGCCGGATAGTGGCGCGGCTCGCGGTAGTAGCCGTTGTCTTCGCGTTCCCACCGTAACACTTTGTAACCGGGGATGCGCAAATCCACTAACATGCGGCGTACATAGTTAGGAATGACGCCCAAGTCTTCACCGACAGGCAACTTGCCGTCCGCTTCGTCAAGCACCATGCGCAGAAAGTTATATCCGCGGTCAATCTGGTTCTGTTCGCCTTCTAAATCAAATGCGCCTTTTTCATCTCCCGGCGCAAAAATATACGTACGGAAAAAACCCACCAAATGGTCTAAGCGGAAAATATCGTACAGTTCCGTCACGCGGCGGATTTTACGCCGCCACAAATCCAAATTGTGTTCATGTTGGTAAGGCCAGTTATAGGCGGGCAAACCCCACCGTTGGCCGCCTTCGGAAAATTGGTCCGCGGGCGCGCCCGTTTCCCAACCCAACAGGTAATTTTCGCGTTCGGACCACACTTCCGCGCTGTCCAAATTCGTACCAAAAGGAATATCTCCAAAAATCAACACCCCTTTTTCGCGCGCGAAAAGTTTGGCTTTGCGAAGCTGCTGGTCTAAAATCCACTGTACGTATGAGAAAAAGCGCACATACTCGCCGTACTGGGCTTCAAAAGAGTCTACGGCTTCCTGTTTAAAATTACGCAATTCTTCGGGCCATTTGGTCCAGGTTTGCCATTTATAAAATTCTTTCAGCGCGCGGAACAAAGAATAATTGCGCAACCATCCCGCCTGCGCCGCACAATAAGCCAAAAAGGCTTTGTAGCGGGCGGAACGGGCGGTTTGCTCATCGGCCAGAAAACGTTGGTAACCATACCACAACGCTTTTAATTTGGCCTGTTTTACGGAGGCAAAAGGCGCTTTTTGCGATTGACGCCAAGCGGCGATTTTCGGCTCGAGCGACGCAACATACGCGCGCCCGTCCCCACTGGCTTGAATATCTTCCACGGCGGAAATATCAGCGTACACAGGGTCCGTGGCGAACGCGCTAAGCGCAGAATACGGACACGTTTCCTCCGGCGCCGTTTCCTGCAGCGGCAGGATTTGCAAAATTTTGGTGCCTTGGGCGGCTAAAAATTCCGTCCATTCCATTAACGAGGCAAAATCCCCCATACCCCAGTCTTTTTCCGTCTTCATGGCGGAAAGGGGCAGCAAAACGCCGTTTACACGGCCGGCGAGCACTTGGTCTTGTATCGTCATGCTATTTTTTGGCGGTGGCTTCGAGCAAGATTACGCTGCCTTTAGGCAAACCCACCACTTGCAAGGTAACGCGGGCGGGCGGATTTTCTTTAAAGAAAGAGCCGTAAACATCGTTCATTTCGGCAAATTGTGTGAGGTCGGTCATGTAAACGGTGGTTTTGATAACGTGTTTCAGGTTGCAGCCGGCTTCTTTTAAAATAGTTTCCAAATTTTTTAAGATAAGTTCGGTTTGTACACGCACGTCGCCGTTGTAAATTTCGCCGGTGACGGGGTCGATAGGCAAGATACCAGACGTAAACACAAACCCGCCGGATTCCACCGCCTGGGAATAGGGCCCAATGGCTTTGGGGGCGCTGGCGCAGTTAATGATTTTTTTCATATAATAAAACCTCGCAAAATAAATTCGGGCGCTGGCCCGTTTTTTATATGGTAGCAAGGGCGCGAGCGGGATGTCAAACGCTTTTGCACGAGAGGAAAAATATTTTTTTGACTATCTTTTCAAAAAAGTGTTATAATAAATTATCAAGAAAATTGATTGTGTAAAAACAAAATAAAAAAGTTGCACACAAAACAAAATTTTTGATATAATAATTAAGTCGGGTTTAGATTAGCAAGTTTAGGCCCAGGATATTTGAACAAATTTTTAGCGCTCGTAGCTCAGTGGTAGAGCATCCGCCTTTTAAGCGGGGGGCCGTGAGTTCAAGTCTCACCGGGCGCACTTTGATGCCCTCTTCGTCTATCGGTTAGGACGTCGGATTTTCAATCCGAAAAGGGGAGTTCGATTCTCCCAGAGGGCGTTTTTTATTTGTAGTTGCAGGCATTTTACTAAGGAAGAGGAAGAGATCCCTCTTCCTTTTTTATTTCTCCGAAACCCCGGGCCTATTACCGTGTTATAAATCTCTTATACAATATAGAGCGGCACTGCAAAAGCAGTGCCGCTCTATGAATCAAACGAGCACAACAAAAGCGAAAGAAACGCCCCTTAAAAGCGTTTTACCCGACGGTGACAATAGGGTTGGGAGCCTTTGCGCTCGTAATAACGGCGGTGATAATCTTCCGCCGGCCAAAATACGCCGGCCCGCGTAACGCGCGTAACAACGGGGCAGCCTTTTTGGCGCAGCAGTGCCACCAAATGTTCGGCAATTTGTTTTTGGTCGGGCGTCGTGTAAAAAATCTCCGACCGATATTGCGGCCCGATATCCGGCCCCTGGCCCTCAGCCTGGGTAGGGTCATGAATTTCAAAAAAACCTTTCGCCAAAGCTTGGAAAGATATTTGGTCTGGATCGAACACGATGCGCACCGCTTCGGCATGCCCGGTTTTACCGGTGCATACTTCTTCGTACGTCGGCTGTTCCACCGTGCCGCCCGTATAACCGGGCTCCACACTAATCACGCCCGGAAAATCTTTCATCAAATGTTCCACGCCCCAAAAACATCCTCCCGCAAAAACGGCGGTTTCTTTACGGACGGGCGCAGTTTGTTTCGGTTCAAATTCCAATGAAACGGAATTGACACAATGGCGCGTATTTTTGGCCGTCAAGCCTTCCCCCTCAAATACGTGCCCCAAGTGGCCCCCACATTTGGAGCAAACGATTTCCGTCCGTTCTCCGTCGGCGTCCGGCATGCGGCGCACGGCGCCGGGAAGTTGGTCGTCAAAACTGGGCCAGCCGCAGGCGGAATCAAATTTATCTTCGCTTTTAAAAAGCGGCGCACCGCATTGGCGGCACACATATACCCCTTCCGCATGATGCTGATAATACTTACCGCTGAAAGGGGGTTCTGTCCCCTTGTGCAAAATTACGCGGGCTTCTTCTTCATTCAGTGGTTTCATACACACCTCCATAATTTAAATTTAAGGTTTTTCCCGGCGAAGGGCAACCCTAAAAAGAGGTTAGAAAAAAGTGCGCCGAAAAGTTATAATATAGAAGCTATGAAGAAACTTTCCCTTTTATTTTTAGCCGTTTTTCTGTGTGCGTGCAGTTCTATGATTCCTTATAAAAACCAAAATTTGGACTATCTGCACGGCATCGAACAAGATCCGACCGCCTACCGCGGCAAGGTGGTATCGTTCGGCGGAAAAGTAAAAGGTATAACCGAAGACGCACGCCGCATGCGCCTGATTATTAAAATAGACGTACCTTTCTATTATTACGCCACGGGAAAGGATCCGCTTTCCTACGAGCTTTTGCTCATTTCGTTTGACAAAAAAGGCATGCCGCAGATGACGGGAATCCAAAAGGGAAGCAATGTAAAAGTATTGGCGCGCGCCGCCAATTTTGAAACGCGTAAAAATTTAACCGGCAAACCTATCGCCGTACTGCATTTAATTGCGTTTGCAGTGGCAGACCGGGACCGAAACCTGGATTTTTTCCGTCCAGAACCGCCTTACAAACAATTATATGAATCCTGGAAAGCGGGCCGCTTGTTTTTTAACGAACAACCGCAGGAAATCGAGGAACGCTATCCGGCCCCGCAACGCAAAACGTTGGAATTTTTCCCCTTTCTGTCCCAGCCACAACAAGACGCGCAAAAAACCGAGGAGAAAGCCATCGTTTACGATGACGAAGAACCCGCTTTCATCCTGCCGCCCGATCCTAAACCTCAACCCACCGTAAAAAAAGCAAAAACACAGCCAGCGCAGCCAGAAAAACCGGCAGACAACGGCGACACCAAAGACGTGCAGAGCAAATCCATACCAACCGTTCCGCCTCAAACCGCTGAACAGGAAATCGGCCAACCTCAGATACAAAGGGAATCTTTGCCCAACACGCAAACGAAAATTCCTTCGGAGCAACCGCTTCCCGCCGATGGAACGGACACAACCAAAGAATCCTCGCCAGCGAATCCGAACGACCAAACGCCCTCCCTGCCCGCCAGGTCTGCTCAAGAAGCCGTTTCAGAAGCGGCGGCCAGTTTACCCGGCCCCGGCAATTCCGCCCTTTTATAGCTATTTCCCTACCAACATACAGCTAATACGTTACAAGACACCCATGCAAAAAACGCCGTCCCAACCCACGGATCGTAACACCTGCCATCCGCATTAAACAAGTACAATCGCAACGACAAAACCCGCCAGACTTTTTGCTTCAATCAAATAATATTAAAAACAAAAAAACGCCCCGACCTCTGGGACGTTTAGCCAAATAACCATAAAAAAACCCCGCTCCAAAAGAGCGGGGTTTTTCTTGTAGGAAAAAACGACTTAACCGCGGAAACCGTCAGCGGTCGGAGCGGGGCACGCGCCGGTGGAACCGGAGCTGCAGCAAGAAGCGCCGGCGGCCAAGGTGTCAATACCGCAGAAGTCCGCGCACAAAGCCGCACCGTTGGCGTCCGTACCCGTGCAGGTGGTGGCGCTGTTGGCGTAGTAGCGTTCCAGCGTGTAGTTATACTGCAAGCTGTTGGGGGACACGCGGGTGGACAAAGATTTGCCGGCTTCATAGTTGGTGCCGGAAATCTGGATATAGAAACCGTTACCATTGGCACCGCATTTGTTCACAGCGGCGGCACCGGCGGCTTCCGGAGTAGTGCCTTTAGTGCAGAAACCGTCTTTCTGCGCGCCTTTGGGGGCTACGTCCAAGCCGGAATAGTTTTCCGTATATTTATTGATTTGCAGATATTTGCGCTGTTGAGCCTGCGCGATATTGCCCATCAAGGTTACAGCTTCGCTCATGCGGGAGCGTTCCACCGCTTTGAAGTACTGCGGCATAGCCATGGCGGCCAAGATACCGATGATGAGTACCACCACCAGCAATTCGATAAGGGTGAACCCTTTATTATTCATAAAACCTCCTACAGTTTTATATATAAGCTTAGGTTTATAGTCCCAAGGACTACCTTTAAAGTGTATTAATAAAAAAACAAAAAATCAAGTTATTTCTAATCTCTTGCTGCGAAAGGACGTTACAGGGAAGACGTATATAACAAAGGGCGCGGGTCGGACGGCAGTTTATTCGCCGAATCCACTCCCGTAAAGTCCGTGCACATCAGCACGCTGTCGGGATGTTCAAAATCCGGCAGACAGAAAGTTTGAGTCGTGTCGAACGGGCGCACAAGCGTATACTTATACCCGCCCCAGGAGGCTCCCACGCGTTCGGCCACAATATACCAGCGGTTTCCGTCAAACTCCTGAAATTGAACCGCAAAGCCGGGTTTGCGTTGGCTGTCGGGCAGGCTGGCACCGCCGCGGGTGTAGAAAACAGTGCCGTCGGAACTGAGGTAGCCTTTGCCGGAACCGTCTGTATTAATGGGAGAATGCACTTCCACCGGGGCGGCATCCAGCAGCGCCCACTTGCGGGTATAGTGATGTTTGGTAAGAATATAGCGTTCCTGCGACGCGCGTTCGGTACCGATAAGCGTAATAGCATCCGCCATACGCATGCGTTCGACGAACCGTTGGTAAGCCGGCCAGGCAAAAGAAGCTAAAATGGCAATAATAATAACCATTACAAGCAATTCTATCAACGTAAAACCGCCGCGGCGGAATGAACAATCTACCATAACAACCTCGCGCGTTAAATATTTCCGGCAAGTAATACAAATAAGCCTAAAAATACGATGCACAATAACAGCTTTGCCAGACCTAAATGTTTCTTTAAAAAGTCATTAAAACCCTTTGATTCATACCCTAAAAGAGCCAGTATAAACACCACTATCAGCGGCACGATAAACATCAAATTATAGAGCACCAAATAAAACACGGCGCGGGCGCGGAAAGCCGGGTCCTGCATAATCAGCACGCAGGTGGGCACGTACACCTGGCCGGTGCACACCGCCTCCACCAGCGACACGCCAAACCCCACCGCCAGCGCGGCAAGCGTCAGGCGAAGGGCACTTTTATTTTTATCGCGCAGAAAAAAACCCATAATTTTATGGATGCGCGTTTTTAAACTCAGCGGCAGCTGCAAAAGCATGCCGTCGGCTTTTTTGGTTTTTAAATAAACCCAAAAGTCATACAGGGCGCACGCAAAAAACAACAGGCACAGGCCCGCCGTTACAATATAGAAACCTTTGATAACGTACGAAAACCCGCGCAAAGCATATAAAAATTTAAATACGCCCAACCCCAACAACAAATAAGCGCAGAACACGGCAAAACAATACGCCGTACCCACCAGGATAATCTCCCGGCGGCTGTACTTATACACCGTTAAGAACGAGATAAAAAACACGATGACCGCAAACGCGCACGGGTTAATACCGTCAATCAGTCCTGCGCCGACAATCGCCCAAAACGTAATTTTTTTGAACGCTTTTTCGGCCTCGCCATTGGCGGAGGCGGCGGTGCGGACATCGGTCTGTTCGCCAAGCAGCAGCGCGCGATCGATAGCGGCTTCGGCGTACGTGCCAATTTGGTTAGGATAGCCCATTAAAAACGTTTTCCCCACCGCGGCGGCGGGATAACCCAACCCTTCCGTCTGTCCGTAGGCTTTGGCGGTTTCCATAAAAACTAGGTGGTTGCCGTCCACGGACAAATCATATTCCGTAAAATGGACGATGTCTTTGTATTTCTCTTTCAACTGCGGCCAATATTCGCGTTTTAAATTATTACAATGTACGCATGTGGGGCTGACAAACAGCGCAAATTCCACTTTCTGCGCCCCTTGGGCAAAACCGGCGGCGCACAAACACAACACAAAAGAAGCAAGCCACTTTTTCATTCTTACCAATCCTATAACTTCATAAATTTAGAAATGCCGCCCATAATCATGTCCACGGACATTAAAATAAGAATCATACCCGTCAACCGTTCAATGGCGGTCAGCCCGCGTTTGCCCAGCAAATTACTGATGGGGAACGAGGCCATCAAAATCACCGAGTTGATAAGCGAAGCCACTATCACCGCGCCCAACGTAATGAATTTATTGGACTGCTGCGCCGCCGTAATCATCACCATCGAAAGCGCGGCAGGCCCAGCCACTAGCGGAATGGCCAGCGGCACGACAAAAGGCTCGTCTTCTTTCGGGTCGCTTTTGGTTTCTTCTTCTCCGCCGAAAACGAGTTTAACGGAAATAATAAACAAAATAATACCGCCCGCAATACTCAGCGAGTACTCCTGAATGCCAAACGCTTTTAAGAACCATTTACCCAGGAACAAAAACGCCACCATAATTAAAAGCGCAATACCCAACTCGCGCACAAGCACAGCTTTGCGGCGTTCGGGCGCCACCTTTTTAAGCGCGGCGATAAACAGCGGAATGTTGCCAAAGCCGTCCATCACAAGCGCCAACGTAATAACGGACGAAATAAACGAATCCATACCCTAAAACTCCTTTCCGGGCGCAAACGCGCCCCTAAAACAATCATAAAATAAAAATCTCTATATTATATATAGTATAGCAAAAATATCGCCGCCGGTTGGCCGCCCGGACAACCGCCTTTCGGGGCCGCCGAACCGCGCGCGATAAATCCAATTTTGATAAGATATTAATTATGTTAGATGAAAACAAAAACAATGTGTTAAACATCATTAAATGGTTCTTCCTGGCCACCGGCATCGGGTGCGTCATCGGCGTATTGGACGCCGCCTTCTTAAAAGCGTTGGACGCGTCCATCGCGTTTCGCAACAAAATCCCTCTTTTTTACCTCGGGCTTCCGTTTGCACTGTACCTGGTATTCGTGCTGTCGCGCAAAGTGGCTAAAAAAGACAAAGATTTTTCTACCGACGCCGTACTCCACCAGATTAACGCATATGAAACGATTTCGATATTTTCCGTATTAAAAGGCTTTTTCCTTTCTATCGTAACCATGGCTACCGGCGGTTCCGCCGGGAAAGAAGCTCCTTGCGCCGATACGGGCGCGGGGGTTTCGGCCCTGCTGGCCCAAATGCTGCGCATGGGGCCGGCCGAACGGCGCAAAATGATGATTTGCGGCGTAAGCGCAGGTTTTGCGGGCGTGTTCGGCGTACCGATATCGGGCGCGCTGTTTGGGTTGGAAGTGTTATGGGTAGGACATATTTTTTACGAAGTGATGTTCCCCGCTCTCGTGGCCGGGATTACGGCATTCCAAGTAACTTCTTACCTGGGCGTCAATTATATTTACCACCCGTTGCATTTTGTGCCGGTATTTTCGGAACAGTTTTTCTTGAAAATGATCATCGCCGGGATGTTCTTCGGCTTGATTGCGCTGTTATTTGTTGAGATATTAAAATTTATGCGCGTCGTTTTTCGCTACATCGCCCTGCGCACGCGGCCGTTTTGGGCGTGTTTTATCGGGGGCGTGGTGCTTTTGGCCATTGGGCATTTTATATCCCCCCTGTATTTGGGCTTGGGCATGGCCGGGATAGATGGCCCGTTAAACGGCCAACCGGTATCGGCATTTGGTTTTTTATATAAGATGATTTCCACTTCGGTTACGTTCGCCGCGGGCGGGATTGGCGGGATTGTAACGCCCATTTTCTTTGTAGGAGCGCAGGCCGGGGCCATGCTTGCCGATTTCTTAAACGTGGACTCCGCCACCCTGGCGGCCCTGGGCCTGGTAGCCGTACTGGCCGGCGCGGCCAATACGCCGCTGGCCGCCAGTATTATGGCAATAGAATTGTTCGGCCCCGCTATCGCTCCGTACGCCACAGTGGCCTGCGTCATCAGTTTTTTGGTAACCGGGGAACAGAGCGTCTACCCCAGCCAACGAATTTCATGGGACAGCGGCAAAGCCCTCGACGGAGCCCAAAGCGCCGCCCAACCCCAATACCGCCGACGCGCAACGGACAAAAAAATGCACGTCCGCACGCGCAAAACGCTGTTTAAAAAAGCGGTAAAAGAAATGACACGCCACCTGATTCCCAACGCCAAAGGCTTCGAAGAAAAAAAATAAACTCAGTTTATTTTATAACGATTATAACTGTCACTCCAAAGTTGGGGACCGTATGTCGCGCAAATCCGGTTACCAAACGAATGGGAAGCCAGCGTACTGCAATAGTGCAAGTCTTGCAGATTAGGACGGTGCAGAAAACTAAATAAAATACCATATATAAAATTCCCGGAGGAATCCAGCCGTTTAAGTTCCACTTTATATTCTCCGCCTTCCATCAAAGCCAATCTAAAACCCTCCACATTAGGGATTTTTATATCCAAAGCATCCAAATCATTGGTATACGTTCCATTGGCCAAATAATACACTTCTTCCGCATCGTGCACGGCGCGCGCCGCAATAATAGCCTTCGCCGCCCGACTTTTTTCCACCGACACTTGATATTGCGGCAACGCCACCGCAGACAATATGCCGATGATTAAAACCACTACCAACAGCTCTATCAGCGTAAAACCCGTATTTTGATACA
>CAYUAA010000026.1:0-11851 GCA_964442585.1 uncultured Elusimicrobium sp. | reverse complement strand
GTTTGAAAGGCCAAAAATCCTATGGGCACATTACGTTTACCAAAACGGAACGCAGTCATTTGGCGGATTTGGCCTCCAAACTGTTGTAAACGTTAGTTTTGTGATAAAAAGGGTCCGTTTTCGCGGGCCCTTTTTTATTTCCCCGCGTTAGGGCTGGAAATAGGTCTTTGGACCTAGGACAGATTAGGGCCATTTTTCACTGGAAAATCATTCAAAAACAGCTATAATAAAGAATAAGCGATTTTCTATTTTAATTACTGAGGTTTCTCTTATGACAACTTGGTTATGCCGTTTGATGGCTGCCGTATTTACTATAAACGTACTCGCTCCGACGGATTTGTTGGCGCAAACCCAAACCCGTCGTCCCTCCTCGGCCGCTTCCCGTGTGGGCCAAATGGGGCAAATCCCGTCGAATGAGGATATTCGCGCACAAGTGGAAGAAAAATTTAAAGACACCCTTTCCGCCGCCCGTACGCAGTACGAAGAAGCCAAAGGCGTTGCCGAAATGTATGCCGCCGTTTGGAACCTGCATGCCGTGATGGACCAACTGAAAGGGGAACGCAGCCGCCGTCAAGCCTCCGCCGATCAGCAACGTCAACTCCAAGAAGAGTTGAAGAACTCCTACGTAGCCGTGCAGGATAACACCCGCGTGGCCCGCGAACATATTATCACAACCAAGCCGGACTTGATGCCCAACTTTGATGACTTCGCCGCTCTCATCAATAACGGAACCATTTCTATTCAAGATTTGCTGACGTATTTAGACCCGTTGGAAGACGACAGCTGGATGTACACCGTGTTTGCCGCGGAAATTTTCGGCAACTCCGTGGACGTTATGGGCCAGAACGAAGAAGATCTCTCCCCGGAAATGATTGACTTTTTATTGGAACTCCAGCTGCGTGCCATTTACCGCTTGCAGAACTTGCTTGATAAAAAAATCGGCTCCTCTGCTTATATTATGGCGGTGAATTCGCTTCGTACTTTATTGCTGAAAGTAAACGATTTCTTTAAACGAACGGGAATCCAGAATCCCCTTTTTGAACAAACGGTTTCTTCCGTTGGTTCGGGTTCGGGCCAAAAGATGCCGTCCTCTTTGCCGCAGTCGTTGTACAGAGTGGGTACGGGCGACGCTGTGAGGTTTACGGCTTCTTCCCCTTCTGTCGGTAAAGGCAAAGGTTCTTCCAAATCGCAGGCTCCCATATTAAAGTTTTCCGAAACTATGTACCACTTTTTTATGAACAGCCTGATGAGCGAACTGCGCGAATATAAAGAAAAAGATTTGAGCGAAAACGATGCGGAGTATCCCCTTCTTCTTTTGACGGCGCAGTACGCCGCATCTTACGCGATGCTTTTTGATCCGTCCTATATCACCTCTATGGTGGCTCTTTTTGACAAAGGGCCCAAAAAGACCGATTTCAAACAGCAATACAGCTCGGTACTCAACGCCATTTTGACGACTGTTTTTGAAAGTGTGAAGTTTACTCCTGGAAACGATAAACATACGCAGGCGATTCAAATGTTTGCTGCTTTTTCCGATCCGCAAAAATACTCCATTCCCACCCGCATTTTTGCGTTGGAAATGGCCAGCTTGCTTTATCGTCCGCATGATCCTATGCAGCTGTTCTCCGCAAATGGGGGACAGAAGATGGACGTTGGTGGTGTGCTTTCTAATATGTTTGTCGTTAATACGTCCTCGGTAGATGAAAATTTGCGGCCTGTCTTTGCCATGCGTGCGGTGGATATTTATGGTCCGCTTAATAAAACGCATCCGTTGGCGATGCAGGATTACGGCTTGGATTCCCAGCAAATGCAAGCGTTGGCGGATAAAATGGCCTATATTTACAACGGTTTTGCCAATGATGAATTGAAATGGGATACTTCCCGCAGCCGCGACAGAAGAAGCTATGTTTTGGACCGCGCCGAAGACGGCCATACGTTAATTTTAAACAAAGGCAACTCCGTTCCGCGCTTGGTTGATATTACGCATGGGTACCAGTTCCAACTGCCGGACGGTTCCCTTTCCACCATCAGCGGTTTTGGCTATTCTTCCCGGGGCTGGTGGGAGGTAATGAACCTGCGCAACGGCATTAACTCCAAAAAACGTTCGGACGAGTACTCCAAAGCTTTTGTAATGTTTGTGGGTGAAGCGATTTTGTGGGTGTTCGGCGGAGAAATCATTGGTATTGCCTGGCGCGTTACGCGCGGCGCGATGGTTGCGCTGCCTAAAGCCGTTCGGGCCGCGTCGCTTGCCAATAAAGGCAGCCGCGTACTCAGCTTTGGTAATGAAATCCGCAACGGCGTGCGCTATGCCAACTTGGCTTACACCACGCGTTTAAACGGTATCACGGTACAGGCCGTACGCACCGAAAAAGTGCGCAAAACGGCTGAAGCCGCTTCGACCGCCTCGAAAGCCGCCTCTGCGGCGGCGGAAGCCGCGCCCGCCAATGCGCTGCGCTTGGCTCCTCCGCCTGTAACGTCCGCTTCGGCCAGCGGTAAATTGCTCAACGCTGCCCAGGCTGAAGTGCCCTTGTTGGGTTCTGCGGGTGAAGCCGCCACCTCCGGCACCAATTGGTGGAGCAGAATGTGGAATCGCTTCCGCTCGCCGTGGGCGAAAGAGTATACGGAAGAACGGGTGGCGTCGCATGTCGCTTCTATGAAAGATTTCCGCAATAGCCGCGGTTTGTGGCGCGGCAGCCGCGCGCCGGTGGAAGAATGGATCGTCTCGGTCCAACAGCCTGGTTTCTCGTTCGAAAGCGCGATTCTTACCGGTCCGAAAGCGACCCGGTTGAGAAACGGTATCAAAAACTGGGAAGACTGGACCTATTTAATGGAAAACGCCGTTACTGCGGAAGGAACTGCGTTGAATTTCACCACGCCGCTTAAACCTTGGCGCTCGTTATTGCGGAGCACCTGGAAGCCGATGTTCGGCATGACTACGCCCGAAGGACTTGTTCAGCAAGAACAGCGCATTTTAGGCGCCACCGGCAGAGCGTTTGCCAAAGACGCTGAAAAAGGCCTTGGCGAAGGTGTGTTTGACTATTGGAAATACACCGAAAAAGGCTGGACGCGCGTCAGCCAGAAAGATTTTATGGAGTTGGGCGAAGGCATGCAAGCCGCCGCCAAAGAAGCGGTGCCCGATTATTACGCCGTCTTAGGCCTTGAGCGTAATGCGTCCGCCGCGCAAATTAAACGTTCTTACAGAGAATTGGCTCTGCGTTTTCACTCGGATAAAGGCGGTACGGATGCCGTAATGTCGAAATTAAACGAAGCCTGGAAGGTGCTTGGCAATAAAAAAGCCAAAGCGGCGTATGACGTTCAACTTGCCGCCGCGCCGAAAAACCCGGTAGTCAGCTCGTTGGCTAAGTCGCCGGAAGGCTCGTCGTTGGCCATTACGCGCAATATGGGCCGGGAAGTGCCGGCGGGATTCTCGCCGTTGTCCGAAGGCGGCCGCGGCCTGGGCTTTAACGCCGAAAACTGGAGAGAAGTTGATTTGCAGTTGGCCCGTCATTTGTCCGAAACCCAACAAACGACGGTATTGGGCAAGTCTTTAGTCATAGCTGATCCGTTGATTGGCGGTACGGCGGGGAACATGGCGTTCTTCGGCGCGTGGGCCGGATTGGATGAAGCGGTAAATCCGGTCATGCAGAACTGGATTGCGGCCACCTCCACCAAATCGATCGAAGAATTGCAACAAGAATATGGCGACGCGTATGACCCCGCGTTAATGGCCAAAGATCAGGAAGAAAATGAAAAAGCCTTGCGCGATATGAAAGAACAAGGTTATAATACGGCTACGCCTTCGGTTTATGACGACGTAGTCGCCGCCGAACGGCCTTCTTCCATGGGTGCGTTGATTTCGTTCCCGCTGTTGGGGGCGTGGCATGGGCTTTCCAAAATTAATCTTATCAACGAAATGGGCATGAATTCGCCGTTTAAATCGAAACAGACCAAAACAATTTTGGAACTCGGCGCACAGCGTATTCAAGTCCAGCGTATGGTAAGTGCGTATCAAAAGGTTAAAAACCAGCAGGACTTTGATACCTTCTATAAAAACGTAATGGATGTAGTTGCGCAGTCGGAAGCTTCTTATACCCAGGCGTTTAATGATTTGGCCAAACAGGGAGTTTCCATCAAAGCTGAGCGGAAAGCCATCATGTCGTATTTCAATTCCGTTAAACGTTCGTTGCAGCAAATTGCCTCCGGTAAAGAAGAGTTAAATGACAAGGTTGAAAAAATCAACCAATTGTGGGAGTCTTTCTCCGCGAAAATACCGGAGCTGGAAGAACAGCTCGTGCAGAAGATGGGCGCGGAAGTGGAAAGCACCTACTTTAGCGACTTGTCCGAGTCCTACAAAGAAATGCGTGACAATTACGAGTTTGCTTTCCTGAGCCAAAACGCCGATTCCGCCACCATGGACAAATTGAGACAAATTCTCCAGGCTTATGCGGATAAGTTGAACGGCATTCAAAAGAAACCCGTTTCTTTCACCGCCAAACAGCAGCAAGTGCAGGATATGTTCCAAGCGATGAATGAAGAATTAAACGCCTTGTACTACTCTTTAGGCGGCGTTACGGCGGCTCAAACTGCATCGTCCGCGCAGGATTTGTACCAACAAGAAATGCAGACTCTTGCCGAATATGAATACTACGCTTCTATGAAAGGAATAAAACAGGAAGCCTTCTTCCAAGCGTGGCGCAAACGGGTGGAAAACCTTTGCCAGGATGAAACGTATTCGGTGAAGACGCTCAGCGACGCTTTGGACTTGGAAAGAACCAAGAGACTGCAGGAATTGGAAAAACTGTTGCCGGCGGCTTCTTCGGATGAAACCGGATTCCCGATGCAGGACGGACTGGACGAGTTGTTGCCGGAAGTCACATCCGCCATTTCCACCGGTGCATAAATTATTTAAATTGAAAAACCCCGGGCTAAAACCCGGGGTTTTTTGTTTGTATATTGTGTAAGCCGGAGCCCTGGTCTTTCTTGTCCACAAAGGGCTTAAGGCGGAGCTTTTTTCTGCGTGCACGGAAAAACCCGGCGGTTAACCGGGGATTATAGTATCGTAAGCTTTTTGACTGAGTTTGGGGATTAGGCGGAAGTTTTTTTGGATTTTAGCTTTTTAATCCGTTCTTTTGCCATGGGCTGACCTTGCTTGCCGGCCAAAATATAGTATTTTAACGCCAGCGTGTCGTTTTTTTCCACTCCGCAGCCGCGTTCATACAGGTCGCCAGTCAGCAGTTGGGCGGCGGGGCTTTGATCATCCGCGGCGGCTTTCATGGTTTCAAATCCCAGCGTTTCGTTTACGGAGGTGCCGATGCCTTGCAAGTGGCATATGGCCAGGTTTACGCGTGCTTCAAAATCGCCCTGTTTGGCGGCTTGCGTATAATGTTCAAATGTTTTGGTGGGAGATTTTTCGCATCCGTGCCCGGCGTTATAAAGCCCCCCTAACGCCGTGTGCGCTTTGGCAAGACCGTTTTTTGCAGCGGTTTCAAACCAATCAAACGCTTTGCGATAATCTTGCGCAACGTATTTGCCTTGATAGTACAAGTAGGCCAGGTAATACTGCGCTTCCAGGTCGCCCTTTTCGGCTTTTACAAGCGTGTTTTTGAAGGGATTGTAAAAATATTTTTTAACGATTATTACGCCCAATGCCAGAAACATTAAAATTCCGGCCGTTATACTTATTTTCGGTTCCATTAATAAAATTCCTCCAAGGGTTCTTCGGCGGTTTCGGGAGAGGCGGCTTTCTTTTCCCAGTTGCGCGCAGCCCCCAGGTTGACGGGCGTGCCGTAACCGGAGCGGTACATGTCCGCCAGTCTTTTTTGCGCGTCCTTTATGTTGTTTTTCGCGGCGATGCGCGTCCAATGAAATGCTAAAAACGGGCTTTTTTCTGTGCCGTAGCCTTGTTCATACCATTGTGCAATTTGCCATTGGGCTTGCGGCAGTTTTTGTTTGGCGGCAAGCCTCATGTAATCAAACGCTTTGGCGGGAATAGCCTGCGTCCCTCGGCCGTCTTCATACATGCGGGCCAACGTGTATTGCGCGGGGCGGTATTCCAAGCGTGCGGCGCGTTCCATATTTTTAAATGCTTCTTCGGGGGATTGGCTTTGGAGCGATTTTTCAAACCATGCGGGCGATACGCCTTTGTCGGCGGCAAAGTCCAACTGTTGTTGGGTTTCTTGGGCGGTTAAACCGCAGTGCCCCCGGGCCGACAGCTTATAGAGCTGAAACGCGGCGTGTGGGTTGGCGTTTTGGGCAAGTTCAAGCAACATGGCGCAGGCGGCCGGAATGTTTTGGGACGTTCCTTTTCCGCTTGCCGACATTTGCGCTTGCATAACGGCCGCGACGGCATCGCCGTTTTGGGCGGCCTTTTGCATGTATTTATAGGCCTTTTTGTAATTTTTTTTAACGCCGAATCCATGATAATACGCAAGGGCCAGTTCCGTCAGCGAGTCGGCGTAACCGTTGCGCACTTCGGCGCGGAGTTGTTTAAAGCGGCGTTTTTTTACGGACAGTTCTTCTTTATAGGCTTGTTGCTCATATGCGTCCAAACGGTCGGCGGAATTATCGGCCGGGAAAAAGAGTTGATCCGTTTGCGTGGCCGCTGCCCATGGTGAGGCGGCAAGCAGTAGTAGCGACAAGCGCAGGAACTTTTTCATTTAATTTTTACCAATTTGCGGTTTTCCAGACGGTATACATCGTCCGCGTAGTCGGAGGCGTGGGCGTCGTGCGTTACCATGACGGTGGTCAGACCGCGTTCTTGGCTCATGCGGGCAAAGTCTGCAAATACTTGAATTTTTCGCTCCGCGTCCAGGTTGCCGGTGGGCTCGTCCGCCAATAAAAGGGGCGGTTCGTTGCGTAGTGCACGCGCGATGCTGGCACGTTGTTTTTCGCCGCCGGATAAATCGGCCGGCAGTTTGTGCACCATATCACCCAAGCCGAATTTTTCCAACAGTTCCCGCGCTTTTTTATGGTTGGGTCTGCCGCGCATAAGGGCGGGCATATCTACGTTTTCCAGTAGGGAAAACTCCGGCAAGAGCCCGTCAAATTGGAATACAAATCCCATTTTTTTAAGGCGCAAAGCGGCGCGGGCGGATTCGCTCCGTAACGCGGTTACGTTTTGTCCGTCTACCAATACTTTGCCGGAGGTGGGTTTGTCCAGCATGGCGATTAAGTTTAAAAGCGTGCTTTTGCCCGAGCCGCTAGGCCCCAAAAGCACCGTGAATTTGCCGCGGCGCAAGGTAAGCGATACGTCTTCGAGTACGCATAGATTTTCTTGGCCTTGGCCGTAAATTTTGGTTAAGTGTATAAGTTCTATCATAGCTCACCCGTAGCGGATTGCGTCCGTGGGGTGCACGCGCGAGGCTTTCACCGCCGGATATAATCCCGCCGCAAAACAGATTAAGTAGCTGCCGCCGATAACGGCTGCAATGTCCCATAACTGCATACGCACGGGCACTTTAGTCAAATAATAAATGTCGCCGGGAAGTTCCACGATATTAAACGTGGCGATAATCCAGCACAGCAGGCATGCCAACAGGAAGCCCAATACAATGCCTAGCGTAGCGATGACCATGGCCTCCCACATAAACACTTTGCGGATTAACTTGGGGCTCGCGCCAATGGCGCGCAGAATGCCGATGTCGCGCAGTTTTTCGGTGCCCAATAAAATCAGGTTGCCGGCGATGTTAAGCGACGCTACGCCGATAATTAAAAACAGGATGATGAACATCATGGTTTTTTCCAGCTTTAACGCGGCATAGAGCGTGCTGTTCATTTGCGCAAACGTGCGTACGGAATATCCGTATCCCACCGCGTTTTGGATTTGTCGCGCGGCTTCGTCCGCCTTATTCATATTTTTAAGTTTTACGGCCACGCCCGTTACGCCTTGTTTAAGGCCCAAAAAGTCGCTGGCGTGGGGTAAGAGCGTGTAAGCGATGGTGTTGTCAAATTCGTAATACCCCGTGCGCAAAAGGCCGCTTACGCGGAATTTTTTCATTTTGGGGAACATGCCGGCCGAAGTGGAAATGGATTGGGGGGAAATAAGCACCACGTCATCGCCCGGGTCCGCACCGATGTTGGCGGCCAATTCCGCACCCAGAACGAGGGGGGGCGGCGCGTCTTGCGGCCAGTCTGTGGGTTCAAACGTCCCCGTAGTGAGGGAATCCGTCAGCGTGTTAATGTTTTTTTCCTGCTCCGGATCCAGCCCGCGCACGATAACGCCCAAACTCTGCCCCGCATACGTGATAATACCTTGCCCATAAATGTGCGGCGCAGCGGCTTCCACCAACGGGATTTCTTCGATTTGTTTTATTTTTTCGGGATAGGTTTTTTTGCTCATTTGCCCGAATACGAGTACATGGCTTTGCGCGCCGATAATTTTATCTTTAATATCGGTTTGAAAGCCGTTCATGACGGATAAAGTGGTAATTAAGGCCGCCACGCCCACGCTTACGCCCGCCACGCCGATAAGCGTGGTGATGAAGGCAAACAGTCCCTGGCGGCGCGTTAAGTAGCGCACGGCGACAAATCGTTCAAATTTCATAGCTATATTGTACTTTATTTGAGCGGCCGTTTTGTGGTTTTAAACGGGTGCAAACCGGGGGCGGTGTTGTCACACAATGACCAATGTGTGGATACGGAGGGGTTGTATTGTTTTTTTTTTTTGATAAATTAAGAATTATTCCGGTTTGGGAGGATACGATATGAAGTCTAACCGTGGATTTACGCTTATAGAATTGTTAGTGGTTGTGTTAATTATCGGTATTTTGGCGGCAGTGGCGCTGCCGCAGTATACCAAAGCCGTGGAAAAGAGCCGGATTTCCGAGGTGCAGGGAATGTTGAAAACGCTGCGGGAAGGATATCTCTTGATGTGTTTAGAGCAAGGGCAAGTCTATCATTGCGGAGAAGGGGCCTATACGCTAAAGGACAACTCCCTTACTAATATGCCTATTACTGTACCCGGTACAATTTATTCCTGTCCGGAAGATTTTTGTTTTGATACAAAAGGTTGGACGTATTATTATGACAGTTCCGGTTTTGGCGCTAACCGCATTAAAACGCCCGGCGCCGCGGCCGCGTATAACTTGCATATGGAACCTTATGAGGAACCGTTTCGCATCCATTGTTATAATGGGAGTGAAAGTTTTTGCAACTCGTTATGTGGATCTGATAATTGTGTGTTGAAGTAACTTTTATAAAAAACAGCCCCTGGCAAATACCGGGGGCTGTTTTTTTAGGTAAGGCGATTTTTATTTTTCTTCTTCCAGTTTTTTGAGCGTAGGGAAGAGGATGATTTCGCGGATGGAGTCTTGCCCGGTCAGCATCATGATAATGCGGTCGATGCCGATACCCATGCCGCCCGTGGGAGGCATGCCTGATTCCATAGCTTCGATATAGTCCGCATCCAAGATATCGGCGTTTTCGGCGTCTTCGCCTTTGGCGATGGCTTTGGCGGCGGCCTGATCTTTTAAGCGGGCGAGTTGGTCGGCCGGGTCGTTAAGCTCGGTATATGCGTTACCCAGTTCTTGGCCGTTTACGAAGACTTCAAAGCGTTCTACCAGTTCCGGATCCCCGGGTTTGGTTTTGGAGAAGGGGCTGACGGCCGTCGGATAGTCCATGGCGATTACGGGGTTGTGGTAATCGGCCAGCAGTTTGCCTTCGAAAAGTTCATCGAAGATGGAACCGTCGGAATCGTCGGCGCTGAATTTTACGCCCTGTTCGCGGGCGACTTCTTCCAATTTGGCGCGGTTGAATTGGCGGCCGTTTAACACTTCGTGAATGTCGTGTCCAAATTTTTCCTGCCAAGCCTGCGGAATGTAAAGACGTTTGTACGGCGGGCGCAAGTCCACTTCGTAACCGCGGAACTGTACTTTTTCGACGCCGATGGCTTTGGCGGCGTTGCCTAAAATTTCGTCAAACAAATCGGCCATGGTGTTTACGTCTCCGTACGCCTGGTAGAGCTCCATCATGGTAAATTCTGGGTTGTGGGTGGTGTCGATGCCTTCGTTGCGGAACATATGGCCGATTTCATAAATTTTGTCCATTCCGCCGATAATCAAGCGTTTGTGGTGCAGTTCCAGCGCAATACGCATGAAAAGCGGCATTTTTAACGCGTTGTGGAACGTTTCAAACGGACGTGCAATCGCGCCGCCGGAAGACGGGTTTAAAATGGGGGTTTCCACTTCTAAGAAGCCTTTTTCGTCCAGCGTGCGGCGGATGGAAGAAATGATTTTGGCGCGTTTGATAAAAATGTCTTTTACTTCTTCGTTGGCGATTAAGTCCAAGTGGCGTTTTCTAAAACGCACTTCGGTGTCTTGCAGGCCGTGATATTTTTCGGGCATGGGGCGAATGGCTTTGGAAAGAAGCGTAAGCTTGGTTACTTTGATGGTTTTTTCGCCCGTTTTGGTGACGAAAACATGCCCGGAAACGGACACAAAATCACCCACCGCTACGTGTTTTTTAAAAAAAGCGTACGGTTCTTCGCCCAGTTGGTCTTTGGCGATGTAAAGCTGCACGCGGCCGGAAAAATCGCGCAAGTGCGCAAACGCCGCTTTGCCCATCAAGCGTAATTGAACCAGGCGGCCGGCGGTAACGGCTTCGGCTCCTTCTTCGGCGTTTTTGGCGTCCTGGCAGGAAATTTGTTTTTCGCAGCGGTTTGGGTAGGGGGCTACGCCCAGTTGGCGGATTTCTTCCACTTCGGCGTAACGCTGGGCGATAATTTCGTTCAGCGCGTTATTGTGCTGCGGTTGTTGTGTTTTTTCGGTAGACATCGTAAAACCTCAATATATAGTATTAAGAATATTTTACTAAATTACGGCGTTTGCGGGCGCGGATAAGAATGATACAATAATGTTATATGAGAAAATATATGGTTCTTATCATAGTGGTGTTGGTGTTGATCGGTCTGGGCGCGTTTTACCGCTACCACGGCCGGGATGTAGACGACCGGGGTGCAACGTTGCTCATGCGTTCGTTGGAAGAACAAGTGGATTTAAAAACGGTGCGGAAGTTTATCAAACGGGCGGATAACGTAAACGCGCAAGACAAAGCCGGGCGTACCGCTTTGTTTTATGCGGCGCGGTATTCAACCGACCCGCAGGCCGTACAGCATTTGCTGGAAGCCGGCGCAGACGCCAATCTGGCCGACCAACAGGGGCATACCGCGCTGATGAAAGCGGCGCAGGATAATCCGTCCCCGGCGGTGCTGACGGCTCTTTTGCGCGGCGGCGCGGATGTGAATCTGGCCGATGCAACAGGCGAAACGGCCCTGACTTTGGCGTCGCGCAATAACAAGGCGGAGATAATCAAAATGCTGCTTCGCGCTGGGGCAGACCCCGATGTTGAAACGGCGGGCGGCAGTACGGCGGCGGACCTGCTTATGCAAAATGAGAAACTGACCGAGCGGGAAAAAGCCGATTACCGCCAGGCGATGCTGATTGTTTCCATTTTGCGGCCTATAGAAAAATAGCAATTTTAGCCGTTGGGATATAAAAAACCGCACCTTAAACGTGCGGGTTTTGAAATTTGGCGTTCATTCAAACCATAGCCAAAGCGGTTTGTTTGCTTTCCGAAGCAAAAAAATAACCGCCTCTAAAGGCGGTTTTTAAATCTGGTTCCGGGACTAGGACTCGAACCTAGAATTAATGCTCCAGAGGCATCCGTGTTACCATTACACCATCCCGGATTAACATAAATATTTTAGCACATTTTTTAAAAAAGTAAAACTTTTTCTTTTAAATTCCACAGGGTGCGTTAATTTTGTTATAATAAAAAAAGCTTTCGCGCCTATAGCTCAATCGGTTATAGCAACCGACTCATAATCGTTGGGTTCCAGGTTCAAGTCCTGCTGGGC
>CAYUAA010000025.1:0-11995 GCA_964442585.1 uncultured Elusimicrobium sp. | reverse complement strand
TGCGGCGCGTATCCTCGCACAGAACGGCGTCGGCCGTTTTGAGCGTTTCCAGCGCACGCAGCGTAATATCCTGCAAATTACCGATTGGCGTGGGAACAATATAAAGCATATAGTAAAAGTATATAAAAAATAAAACGCCTGCGGTACGACCCTTATGCGGGAACATAAATCCGTCCGCGGGCGACGGCAGCTAAAAGAGACATAAAAAAAGGCCCCCGCAGGGGCCTTTTTTCAACCGTTAAAATTTTTCCTTGCCGAACAAACCTTCATACCATTTTTGCAAACGCTGTTCGCGCGCGGAACCACGGGCCGGGATAAAACCTTCCATCAAATCCCGTCTTACGCGCTGAATGCTCTCGTGGATGAGGAACAACGGGAAAGCGGCCGCGCCTTTGGCCACACGGTGTTCATAGACCGTACCCATTTCCGCCGCAACGGCAAGCACGTCATACGCTTGTAAAAATTCCACCGCGGTCAATTCGTTTTGTTTCTTAATCATGGGGCGCATCACACCGGCAAAATATTCTTCCATATCGGCGCGGACTTGGTCACTCCAACCGGTTTGCGTTTGCACCTGTTTACATACGAGGGAAAGCTGGGTGCGCAAATCTTTCTGTTCCGCAGGAAGATCGGCGTATTTGCGGGCGAAATCTTCGGCCAAATCGCGCTGCAGGGCCTGCGCCGTTTTTAAATCTTGTTTGCTGACCGCCATTTCGGCCGGAGGCTGGGAGCCGATACCGCTGGCCAGCCAATTTTCCCACGCGTCGGCAAACAAAGCGGACAAATACACTTCTGTCGGTTTTTCGATGCCGTTCATTCTTTCAATCAACACGTTTTGAGGCTTGAGCGAAGCGGGCAACGCAAGAATCAAATCTTCCATCGAATTTTGGGCTTCGGCCATCGGCTTAACAGCCACGTTCGGGAAGCGCTGCGCCACGATTTT
Organism: uncultured Elusimicrobium sp.; assembly: GCA_964442585.1. GTDB lineage: Bacteria > Elusimicrobiota > Elusimicrobia > Elusimicrobiales > Elusimicrobiaceae > Avelusimicrobium. The sequence continues at coordinate 11,052 of CAYUAA010000025.1, read as the reverse complement.
ATAATAAGAAACCGTTGCCGTTTTAAACGCGGGCATACGCGCGGGAGTCAAATTCAAACGGTTCAACTTCATGATATTCTCTACTTTTAAACCGTAGCTGCTGACCACCGCCCGGCGCTGCGCAACGGACAGAATTTCGGGCGCATTGATCGAAGAGCGGAAAAATTTCAACCACTGGGCCTGTGCGGCGGGCGCGCAAGCCGTAAAGAATAAGAATAATGCAAGCAGAACTCTCATTACATCCTCCAAAGAAAATAAAATATTTTTTATACTTTATCGTTTTTGTTAAAACGCTTCAAGGGCCTTTGGACCTAGATGGGCCTAGGACCTTTAGGCCCTTCCCGGTAAACTATTTTTTCACTGGTTTGCGGTTTATATTTAGTAAAATAATAGTTTGTTGCAAATCAACCCAAAAACAGAGGAAAAACAAAAAGGAAATGTCTAAAATTCTGTCCAAAATCAAACTCAACACGTTTGCGATTATTTTATCCATCATCGCAGTCGTGGCCGCGCTGACCTGGATTGTTCCCAGCGGCGCGTACGATAAAATGGACGTGGACGGGCGGCAGGTGGTAGTGGCCGGAACGTATCACGCCGTGCCGGCTAATCCGCAAGGATTGTTCGACGTTTTAAAGGCCCCCGTGCAGGGGTTTGCTAACACGGCCGAAGTAATTGTGTTTCTGCTCGTTATCGGCGGCGTACTGGCCGTCGTAGAAAAGACGGGCGCCATCGCTGCGGGAATCCAAGCGGCCAGCGGATTCTTTCAAAAACGGCCGAACCTGCGCTTCTTGTTTATTCCCTTAGGAATAATTGTATTCTCACTGTGCGGGGCCACGTTTGGGATGTGTGAAGAAGCTCTTATCTTTATCCCCATTTTCATTCCCCTCGCGCTTTCTTTAGGGTACGACTCCGCCCTCGGCACCGCCATTCCGTTCATCGGCGCGGGCGTGGGATTTGCCGCCGCGTTTACCAACCCGTTTACCGTCGGCATCGCGCAGGGCATCGCCCAAGTACCGCTGTATTCCGGCATCGGCTACCGTTTTATTATTTGGATTATCTGCACCACGGTGGTAATCAGCTGGCTGGGCGTTTATGCGCGCAAAATCCGCAAAGATCCCACACAGAGCTTAACCTACGAATTTGATATTGAAAAACGTAAAGAATTAAAACTCAACAAACAAGAAACCCGCATTACCAAACGCCAAAAATGGGTGCTGGCCGCGTTTGGGCTGGGCATGGTGGGGTTGATTATCGGCGTGTTAAAACCGCAGATTTGCGCCGCCATCAACGACATGTGGGGCGTAGATTTGATGAACATGCTGCACCTGGAAGAAACCGGCTGGTATATTACGGAAATCGCCGCCTTGTTTTTGGGCATTGGTTTTTTGTGCGGTTTCTTGGGAAAAATGACGATGCAGCAGTTCAACGACGCATTTTTTGACGGCGTACGCGGTATGGCCGAAATCGCCATGCTGCTGTGCTTTGCGCAGGCGATTGTTATCATCGCCAACAACGGGCATATTTTGGATACGATGCTGGACTGGATGTCCTCCTGCATCAAACACCTGCACCCGGTGTGCGCTTCGTGGGCGGCCATGATGCTGCAGACGGTAATCGACTTTTTCATCCCCTCCGGTTCCGGCAAGGCCGTGCTGACCATGCCCATTTTGGCCCCGCTGGCTGACTTAATCGGCATCACGCGCCAGACGATGGTACTCGCCTTCCAACTGGGCGGAAGCTGGATGAACATGATTATCCCCACCGACCCGGTAACCATCGCCGCCATCGGTTTTGCGCGCATCGCTTACCCCAAATGGCTTAAATGGATGCTGCCGCTTTTAATTGTGATGTATTTATTGTCCTTCGCACTGTTAATTCCGCCGTATTTGATGAAGTGGCAATAAGCCGTTTTTTGCGTCCCCCCGCATTTATTTTGTTTGAGCCGGGGGGACGCTTTTTGCTGAACAAAAAGACGTACCAACTTGTACGAGAAAGAGGAAAACAAAAGTAAATGAAAAAAATGCTGTGCAACACCTATTTTTTGGTGTTCTCCATTATGGTGTTCGTGGCCGCGCTGACGTGGATCGTCCCCGCAGGCCAATATAGCCGCATAGAAACAGATGGACGCACCTATGCGGTGGCGGGTTCCTACCACGCCGTGGAAAAAGCCCCCCAAAACATCGGTAACATCCTGGCCGCACCCGTGGAAGGATTTACCCAATGCGCGGAAATCATCGCGTTTATTTTAGTTGTCGGCGCGCTGTTTACAATTATTGAACGTACCGGCGCTATCAACACGATGATTAAAAAGGTGAGTTTTTTCTTCGCCAATAAACCCCAGTATAAAAAATGTTTTATCCCCGTATGCATGTTTCTGTTTTCGCTGTGCGGGGCGTTGTTTGGAATGGAAGAGGAAACCCTTATTTTTATTCCCATTTTTATCCCGCTGGCACTCTCGCTGGGATACGATACGGTGGTAGGGATGTCCATTCCGTTTATCGGCGCATTTACGGGTTTTTCGTCGGCGTTTGTAAACCCGTTTACCGTCGGCATCGCGCAGACCATCGCGCAGCTGCCCATGTATTCGGGTTGGCAATACCGCCTGCTGATTTGGTTTATTTTTACGTCCGTCGTGGCCGCCTTTTTCACTTGGTACGGCGAACGCGTGCGTAAAAACCCCACAAAAAGCTTAACCTATAAAATGGATTTGGAAAAACGCGCCGAACTGAAAATTATCAATGACGTGGAAGTGGACGGTTCTTTCCGCTTAACCCGCGCGCATAAATTGGTTATCGCATCCTTTGTCATCGGCATGATCATTCTGTTTTATGGGGTCATCCGCTACCAATGGTATATGATTGAAATCGCCGCCGTATTTTTGGGCGTAACAATTGCCAGCGCGTACTTCGGCAAACTGACGCTGGACCAATCCACCGACGCCATTATCGACGGTGCAAAATCCATGGTGGGAGTGTGCGTACTAATGGCATTGGCGCGTTCCATCGTCATCGTAGCCACCAACGGCCACATTTTGGATACGTTCCTGCACGCCATGACTCAATGCGTAGGCAATCTGCATCCCATTTTCGCCTCGCAGGCGATGTTCGTCATCCAAACAATACTTAACTTTTTTATCGCCTCCGGTTCCGGGCAGGCCGTACTCACCATGCCAATTATGGTTCCGCTGGGCGACTTGGTAAACGTATCGCGCCAAACGGTTATTTTGGCCTACCAGTTCGGCGAAGGCTGGGGTAACCCAATTATCCCCACCGCCCCCGTTACCATGGGGGCCTTGGCCCTGGCGGGGATCTCGTATCCCATGTGGGTAAAGTGGTTTTTGCGGCTGGAGATTATTTTAATTGTTATGTCGCTTTTACTGCTTATCCCGGCATATTATATTTGGTAAAATAGACGTAAGCCTCTTGGCCTGGGCCAAGAGGCTTTTTTTAGGACAAAAAACCATGTTAAGCGAACTAAAAACCGTTTCTTATTTCCACTGGGCGGACTGGCTTGTTTTTGCGGGCGTGCTGGGCGTTACGTTCGTCGCCGCGCTGTATGGCAATCGGCGGCGCAAAAAAAAACAATCTGCCAAAGAAATGAGCGCACTGGATTACCTGCTGATGGGCCGGCAATTAACGTTGCCGCTGTTTGTGGCCACGTTGGTGGCTACGTGGTACGGCGGAATTTTCGGCGTAAACGAAATTACGTTTAACTACGGTATTTATAATTTTGTCACGCAAGGCGTTTTTTGGTATGCGGCGTATTTGATTTTTGCGTTTTTTATTGCCGGGCGCGTGGTGCGTTTCCACTCCGTTACACTGCCGGATTTAACGGGCCGAATGTTCGGCCCCAAATCGGCCAAAGTGGCGGCGGCGTTTACGTTTTTTTACATCACGCCCGTAGCCTATGTGCTCAGCCTGGGCATGTTTTTACATATGGTGTTTGGATTGTCCATTCTAAACGGCATGATTTACGGCACGCTGTTTACGTGTCTGTATACCGCGTGGGGCGGGTTTCGCTCGGTGGTGTTTTCGGATTTAGTGCAGTTTTTTGTGATGTGCGGCGCGGTACTTTTGGTGGTGCTGTTTTCTATTCACGCGTTTGGAGGACTGGCGTTTTTAAAAGCCAATCTGCCCGCCGGACACTTTACCTTAACAGGCGGGAACTCCTGGGCTGACACGCTGATTTGGGGCTTTATCGCACTTTCCGCGCTTATCGACCCCAGTTTCTACCAACGCTGCTTTGCGGCAAAAAATCCGTCCGTCGTAAAAAAAGGCGTGTTAATAGCCACGTTGGTGTGGTTTTGTTTTGATTTGTGCACCACCACCGGATCGCTCTATGCTCGCGCCGTGCTCCCCAACGCCGAGCCGGGCCAAGCGTATTTCTTTTATTCCGTACAATTGCTGCCCGCAGGCTTAAGAGGATTTTTCGTCGCCGGGATACTGGCCATTATTCTTTCCACGTTAAATTCGTTTTTGTTTATTTCTTCCAACACACTCAGTTTCGATTTTTTGCGCAAACGCTTCAGCAACGTGGTTTTATCCAACCGCGTTTCCATTTTTATCGTGGGCGCACTGGCTATTTTTTTGGCGCAGGCGTTCCACGGAAGTTTCAAAGAAATCTGGCTTGTTTTGGGCTCTTATTTTTCGGCTTGCTTATTGGCTCCAATCCTGGCGGGATACATCTGGCCCGGGCGCATCAGCGACCGGCTGTTTGTGGGGGCCGCCCTCACCAGTGCGGCCGTTATGACGGTATGGCGGTTTATCCCCAAATACAAAGCGTTGGAAGCGTTGGACCCCTTCTATACGGGTGTAGCCACAAGCCTTATCATTTTACTTGTCTTCCGGGGGAAAAATGAAAAAACTCTTTCGCACATTACTAATCGGTAACGGGGAAACGCTCCCCTCTGTTTTTTTGCGCACCGCGGCACGGAGGGCGGACTTTGTTTTGGCCGCCGACGGTGGAGCGGACCGCGCACTGGCGGCCGGCGTCACGCCCGACGCCGTCATCGGAGATTTGGACTCCGTTTCCCCCTCCGCCAAACAAACATTGGGCGCGGACAAATTTCTGTTTATCAACAACCAAAACAACACGGATTTGGAAAAAGCACTCGATTTTCTTACCCAAAACGGCTGTAAACAATGTATGATTTGTGGTTTTTCCGGCGGACGTTTGGATTTTACGCTGGGGAATTTTTTATCGGTCTATCCGTACGTAAAAAGAATGGACGTGTGTTTTACGGGCCCGGGCTGGACCATTTATCCCCTGGCCGCCGGACGGAAATTCGCCTGTAAAAAAGGTGCGCGCGTAAGTTTAATTCCCCTTAAAACCTGTACAGGCGTAAGTTTAAAAGGACTGAAATATCCGCTCTGCAACGCACGGCTTTCATGGAGGCGCGCCGGACGAAGCTTAAGCAACCAAACCACGGGCAAAAGCTTTCAAATTTCGCTTAAAACCGGCTATATGTTGGTATACGCCGAAGACAATTAATTCCGCGGCGCACACCGCGCACGCCTAACACTCTCCCCCCGATATGATAAAATATAAGTATGATTTCCCCTTTTCATATTTTAAAGAAAGATTCCCGTTCCAAAGCCCGCACCGGCGTGCTGTACACTAAGCACGGCGCGGTGCAGACCCCGGTATTTATGCCGGTTGCTACGCAAGCCTGCGTCAAAGCGCTTACCGATGAAGATTTAAAAAACGCCGGCGCCACCTGCTTGCTTTCCAATACCTACCATTTGTACCTGCGGCCGACCACTAAAATTTTACAGCAAATGGGCGGTTTGCATAAATTTATGAACTGGAACGGCAGTATTCTAACCGATTCCGGCGGGTTTCAAGTGTACAGTCTTTCCAAGTTCCGCAAAATTAAAGAAGAAGGCGTCATCTTCCAATCCCACCACGACGGAAGCAAACATCTATTTACGCCGGAAAACGTCATTCAATTTGAAAGCGAAATCGGCTCCGATATTTGGACGATGCTCGACGTGTGCATCCACGCCAAAGATCCGTCCAAACACGACGCGCGCGAAGCCCTCAACATCACCAAACGTTGGGCCGAACGCGCCGCGCGCGCTTACGAACAAACCGTGCCCCAGCAGCACATCACACAACAAGCGGACGGCTCGTTTACCGTTGGGAATTCGCTTTTATTCGGGATTATTCAAGGAGCCGTTTTCCCCGATCTTCGTAAAGAAGCCGCCCTTCATATGGCTTCGCTGCCCACACACGGATACTGCATCGGCGGTCTTTCTCTGGGAGAAACCTTGGAACAAATGAACGAATCCGTACTGGCGATTACGGATAACCTGCCGGAAAATAAACCGCGCTATTTTATGGGCCTTGGCACCCCTATAGAAATGTTAAATGCCATCGAACGAGGAGTGGATATGTTTGACTGCGTATGGCCCACCCGCGTGGCCCGCAACGGCATGGCCATGACCAGCGGCGGACGCGTAAACATCAAAAACGCCGAATATCGCACGCAAGATATCCCGTTGGACCCCGAGTGCGACTGTTACACCTGCCGCCGATACTCCCGTGCGTATTTGTGCCACTTGTACCGCTCGGCCGAGCTGACCAGTCACCGCTTAATGAGCATCCATAACATCCGCTTTTTAATCCGGCTGATGGAACGCGCGCGCGAAGCTATTGCCAACGGCACGTTTTTGGAATTTAAGGATGAAGTTATCCGCAAATACCAAAATTTTAAATAACAGATACTGCCTCAAATACGAAATCCCGGCAACAAATTTGCCGGGATTTTACTATCGGTTACACCGCCATTTTATTTAAGGCATGCGGTAATAGCGGTATTGGTTGGCGGTTCCTTCATAGGAGGCGTTAAATAATTTTTGGCAAAACTTTCCCGCAGGCGTCATTTCGTATTCCCACTCCCAACAATATACTTCTCCTTTGCGCCGCGTACCCCATTCTATAACATACACAAATCCGCCGCAGCGGTAAGGCCCCTGTTTTAAGGTGGAACTGATCAGTCCGTAGGCATCATCCCGCACATTTACCATGACTTCATACATATCATTTCCGCGCAAACCGTCCGTCGTCGAAGCAAGTCCGTTTCCGCACGATGGAGAACCTCCTTTAACGGGCAGTCCCAAATCTACATCCAAATCCGCAAAAGCATGCGGATACGCCCCATTTGCCAAACGGTATACCTCGGCCGCCTGTCCCACGCTTTTTACAGAACTAATCAAAGCCGATGCACGCGATTTCCATACCGCTTTTTGATATTGTGGAAGCGCCACCGATGATAAAATGCCAATAATTAATACCACCACCAACAATTCAAGCAAAGTAAAACCTTTCATTTTCCCCCTCCGGCGCACAATACCGTTCATTTTGTTCTTAAAATCCATGTTATCAAAAAAAAAAAACGAATCAACCCCTTAGTCAACAACCCCCGGACAATAAAAAACGTCCCGGAAACAACCAATTCCCGGGACGCCGCAAAAACATTTATTTTAAAGCGGGAGGACTCTCCGTTTTCTTTTTGGGTGAATACTTAGGAAGCAGCGTAAAAAGCACATATGCGGCCAACATCTGAAGAGTAAAACAAAGCGAAATAAACACGTACTTATACACCGTCATCGCCTCTACGGACGGCGTGGGACTTGCCAAATAATAACACTGCCCCAACAGGCGCACAAGAGGCGCAAACAAAAAGTCCGCACTGCTCAACAAGGCAAGCAAACCTTGCAGTATCGTCAATATACCGGCGTAACGTTCATGCAGTAAAATAAAAACAGCCTGGGACACATATAAAACCAAAAATCCTGCATGAAGTCTCAACAAAATTCCGCCGGAGGAAATATCCCGGCACAGCAAAAAAATGTTGGCAAACGTGCCCAGCAGGCAAAAGAAAAGCACCACTTTTACCCATACGTTTAATCCCAAAAGACGTTTTATCAGTTTGTCCATAATTACCGGTTTACGCTTAGGGCGTTTTTACGCGCACGCACATCAAGTGCAAGAGCGATAAGCCCGTCCAAAATCCGCGCATAGCTTTCGCCCGACGCTTCAAACAGCTGAGGAAACAAGCTGGTGTCGCTCATGCCCGGCAGCGTGTTGATTTCGGAGAAATAATACCGTCCTTCTCCGTCCATTAAAAAGTCCACCCGCGCCAAGCCGCTGGCGCGAAGCGCGCGGAAAATAGTTTCCGCATCGGCACGCATACAATTTTGCGCGTCCATATCAATTTCGGCGGGAACTTTCGTTTCACACCCGCCAGCCACGATGTATTTGGCGTCGTAATCGAAAAATTCTCCCGCCAAAGAACGCAATTCCCCGCATAACGAAGATTTGACGCTTTCCCCCTCACCGTACAGCGCGCAGAAAATTTCGCGTGCATGGTCGACGCCTTTTTCAATCATCACGTCGGAATCAAATTGAAGCGCAAAAGAAACCGCCTCGTGCAGTTCCTCTATGTTTTTGACCTTGCGTACACCAATCGAAGACCCTAGCCGCACTGGTTTTACAAAAACGGGCAGTCCGGCATCTTTCACCCAATCTTCGAGCGCGGATTTATCATACGCTTCCCCGCGCGAAACGGTTACATAAGGCAACACTTCCACCCCCGCCTGTGCGGCCAATAATTTGGAGATTTCTTTATCCATGCCCATGGCCGAAGCCAACACGCCGCAGCCCACATACGCCGCGCCAAGCGTTTCCAGCAGGCCCTGCATGGTTCCGTCTTCGCAGTTGGTACCGTGAAGTACCGGAAAAAATACGTCCGCCTTAAAGGCAAGCGATCCGTCCAAAGCGGCCACGTTAGCGTCCGGGCGAAGCACCGGCGAGACGGCCGTATCCCGCGCGGTTTTAAAACCGCATTCTTGTTGCAGAAACCACAATCCTTGTTTGTCAATAAAAACGGGATAGATTTGGTATTTTTCCGGTTGGGACTGCAATATGCGGCACACAGTCTGCGCGCTGTGCACGGAAACTTCATGTTCGGTGGATTTACCGCCATATAAAACGGCTACGTTTAAACGGGACATATTTCTTCCTTGTATTAAATAGGCCTGACGCAAGCATCAGGCCTTAAAGTATCGGGTTTATCTGTCTTCCCGGAAAATGGACCACTTCATACGCCCGATAAAACTGTCCGTTTTTTCCAAGAAGTCCTCCCCATCGAATAATTGTTCCCGTTGGGGAACCGGCTCGGCTACTTTGATCTCGGGCAAATCGGCCTCGGTAACGACGGTGGATTTCGCCCGCGAATGCATAGCGACGGGCTTTTCCGAAAGAGGGATCTTTTCCTGCGGCGCAGTTTTGGTAGCGGGCAAAGCTGTTTGCTCGGCACGCGGAGAATCCAAAAGCGGTTGCGCAGCTTCCGGCGCGACAGGCGTCTGCGGGGCCGCAGGTTTATGGGCTGCCGCTTTACGCAAAGACTCTTCTTTATCGGCGCGTTCTTTTTCCTGTACCAAACGGGCCGCCAACAGTGCCGCGCTTTGGTTGCGAAGCTGCTGGTTTTCCTTAGCCAATTCGCGTTTTTCAGCGGCCAGCGTTTGCGCTTGGGTTTCCAAAGTTTGGGCGCGTTCGGCCAACGTTTCTTTTTCGCGGTTTAACGCTTCAGTGTAGGCTTGCAGAGAATCTTTCTCTTGCGCCAACGCTTCCGTACGGGCCTGTAAGGATGCTTTTTCCTGCGCCAATTCTTCAGTACGCGCCTGAAGGGAATCTTTTTCCTGCGTCAAATTTTCGGTATGCGCACGCAGCGAGTCTTTTTCTTGCGCAAGCGCTTCGGCACGGGCTTGAAGGGATTCTTTTTCCTGCGCCAGTTCTTCGGTGCGGGAAGAAAGCGCGGCTTTCTCGCGCGTTAAATCTTCAGTGTTCTGTCGGGCGGCCTGCAAATCCTGGTTCAGCGCGGCTTTTTCGGCCTGCAAAGCGCGGCTTTGCGCTTCGATAGCACCCTTTTCGCGGGTCAATTCTTCGGCCCGGGCAAAAAGACCCACTTTTTCCAAGGTCAGAGTTTCCGTTTGGCGCGCTAATTCTTCGCCGCGGGCAGCAAGCGTTTCTTTCTCTTTTTCGACGGCTTGCGCGCGGGCGTCCAGCTGTTCGTTGGTGCGTTGGAGCTCTTCTTTCTCCCCTTGCAGGCGCACGTTGTGCTGAGTCAGTTCTTCGTTTTGACGGCCTAAAACGGCGATTTTCTGTTTTAATTCTTCAATCACCGCGTCGTTGGCGTTAATTTTGTCCACCAATTCCCGGAAGTTCTTTTCAAGCAGTTCTTTTTCCTGCCGTACGGCTTCCAATTCCTGGCGGGCAGATTCAAATTGAACAGAAAGTTCGTCACGCTGGGTTTGCAGGGACTGCAATTTTTCGGTAAACGCGATTAACTGTTCCTGCGCTCCGCGGCTGTGGTCCGATTCCAGGGCGGCCATTTGGTCTTTAAGCGCTTGCAGTTCGGCCTCTTTGGCTTCCAACTGTTTTAAGGCTGCTTCTTTTTCCTGGGCGGCTTTGTGGAGCTTTACGTTTTCCGCGCGCAGGGATTCGATTTCCTCTACCTGCTTCATACACGTAGCGGAAATTTCCTGCAGCTGCGTTTCCAAACTGTCCACTTTTTGCTGGTATTCCTGGCGAATGGAAATAATGCGACCTTCAAAATCAAACGATTTAAAACGTTCTTCGGCGGCAGTCAACTGTTCGCGCAAAGATAAAATTTCTTTAGCCTGCTCGGCCGATTTTTTAAGCGCTTCCATCTTTTCCTGCTGCACTCTTTTAATTTCCCGGTCCAACGCACTGTTAACGGCTTTTAATTGCGAGGCCTTTTGGCGCAAACTGGAAACAATGCGTTCTTTTTCCTCGCGTTCCCGGCGGGCTTTTTCTTCCTGCGCGGCGCGGTAATTTTCCGGTTGATAATGATAAATGGCGGTATGAGGAGCTTCGGGCACAGGAGCCTGGTCAAAACCGCGCTGTACGTTCGGCTCCGGATACGAAACGACATGTTCTTGGCGCATACGGGACAGATTTTCCACGCTGGCTTTTAAATTGGCGATGGTAAGAGAAATATGCTCCAAAAACGCATCGCGATCTTTC
>CAYUAA010000024.1:0-12665 GCA_964442585.1 uncultured Elusimicrobium sp. | reverse complement strand
TATGGAAAAAGAACAGGATGTTACCGTCGCCAAAAGCGCAGGGTTTTGCCCGGGCGTCAAGCGCGCAATCGATAAAGTGCTTGAGCTTGAAGCCGCCGGCAAAAAACCCGTCTACACCATCGGCCCGCTGATTCATAATAAGCAGGTAACCGATATGCTCGCCGCAAAGCAAATCACCGCCATCGATTTGCCGCAGGACGCCGCTGACAAATCCGGCGTGCTGGTTATCCGCGCGCACGGTATCACCCCGCAATTCCAACGGGAAGTAGAATCCTACGGAATGGAAGTGGTGGACGCCACCTGCCCGCTTGTAAAACATGCGCAGAACATCATCGCCAAATTTGCCGATCAAGGCTACCACACCGTTATCGTGGGTGACGGCGGACACGCCGAAGTAATCGGTCTGTTGGGCTATGCCAAAGGCAACGGCACCGTAGTGGCGGGGCCGGAAGAAGCCGCCAAACTGCCCCACTTCAAAAAAATAAACGTCGTTTCCCAAACCACGCAAAAAGAAAGCGAATTTTACGCAACCGCGGAAGAAATCAAAAAACACGCCGATGAATGCCAAATTTCCAACACCATCTGCCAACCCACCAAAGACCGCCAAAAAGAAACCGTGGAGCAAGCTAAAAAAGCCGATTTGGTAATTGTGGTGGGCGGCAAACACAGCGCCAATACGGCACGGCTGGCGTTTTTGTGCCAGGCATTGTGCCCCCATGTACAGCATGTGGAAACGGAAGAAGAGCTGCTGGAAGAAGAAATCGTCCGCGCGCGCAAGATTTTTATAACAGCTGGCGCTTCCACCCCCAACTGGGTAATCGACCGCGTGGCCGCGCGCGTGAAAGAATTGCGCAAACCCGGTGCAAAATCCGTTTGGGCCATGCTGCAAAAAATGTGGCGGTTCCTCGTGAAAAACGCTTTTTATACGGCTTCGGCCGCGCTGGCGTTGTCGTACGTATGCATGCGGTTGGAGGGAGTCCGGCCTGACGTACGTTTGGCGGCGTTTGTATGGCTGTTCGTCTTTGCGGGAACGGCGTTTAACCGCTCCACCGAAGCCGCTTACGCCAAAAATAAAAATTTTCTGCGCATCGCCAGTTTTATCTGCGCCGCAGGCGCGCTAGGCGTGGCCGCATGGCTGGGACTAAAAACGTTTGCGCTGTGCGCCGCGCTGGTGGCGGCGGGCTTTTTATATCCGTTTAGAAGCCGCCTGACCGCTCATCTGCCCCCACTCCCCGGAACCAAGGATTTTGCCACCGCTTTAGGTTGGGCGGGAGCATGCGCGTTTTTGCCCGCCTACCAATACGGTCTATTGTCGCGCAAAGCCACTTATTTAGCGATTGTATATACGTTGCTTTTGGTTTTTATGCGCTCGGTAACGCTGGGCTTTTCTTCCGCCAATAAAGATATGATTATCGGCCGCGAAAGTTTTTATAAAGCCTTCGGCATCAAAAAAACAAAATGGGCGGTAGCGCTTATTTTGGCCGCGCTGACCGCCGCACTGGCCACCTTATGGACGCTTACGTGGCGGCCGGCTTTAGTCGCCATGCTTTTGATTGGCGATTTGTACACGATTTTTATAGTAATATATTACTATGGCAGGAACGCCACCCGCAGCGTGAAGGATGAAACGCTGGTGGACGGACAGTTTTTTGTACTGTGGGCGTTAAGCGCGCTGGCCGCCCTGCTGTAAGAGAGCATGTTCGGAGGGGATATGAGCATTAAAAGAATAGGGATTTTAACTGCGGGGGGCGACTGCCCCGGCCTTAACGCCGTGGTACGCGCCGCAAGCAAAAATGCGCTGCAGCATGGCGTGGAGGTGTTGGGGTTTAAAAACGGGTTTGACGGCCTGGTGCGCAACGAATTTATTGATATTACGTATCGCACGGTTTCCGGCATTGTGGCGTTGGGAGGCACCATTTTGGGGTCGAGCAACATCGCCAATCCGTTTAAATATACGCTGCCTCCGTTCGGCACGCCCGAAGAACCGCGCGATTTGTCGTCCGTCGTAATGCACAATTTTAAAGCCAACCGCTTGGATGCGCTAATCACTATCGGTGGAGACGGGACGCTGCACATGTCCCAAGAATTTGTAGATATGGGTATGCCCATTGTGGCCGTACCTAAAACCATCGATAACGATTTATCCGCCACCGACCAAACCTTCGGGTTCGACTCCGCACTTGCCATCGCCACCGAAGCCATCGACCGCCTGCACACCACCGCCCAAAGCCACCACCGCGTAATGATTGTGGAAACGATGGGCCGCTATGCGGGCTGGATTGCGCTGCGCTCGGCCATCGCAGGCGGGGGCGACATTGTGCTGATCCCCGAAATTCCGTATAACGACGATGTAATTGTAAATGCCATTTTGGAACGCAAAGCCAAAGGTAAAAATTTCAGTTTGGTGGTGGCCGCCGAAGGCGCCAAAAACGAACAGGGAGAACAAGCTGTCGCGCGCACCGTCGCCGGCAGCACCGACGCCATCCGCCTGGGCGGTATCGCCAACAAATTAAGCCAAATGATTGAAGGGAAAACGGGCATCGAATCGCGCGCCTGCATATTGGGCCATACCCAGCGCGGCGGCACGCCCACCGCGTTTGACCGCTGGCTTTCTACCCTCTACGGGGCCAAAGCGTTCGACATGGTACTGGAACAAAAATTCGGCTACATGGCCGCGTTCCACTCTTTCAAAATGACGGAAGTAAAAATCGCGGATGCGATTTCCAACTTAAAACGCGTCGATCCGCACGGTGAAGAAGTGCGCGCCGCACTGGAAGTGGGCATGAGTTTCGGTTCCGTCGAAATCGGCTGATAAGGAGAATTTATGAACGACAATTTAGATATGATCTACGGGATTCACCCCGTACAAGAAGCTTTAAGAAGCAAAAAACGCAACGTCACTCAACTGTACGTGTCCGACTCGAAAGCCGGCCACCGCGCGGTGGAAGACATCATCCGTTTGGCCAAACGCCAAAACGTAAAAATCGACCGCATCGACAATAAAACGCTCGACCGCTTAACTCGCAACGCCAACCACCAGGGAATTATGGCCAAAATCCAACCCGTTAAGATGATGAAACTTTCCAACGCCATTTACGAATCCGACGGAAACAAAAAAGACTTGTGGCTCGCCGTGGACGAAATGACAGACCCCCAAAACTTGGGCGCCATTATCCGCAGTGCGGCCTGCTTGGGGTTTTCCACCATTATCCTGCCCAATCGCCGCACCGTAGGCATTACACCCGCCGTGTACAAAGTGGCGTGCGGCGCGATTGAAAATATCAACATCGTGGAAGTAGCCAACCTTTCCGCCGCGCTGACCGACCTGAAAGAAGAAGGCTTTTGGATTTACGGCGCGGATATGGCCGGCACATCCATTACCACCATGGACTACGCGTCTCCCGCAGTGTTGGTAATTGGATCGGAAGGTTTCGGCATCCGCGAAAAAACGGCCGAAAATTGCGACGAAATTATTTCTATTCCGCAAAAAGGCGGCGTAGAAAGCTTGAACGCTTCCGCCGCGGCCAGCATTATCATGTACGACATGATGGCCAAAGTACAGCTGAAAAAATAAACAGTTTAAGCGCAAAAAATCCCCCGAATTTTTATTTTCGGGGGATTTTTATTTCAGCAAAAACAACCTGTTTAAAATAAACGATAAATACTCATTCCATCCCATCCGCTGGGGGAAGCAGCCCCCGACAAACTTTTACAAACCCGGTTGCCAAAATCGTCGGAAGCATAACAGGCGGCCCTGCCAGAACGATAAAAAAAGTAAAGGTCAGTCCCTTTAACATGGGCATCCTCCAAAACAAAAGCCTCATCGGATATAAGAATATGTACCGTACCTTTTTTATCCAAATAACACCAATTTTCATGCGCTCCCGTACCATACTGCTGGCACTCCACATCTAAATCCCGTATATTGGCGGAGTACGAACCATTTGCCAAATAATACTGTTCCTGTAAGCTTTGCAAGGTACGCATGAAAGGCAAATAACTTGCCAGACGGCTTTTAGCCACCGCCACCTGATACTGCGGCAACGCCACCGCCGACAATATACCAATGATTAATACAACGACAAGCAACTCTATAAGCGTAAAACCTTTCATTTAGTTACCTCTCTTGCGTTATTTCTATGGAATTTACCAAGTGGTCACTTCCGAATTAACAAGGGGCATTTCCGACCTGCTCTCCCTCGTGCCCTTTCCGAAGATGTTTACCATACGTCATTTCCGAAGGGCGCAGTTGGAAATCTCTCCTTTTCAGATCCCCGTCGAAAACTTGCGGAGATGACGGTTGATTCGCCCCCGCAGATTATCCCCATGTTATCAAAAAAAAACAAATCAACCCTGACAAAGGGTTCCCCAGTTTGTTTAACAAAAACCCCAAACGGAGACACAAAAAAAGGAACGGAAAGAATTTTCCGTTCCTTTTTATTTCATCATTTTTGGCGACTATAAATAAATTTCTATTTTGTCGAGCTCTTTGCCTTTTTCGCTATACACTTTCAGCGTTAATTTACGGTCTACGATTTTTCCCACCGCATAGTGCCGCGCAGACACAAAACGTGCAGTGGACGGATCCGGATTGGCGCGTTTACCCGGCTGTGGGGCCGCAGTGCCCAATGTAACGTACGTAACGCCGCGCGGGCGGGCTTCGCCGCGTGCCATGGGAAACGTGCGTTCGTAGTCTGCATCGCCGCCCTGGAGAACCAGATTAACCCCGTAATCTTCAAAAATTTTGGCCCAATTTAAAAACACTTCGCTGTTGGCCCCACGCACGCCGGACGAATACGCCGGAGCGTTCATCACTACAATCTTCCATTTTTCACCCGCACCCACCAGAGTGGTTTTCAGCCATTCCGTTTGGGTGGATTTCTCCCCAATTTCGGGTGCCCATACGGCTCCCTCGGCCACATTGGTGTCCAAAAAGATAAAACGCGCGTTGGCGGAATCAAACGAATAATACTTGGGGGTGGCACGGCTCCAGCTCATATCATGAAAACGAGAATAGTTGGTGCGCAGGAAAGCTTTGCTGGCGCGGTCTTCGCGGTCGGGACCGTATTCGTTGGGCCCCAGCGCCACAAACAACGGATTTTTGGCCAACACTTCTTTAAAGGGAGTGAAAAACTCCCGGTTGGAGTCTTTATCCAATCCGCTGTGGGTAATATTGCCCGTATGGATTAAAAAATCGCTCTTTTCCTTTTTCATAAGCTCGGCCAAATTGGCGCGCGCCTGATCCGCATCATCGGCCAGAGGCTGGCCTTCTTCTCCCACCGGGGCTTGCGCGCCCGTGGCGCCCAAAGCTAAAAAATTTACCGTTTTGCGTTCCGCCGAATATAATGTACGGAAGGCACCTTCGGCCGGTTCCTGCGCGCCGTCGCGCGCTTCGTTATACACGTAAACGCGGTAACAAAAATCCTGATTTGGCACCAAACCGTATAAAACCGCTTTGTGCTGCGCCCCTTCCGGGACTACCGTCATAATCTGGTTACAACGAGGGGCCGGCCCGTATTCCACCCAGCCGGGGGTGGACACGTCCGTCTGCCATTTTAAAATCATGGTGGTTTGGGTGGGGTCCTCAATATACGGCCCGCGGATAATCCGCGCCGAAAACGCCTGTGGCGCACACAATAAAAAACAAATAAAAAGAGACAATTTTTTCATATTCTTTCATTCTACTAAATATCCCCCCGCAAAAACAGAAAACCCCTATAGCCAAGGGCGTTAAAAATTTGGTTAAATGGAAGAATATGAAAAAACTACTCTTTATTCTATTGTCTATTTTTACCCTTTCCGCCGCCCAGGCGCGCACGGTGGACGTTACCGCCGCGTATACCGGGGCTTCTCATTTCGACCAGGCCGAAGCGGGCGCCACGGTAGCGCTCTCGTTAAACGCGCTGGCCGGAGTGCAAGCCAAATACGTAAAGGACAAACACGTTGAACCCGAAGGGTTTAAAAATCCCATTTATTCCGTCTACTTGCCCGTACACCTGGATTTTGAACTGCTCCAAATTAACTTGACGCCTTTTTATTACTTTAACAATAAAAGCGAAAACAACCCGTATCAGGACGCTTCCGCCTTCGGCCTGAGAACCTTGTTCGTCATGAATCTGCAGGACGATACGGTAAACGACCTTTACACCAATGCGTTTATCGGAGCATCTTTCGCGCGCCAAAAAGGCACCGTATTTTTTGACGAAGACGGGGCCTCCGACCAATACTATTCCCAGGCCGCCTATACGCTGGGGTTTTATAAAGACTTTTTCCGCACCTTTGGCTTTCAGGCTTCCGCCACCGCTTTCCACTATCCGGACGGAATTACCGGGGTGGCCGGCTTAAGAGGCGTACTTAACCAACAAGATTTGGCCGAATCCCAAACGCTCGACATCACGCGTGAACTGGGCAAATATGCCCTAAACGCCCGCTTAAGCCGTATGTGGCCCGACCAAGGCTCCACCATCTACCTGGGATACACGTTCAGTGAATATCACACCGCCGATCCCCAACACTCGTTTATGGTGGGCAACTCGTTTATTTTGGGTCAACTGATTTCGGTGGATATGGCTTACAACCACGTCCGCACTATACATAACGAAAACAAGCGCGATATTTTTTACGTCCGCTTAGGAATGTCTTTTTAGGAGAGATTATGCAAGAAGAAAACAACGGAAATTTAAACGTAAGAGCTTTGTCCCTCATCTCGCATAAACTAAAAACGCCGCTCTCTATCATCAACGGCTATTCCGAAGCCATTTTATCGCAGGCCGGGAAAGAAAAATTTTCGCCGTTTACATCCAAAGCGTTGGAAGAAATCAACAAACAAGGCAAACGTATGGCCCAGTTGGTGGACAAATTATTTGCATTCCACAAAGTGTCTTCCGCCGACGCAAACGCCCTTGACCGTAAAACGGTGGAATTGAAACCCCTCATTAAAGACTGCGCCGCCAAGGCCATCGCCTTAAACGAAGAAGCCGCGCCCGAACCGCGCCCGCAAGAGGACGCCGCCGCGCGCCGCGGCACGTTTGTGGAGATCGACTGCCCCGAAGGCTTAACCGTCACCGCCAACGAAGAGATGTTGCGCATGGGCATTCAGGAATTGCTGACCAACTCCATCAAATTTAACAATAAAATCGAAAAAATCATCAAAGTACAATGCGCCAACCACGGCGGCAGCGTTTCCATTTCCGTGCGCGACTACGGCGTAGGCATCCGTCCGCAGGACGTAAACCGCATTTTTGAACCTTTCTACCAGGTGGACGATTCCTTCACCGGCCAAATTAACGGCTGGGGTTTGGGATTGCCCATGCTTAAACAAATTTTGGATTTGCACGGCGGGTCTATCAGCGTCGTGTCGGACCGGGGACTCGGTTCCATCTTTACCATCAACTTCCCCACCTTATGACCCCTGAAACGCTTTTAGAACAAATTTCTTCCGCTTGCGACGCCCTGCGCGGGGATATCGGCGCCGCCACGCGCGCCCTGTTGGAATTCAACCGCCGGCTGGAACAAATTTTACAGCAGCTGCACAAAAATATCGAAGTGCGCGACACGGAATTTGCCGCCCAGTTTAACGATTTTTGCACTCGCTTGCGTAAAGAGCAGGATACGCGCGAAACGTTCTGGACCGAAGCCCGCGCCAACGCGCGCACGTTTAAACCCGCCGATTGGACGGGCGAACTGGCCCTTGCGGCCAAAGGCCTTAACAGCCGCGCAAAAACGCTCTCCCGCGCAACGGACGAATTCACTACCGCCTACGATTTATTCTGCCGCCACTATAAAAGCTTTACGGCGGCCAAACTGAACGTATGGCTGCTTACCTCCTGCCAAAACGACTTTTCCAACCTGACGGGTAAAATTCTGTTCTTGGCGCGGGAAATAGCCAAACACACCGAAAAGAACCGGGGGCCGTATGCTTACGGATAAACAGTCCCTTTATTACCAAAAAACCACTGCCATTTGTCTGACGATTATCGCCGCCGGCGTAGTAACCGCGTTTTTGGTATACACCAAGGCGCTTTTAATTCCGCTGGTTATTTCCATCTTCTTCTATACCATTCTGGCGCAGATGACGCTTTACCTTAAGCACAAGTTTTCCTTTCCGGGATGGGCCGCGATGACGGTATCTATTCTGCTGTGCGCGGCTGTTTTTACCGGGATTATTCTGTTTGCCGTTAACTCGGTGGGAGACTTTTTAAAAGGCGGCGAAGTGTACCGCCAAAACTTAATCGCCACGGTAACGGACCTCACCTCCCGCCTGCAGCAGCACGGCATTATACTCGATCAAAATTTTTTAGAAAATTACCTGCGTGAACTGCCGATATTTAACTGGCTGAAAAATTTCGGCGGAAAATTATTTTCGCTTCTGTCCAACTTGACGGTCATCATGCTGTTTATGATTTTCTTTCTGTTTGGCAGCAAAAAAACATCGGCCATTACCAATCCGTCTATTAAAGAAATGCTTGCCAACGTATCCATTTATCTGTCGGTCAAGCTGATGGCTTCTTTGGCCACGGGGCTGGTGGCGGCGGCCGTTTTACTGGGATTTCAGGTAAAACTGGCGGTACTGTTTGCACTGTTTATGTTTTTGCTTAATTTTATCCCCAGCGTGGGCTCCATCGTGGCGGTGCTGCTGCCGGTTCCCGTACTGTTTTTACAATACGGGTTCGGGCCGAAATTTTTTATCGTTATGGGCCTGCTGACGGCGACCGAGTTTATTATCGGTAACCTGTTGGAACCCCGCTTTTTGGGCGAAGGAATGGATTTACATCCGGCAGCCGTAGTGGCCTCCCTGATTTTTTGGACGCTTGTTTGGGGCGCGCCGGGCGCGTTTTTATCCGTCCCGATTACCGCTTCCATCAAAATCGTATTGAGTAAAATCAAACATACCCGTCCGTTCGCCGAAATTTTGGCCGGCCGCTTGCCTCACTAAAAACATTTTATTTATGCCCTGGCCGATCCACGCGCCGGGGATTTTTTACGCTTGACCGGGAGCGGACTCTATAGGATATAATAGAAGTAATACAGGAGGATTTATGAAAGTATTATTAATTAACGGAAGCCCGCGCGCAAACGGCAATACATTTGCCGCGTTAAACGAAGCCGCCAATGCCTTACAGGAAGAAGGAATTGAAACGGAAATCGTTTCCATCGGTGCGAAAGCCGTACAGGGATGTATCGCCTGTTTTAAATGCGCCGAACTGGGGCGGTGTATTTTTCAGGACGAACTTTATAATTCCGTACGCGAAAAACTAAACGGAGCAGACGGAATTATTGTAGGTTCCCCGGTATATTTTGCGGGACCGAACGGTTCGCTCTGCGCCTTATTAGACCGTCTGTTTTTCTCCTGCGGAGCCAAACTGGCCTATAAGCCGGCCGCGTCCGTAGCCGTTTGCCGCCGCGGAGGCGCAAGCGCGACGTTTGACCGCTTAAACAAATACTTTACCATTAAGAACATGCCGGTGGTATCTTCGCAATACTGGAACAGCGTACATGGCAGAGCCCCGGGCGAAGCCGCACAAGACGGCGAAGGCACGCAAACCATGCGCACACTGGGCAGAAATATGGCATGGCTGCTGAAAAAAATCCATAAAGACGGCCCGCAATATCCCAAACCCGAAGAAGAACATATTTTTACTAACTTCATCAGATAAGGGGTTCCCGGCTTTTTGTTCTGACAAAAAGTAAACAAAAACTTGCCGCCCAGACTCCAAAAAAGCAGTCTCCAAAGGAAATTTTATAACTCGCGTTGTTTGAACAATAAAATTTCTCTTTCTCCGGAAAAGACACACAGAGCAAAACTTTCCCGTTTTGCTCTGTGTGCGATAATAGATGTTAAGCCGTTTATTCACCAGCCGTTACTATAGCTGCTTTAACCAATCCTCAAAGTCTTCCACTGCCATCGGTTTAGAGAAAAAATATCCCTGTGCCACATCGCACCCCGTTTTGCGCAAGAAATCGGCCTGATCTTGCGTTTCCACACCTTCGGCGATTACCTTTACGCCCAGAGATTTAATCATGGCTACGGCGCCTTCAATTACTTTTTTGGCATTGGCGTTTTCCTCAAACCCGGACAAAAATTCTTTATCCAGTTTAATCCCGTCAAACTGCAGGTTTTTTAATACGTTTAACGAAGAATACCCGGAACCAAAATCGTCCATCGCTACCGAGAACCCTTTGCGGTGCAATCCGCGGATGACGTTTTGCGCACATTCCAGGTTGTTAAAAATTACGTTTTCCGTCAGTTCTACTTCAATCAGTTTATGCGGTATACCGTATTTATCCACCAATTGGGTCATTTGCGGGATATAGCGAGAATCGTTTAAATGCAGGCGAGAGAAATTAACCGCTATCGGCACTTCTTTCAACCCACGGCTTCTCCACTGGGAAAGTAAACTGACCACTTGCTCCAAAATAAACATATCTAACCGTATAATAAAGCCATTTTTCTCAAAAATCGGAATAAAATCATCCGGCCTTACTAATCCGGCATCGCCTTTATTCCAGCGCACAAGCGCTTCCGCGCCCACCATACGCCCGGTGGCAAAATCGCATTTAGGCTGAAGATAAACCGAAAAATCTCCCCGCTCCAACGCTTCCTCCATCGAGTTTTCAATCTGTTTTTCGGCTACTATGCGCCGCAAGTCCGCCTCATCGTAGAATTGGATTTTGTCACCCGACATCTTTTTGGCGTTTTCCAACGCCAGATGGGTTCGGTCCAACATAATATAAAAGGGAATATCTTCCGTAATTTCGTACACGCCGAAAGCGGCATCCACCAACAGACACGAGCCCGTCACCGTGCAGTCGCGGCGAATTTGGGAGGCCAGCAAAATCAGACGCGTGCGAAATTTGCGACGGTCTTCATACGACAACAACATAATAAAATTATCCGCCGTCGAGCGGCAGAAAAACTCACCGGGACGCATATTTTCGCGTAAAATATTCGCCACGCGTTGAAGGACTTTATTGCCGCGTTCATAGCCGTGCAAGTCGTTAATTACTTTAAATTTAACGATATCAAACACCACCAGCGCGGCTTTCCCGTTCATACCAGCCAGTTTATCGGCAAATTGTTCGCCCATACTGTTAAAGTTATCCACACCCGTCAGAGGGTCGATAAACGCCGTGGCGAATAAACGCCGGTTGCTGATGGAACGCACCCGAAACAGACTGCAAATGAGCCCCAAAAACACTAACAAGATGAACGCCACCAAGGCTAAAGACGTCCACGCCAAGTGCCGCGTTTGACGCTCCACAAACTTCGTAGGCAGAATGGAAAACATATACCAGTCGTTGATATTAAGCGGCATAAAATGCAAAAAACGCCGAGCATTACCCAACCGGTAATCCGCCAAATCGTGTTCTTCACGCGCCATGGCCGATTGAATGGTAGAAGCCGAACGTCCTTTTTTTACAAAACGGGCTTTGCCGAGTAAATCAAATGCGCTGGAACCTTTCGCGGCGGCATTGCCCAGCACCACCGTTCCGTCCCGGCGAACGATTAACGAAAATCCCTGGTCACCCAAGGCGGCCAGCGCCAGCATCGGGTCAAACCGTTCAAGCGGCAAAAACGCAAACAATACACCGACGGGTTTTCCGTCTTGGTACATCAAAACGGACTCCGCCAGCACTTTTTCTCCGTCTACCGGGTCGCGCACTGTGTCGGAAGACAAAAAGCTCCCCTTTTCCAGCGTGCGGGCCAAAATTTCCGCCGTGAAAGCGGGCGTCAGTTTCTTTCTGCGGGACATGAACAGCTTCCCGTCTATGGTAAGCACGCCTAAAAATTTAAACGCATTATGTTGGGTTTGTACTTGGAGGAAATGCTCCAGCTGGGAGGAATCCGCCCACGGGTAGAGAGCTTCCACCGCCAAAGCAACAGAACGAAGGGTTTGAGCGTCGGCAAACATAAGGCGGTTAAAGTCGTCGGCCGCTTCTTCACCGGCGGCCTCCACATGGCTTTTTAAATCCCGCTCCAACACGTTGCCCACATATTGCCAATATAAGGTAACTCCGGCGGCAATAATAACCGCCCCCAAAAGCACCCATACAAAGAGTGACCGAAAAGAAAGACGCTGTATAACCCCTCCCAGTGCGCAAAAATACGTCCGCGCCGACGTTTTAGTTGTATTTAATCCCGACTTTGGCCGGGCTGAAAATTTGATAAAGCAGAGGGCGGCCGGAAAGGCCGCCCCGTCAAATCAAGCGTGGCCTTTGGTATCAGCCTGCTCTTCCTGCGTGCGGAAAAAACCCACGGTTTGCTGTGAATAAGCAAAAAAAGGATAGAACGGATTTTCCGGCTTGCGCAGATCGGCTTCCGCCGCTTCGGTATAGAATAACTTATCTTTCGAAACAGCAAACAATCGAACCATACCCGGCGCGGACGGAGCAGGCAGCTCGCTCCCGGCGGGAACGGCAGTCATCCGGTCCGTCAGCTTCGCCGCGTGTGCCAACATATGCGCCGCCGCGGTTTGCAACGCTTCGTTGCCGTGGCCGCCAATCTGACCGCCCAGGCCGCTTTTACTGTTGTTTTCAAAATACAGGCTGCTGTCTCCCAACGAGTTGGTGGCCAAAAGCAAATGTTTGGTTTCGGCTCCGTCTACAAAAGCCATTTCAATCCCGGCCACGGAAATTTTATCCGCACCGATTTCGATAACACCTTT
>CAYUAA010000023.1:0-13031 GCA_964442585.1 uncultured Elusimicrobium sp. | reverse complement strand
CAACACACAAGAGAAGTTTACACTTCAACCATCAGATCCCCTCTGGAATCTTCCGATAGGAAACACAATATGGAAAATTAATCTCGCCTCTATAAATTCCAAAACGGATAATTATGCCAATCCTAAATAAAAACGAAACATCCACCCCAATCCCCTGACCTCGTAGGACCCGCTACCGCCCTCAGGCAGACCTCCCCGGCTCTTATCCTCCACCGCCCCAAAAAGAAATACCTTAAAAACCGATTTTTTAGGCCGTTTTTTAGCAAAAAGGCCTCAAATTTCAATCTTTTTTATTTTTAAATATCAAATTGCCCTTAAAAATCTTTTCTTAAATCCTCTTTTTTATCAAAAGAACAAAAGCGGACTAAAACTTTTAAGGCCGGGGCTTTCCGTTTCGCCAACCGGACAGCAAAAAACGGAAAGCTCCCCTAAAAAGCTCCAACCTGGGTTTCCCCAAGCGGAAAGTTTATTTCATGTCCACCGCGTCCGTAAGGAAAAAGGAAATTTTCCCAGCGCTAACGGTACCCGTTACCGTGTAATAAGCGCGGACAAAACGCTTCAGCCCTGCCGGGACCGCCGCGGCAAAGACGATACATCCATCTTCTTCCAGTCCGGCCGCGGCCGGTGTAACGCTTGCCAACACGGCGGGAGCGGAGAAGTCTTCCGTGTCGGAAGTCTGCAAAGTCACTTCCAGTTTGGTCAGCCCCGCAAAAGCTTTCTCCACCCGGCACACGGCAAACAGCGCACCGGGAGCGGCGCTGCCAGCGGCGCCCAAATCAATCACGTTTTGGGACGCGGCGGAAACGGTCAATTCCTGTCCGTCGGACAGCATAGTATTTTGGTCTAACAACATAATTCCTCCTATTTCACCAAGGCTTCAGTGTCTACAATAGCGTCACACACGTGCACAGGGATTTCGTTAAACGTCATCAGCGGGCGGGAAGTCACCTGGTCCGGCGTGTACTGTACGTTGGTTTTATTGCTGGTCAGCTTTCTAAGGGCGGCTTTTACGGTACGGTTCATATACCACACGGGACGGCCCATGGAAAGACTTTGGATGCGTTCTTCCAGTTCACACATCTGGTCGATAAGATTGGACGGAATATTTTTGACGTCAATGTTGCAAATACGTCCGGCAAAACGCCAATCCTGCACGGCCAAGCCCAATTTCCACTCGAAATATTCTTTATAAGCGGGGTATTCGTTGCCGTCCGCATCGATATGGTTGACCAGACCATGATCCACACGCTGGATACCCGCTTTGGACCCTTTCGGGAAGAAGGTAAACACTTTATCGGTGTCCCACACCACCAAATAAATGGAGGAGTTTTGCCCTTCAGTAGAACCGCCCGCATCAATAACGTTGCGGGAAGACTCCGCCCCTTCCAGTTCGCAGTAGCGGGCGGCCAAACCGGTAAAGCGTTCCGGGTTCTTGCCTACGTTGCCGTAAATTAAGTTGGAAGCCATAGTGTTGGACATTCCGGCGATAATCGCTTTGGACTGACCGGTGCGCACGGCTTCGGTATGGCCGCCTTTTTCAGCCACCAGTTTATCCACCACACTATAAGCGGACAACGTACCATAAGATTCCACCACTACTTTGGTGGTGGCTTTGGCGGGCTCGATGCCTTGGTAGGCGCGGCGCCAGGTACCCTCCGGGATACCGGTACGCACAGCGTATTCATGCCCGCTGTCGAGCGAGCTTTCGGACACCAATGCATCGGCGATGATTTCGTTGGACTGGCTGAGTACTTCGGCGATGGCCAGCTCTTGGCCGGAGGGGTCGAACTGTTTGGCGTAGTCGACCAAGCTGTATTGTTTGTCTGCAATAATTGCCATTTTATAATCTCCTGTATAGGCGTTTGCGGTGTTTGGCGCAAACGCGTTTATTGTTTTCCGTATAACGCTTCGGCAAAGGTTTTGTCCTGCGGAGCGGCGGATTTACCGCCGGGGAACGAATCCTCGCCGATTGCTTTGCCCACCCCGCTTAACATACGGATGATAACGGGATGGTTGCCAAGCCCCGTGTCTTCCAAAAGAGCGCGGAAATCAGGGCCGCCGAACATATCGGCCGCACGCAGCGCGAAGGAAATTTCTTCTTCCAGTTTCGCTCCGTATAACGTGCGGGTTTGCTGCGCCCAGCGTTCCAGCGTGCGGCGTTTTTCTTCCTGCGCGTCCGCATGCCCGCGGACTGCGAGAGAAGACTCGTATTCCACCAGCTTTTGGGCCTGCTCTTGCGTCAGGTTAATTTCGCGCGCCAACGTTTTAAACGCTTCCAGCGTTTCGGGCGCGAACGAAACTCCTTCCGGAGGAGTAAGGCCGTCGTAAGACGGCGGGTCTTGGCGGATATCCGTCTGCGGTTCAAGTTGGTTTCCGGCCCCGTCAAGCGGGGCGGAACCCTCCTCTTCGGCGCTTTGCGCCGGGGCGGACGGTGCGTTTAAAAGGGTGTCTTGGGCGGATTGTAAGGCGGGTTGTTGGACGTTAGTCATGGTCATTCTCCTCGTTTTTACGGTTGATTTCATTTTGGTTGGATGTCACCTCGGACAGATATTCCCCCCGCATCTGCGCATATGCGCCGGAGGAAGCATCCTCAATTTCCGACAGCAGAAAAAAACCCACGCTCTGCTGCCCGCACTGGAACGCGGTGGCATAAGCGTCGCCGGCCACAAAAGCGTGGCGGCGCACTTGGCAGGCTTGTAAAATCCGCCACAGTACGCGGCGGCCCTGCACGGTTTTTAAGACGGCCTGTAAATCGCAGGCATTTCGTTTATGGAGTTGTTTTTCGTTCATAAATTCTCTTGGAAAGCGGTCCGTTCTTCGGCCCGGACCGCTCTCCCGCCGGGACAGCGTTCGTTAATTTTAGACGCCTGCCCCGGCCCTTTTTGTTTTTTGCCTTTTGCAGCGGGACTGCTTCCGCCGGAAGATTCGTCCCGCCGCCGCGCCGGACCGTAACGCTTATAAGGACGCGTCCGCACGCGGGTTTGTCTCTATTTCCCTAAACTGGCTCCGCTTCACCCGCCGAATCCGCGCTTTTTAGCAGAGCGGGCGCAACGCCTAACGCTTTTAAACCTTCTTCCAAGGCACAGTTATAGTCCACGCGCTCAAGCACTTCGGGCCGTGCGGAGGCTACATTGGCAGCATAGGCGAGGCCTTGCGTTAAGGCGGCCAGCCCGGCGGCCTTTTGGGCCTGTGCAATCATGGATACATACTCCACTTTCATTTCCAGCCCCTGCACGCTTTGCGGCGCGGGCGGCAGCAGCCCCTGACGAGCCAATAAGTTGAAGGCACGGTCGATAAGCGGATCAAGCAGTTCGTTTTTCAGCCGCTCGAGCACGGGCCCCAGCACCAGCATTTTTTCCTGGCGGCGTTCAGCCACTTCGGCGGCAGTCATGTTGGCGTAATTCTGCCCGGAAAGAGAAAGGAACACGTCGGCGAAAAACTGGGCGCGGATGGTGGAGCGAACCTGCGCGATAGAAGCTTCCAACGCGTTTAAATCCGGCTGGACGAGATAGGCGGGCTTTACGGCGGCGTCAGTCGTGCCGTTATAGCGGGTAATGCCGCCAGGCAGAAGATTCACTTCTCCCTGCACGCCGGTGGAAACCATCATGGGCGGGTTGGTGCTTTTATCAAGAGCGATCAGTTTTGTTTTCTGCATTTTTTGAAGCATCTTCACGTCGCCCAAGCATTTCCACCCCGGGCCGCGGCCATAAGAATCGGAAGCGTTTTTTACTTCCCAGCGTGCGGCGATAACCGGAAATTCGCGGTAGCCGCTTTGGCGAAGAAGCGCACCACCTTCCATAAAATGGACGCTGGTAAACGGCATATGGCGGTTGTCTTGTTTGGTGGGATCGTAAGCCGGGTTAGGCAGAATTAAATGGAACACTTTATGCCACGCGCCTGTTTGGCCGTTTTCACACGTGCGGCGCACGGCGGGCGGAAGTGCGTCCGCGCCGAACGTTTCCCGCAGTTGGGCGGCCGTCATAAAGAATTCGCGTCCGAATCGGTTCACGCGGCCGGCCGCATCCGTGCCCAGGCAATACTCCCCAATAGTAAACGGACGGCAGCGAATGCCTTTTTCGCGGTCTTCTTCCAGCAAAAAAGCGGCGGTACCGAAAACGGCAATTTCCTGATAAAACCCGTGAAGCACGCCATAAACGTTGCTTTTGGCGAAAACGTCTTCCAATCGTTTTTTTACGTCAAACACCCATTCCCGCGCTCCGGGCAGATCCATCAATTCTTCGGGAGAAATAGACAAATCAAACCATCCGCGCGAAGGACTCGTCAGGCCCGACATCATTCCCGCGCACAGCACTTCCACGGCCAGACATGGGTCCGAATCCAGGAGGGTTTTATGGTCGACGCGGCGGCCGTGATTGGGCGTTTGCCCGTCAAAAAATCCGCGCGTGGGCGCCAGATAAGCGCTGAGGTCCTTCCAAACGGGCAGCCAGGTGGTGCGCTCGTTTTTCATTTCGTCGTAAAGACGCATATAATCGGTATGGTTTTGTTTCATAAAGCGGTCTAATGCAAAACAGCGGTGGCGTGTGAAGCCGGGAAACGGTAAGCTATGAAAGAAGAAAGGAGGGTAAAACTATGATGAGCGTTATAGTGATTTTATTTTTTGTAGTGCTTTTGGCGATACCGGGGTTTTATATTATTACCCGCAAGGTATTTCCACGGGGGAGTAAAAAATCGGCGATGATACTGTCGGTGCTGTTAACCGCGCTTTTGGTAGGTATTTTGGTGGCGGTTCCGGCGTTTACGCCGGCCGTGTAAGGGGGAAGCTGATGAATAACTAAAAAGCCGCTTCGCAAGAGGCGGCTTTTTTGCGCCCAAATATATAAAAGAACGCAAAAAACGCACTTGCAAAACATTAACAAAAGAAATTTTAAAGGAAATTAAAGAAGTACTGCTTGAGGAGTGTTCCTATTTTTTAATTATAGCATAAAATAAATTAATTTGTCAAGTATTTTTTATTTTATCGTTGGAAACGTTTTTTATTCGCAAAAACAAAACCCCGGTTTTACCTGGGGTTTTAAAAAGGGAAAAGTCAGGTACAAGTTATTCGTGAACGATAACGGTTAAATCGTTGCCGAGCAGTTTTTTAAAAGAGGAGGGCTTTTTCCAAAATTCGGCCAGTTTTTTGTTTGGCGATTCGTTAAAAGCGCGGCGGATTTCGTCGTGCTCTTTAAAATGCACAAAAAGCGGGTTTGCTCCGGGCAGCGCGGCGGGAACCGACACCTGCACCACAAAAGATTTACCCTTTACTTTCGCCGGAACGGAAGAGGGTTGATGATAGGCAAAATGGTCAATGCCGCCGTAAACGACAACCAACGCCGATGGGTCGGCCGCGCGCAGCATTTTAATTCCTTTGGCAAATTGCCGGTTGCGCATTTCCATGCCCGCCAAAGACGTTACCATCCGTTCGTATTGTTGCGCGGTGGGATAAAGGCGGCCTTCGGGCGCGGCCAAATCCAGCAGAAGATCTTCATTTTCAAGGCCTAAAACGGGAATATTTTCTTCAAGCGCCGCTTGAATAACCGCAAAAGAAGCCAACACTTCCGGTTCTTCCAGCTCCGCCGCTTGCTCAAATCCGCGCAAACGCCGTTCCAAGTCTTGCGGTGTGTAAATTAAATCTTCCATCGCAAACGTACCCGACGCAACAGGCACACTTTCGGCGGCCAAATAAATATTGCGCCCGGGATAAAGCCGGCGCAAGGACTTTACAATCGTCTTAATTTCCTGCTGCACAAACGTAACGCCGTGTATTTCGCCAAGGTACAACACGTCAACGTCCTGCGGCAAAAACTCGGCATACGGCACTTCGTCGTAAACGCGGCTGTCGATTTGCGAGGACAGAGCAGCCGCATGTTTTTCAAATAAAGCCGCCCGATGCACAAATCCATCCAGCGCACGGGAGACGAGCACATCGTTATAAACCGCCAACGAAGAATACCCCTTTAACGGAAGACGGTTCGTGTTAATCAATTCGCGCACGCTGTACCCGTACAAATTTTGCATCCGTTTAGGCACTTGGTTAAGCAGTTGGCGTTTAGTCACACGTTCAACGGCGCCAGAAAGTTCCCTCCCCGCTTTTACAGGGTTCTTCTGCGCCCAGGACAAAGAAAACACACACAATAAAGCCGCGGCCGCGCAGCCCCAACGCTTCATCATACACAAAGCTCCTATAATACGGTATATAAAACAGGGTAGCTTTTTTAAGCGTAAAAGAACAGGGCCTTTCGGCCTATCCCCGGGGACCGAAAGACCTACAAAACATCGTAATCGCACCGGGCGAATTCACCGCCTGACCATGGCGAAAGAGGGCGGACGGGAGAGGCAAACGTCAGCGCCAACGCATCGGCCAAATCGGGGCTTTTGCCACAGCGTTCTTTGATTTTTTCCTTGGGCTCCAGACGCATGCGGCCCACAGCGTCATAATCGTAGCACACTTGGCATAAATCCGCTTTCAGCGCGCTATCGTCGGGTAATGCGCCGCCGGAAGAAATCCAGCGCGCCATTTCCCCCCACATTTCGGCGCGTTTATTGGCGTACTGGCCCGGACGGGACGACGCTCCGCCAAACGGCACTTCCGTTACCAAAAAACCCAATTGGCGCAGACGGTCAATCACGCCCCCGCCGCAGCCCGCGTCCACAAATACGGCGTCGGGTCGGAACGCTTCAATTTGCCCGGCCACGGCGGCCGCCAGAGCCATATTATCCAGCTTGGAAAACACAAACGGCGCATAAGCCTGCAGCCCCCGCCGCAAAAAAATAACACTCCGATCGTCGCCAAAACGTGCGGGATCCACGCCGATAATTTTCGGCGCGCCCCCCAAATCGCCAGGAGCGTAACGCCGCGCGCAGGCGACGGAAACCCGGTCAATGGGAATTAAAACATTCTCCGCGCTGGCGGTAAAATCGCACAAGTATTCCTGGCGGAAAACGGAGGAAGGCGTTTCCCGTCGAAGTCGTTCCAGTTCCGCCGGAGCGATTACACCCGACTCATCGGCGCGAAACACGCCCACCCACCAAACGCCCGGCTCCGTGCGGGCCGCTTTGTGCGCGCGGTTGAACAATTCGTAAAACGCGTTTTGGCCTTTGGGGGTACCCATAAAAACGGCCCAGCCTTCGCGCGAAAGGAGCATGGGACGCACGATTTCGGTAAAAACGTCGGGCTTGATTTGGGCGTACTCGTCGAGCACTACGCCGTCGGCGTACGTACCGCGCAGCGCGTCGGGGTTATCAGCCCCGGTCACCCAAATCCGCGCGCCGCCGGGCAAGCGCACGCACAGTTCGCTTTCGTGCACACTCACGCCGGGGAGCGGCACGGAAAAACGTTTCAAATAATCCCAGGCAATCATTTTGGCTTGTTTTAAAAGGGGCGCGATATAAAAATAACGCGGGTGCGGCTTGGTATTTTGAAGCGCTTTTTTAAGCAGATGATTAACGGCACATACCGTTTTGCCAAGCTGCCGATGCGTCACCAATACGCAGAAGCGGTGCGTTTCCAACTGCAGATGAATCTGCGCTTGCGCCGGCCGAGGATGATATGGAATAACAACGGAAGCTTCCCTCATTTATCCTCCCACCGCACTACCAGCGGCCCGGAGGAGGAGGCGTCCTCTTTACCGTCACGCCAGCCCAACAGATTTTTGGCCGTAAATACGGCAAACGACGCGGAATAATTCCCGCGTAAACTGTTTTGAATAAGGATATTGCTCTGTAAATCGCGCGCTTTTTGCGCCGCTTCCCGGAAGGAGGGATGCTTTTTCTCCCACACGTCCAATACGGCGCACGTCGTCCCCAAAGATTTGGCAAACGCCGCAAACGTAGGAAGTTCAGCAGCGGTTTCCACCAGGGAAACGGAACCGTCGCGTTTCATCACTTCGGTTACGCGGAAGGCTGGCACATCGAAAAAAGCCATCAAACGGTCGCAAAATTCCGGCCGGTAACGAAGCGGAGGCGAGTTTTTTCCGCCGGGGGCGGCATCTGCGCCAAGAACGTTTTTTTTAGAAGTAGACATGCAGAAACTCCGAATTTTAGATATAAACGACAACCGCGCGCCAAAAGCGCGTGTATACATTCGGAAAATAGAGAAAAAAAAGGAGGGATAAAAAAATTACAAAGCGCGCAGATTGCGTTTTGTAATTGTTTATTTATTATAGCATATAAAATAAATATTTGTCAACTATTTTCTATCAAAACCGTACAGTTACGCAATTTATAAATCCAAATCCGGCACACAAACAGAGCGGAATAGTGCATAAAAAAAGGGGCCCGGAAATGAGCCCCTCAATTGGAAGAGAAGATTAGTTCCAGTTCAGCAGGTAAGGAGGAATCAAGAGCAGCATGGATAATACAGCCAATATAATTTGCAACGGTACGTTCCATCGCGCCCATTTCAGCCACGGAATGCCGGCCATGCCTATGGCGGCCATCGTAACCGGAGCGGTAGGGATGACAGCGTTCGTCCAGCCTTCGCCGAACTGATAGGCCAAAATGGAAAGTTGCGGGCTGACGCCGATTAAGTCCGAAAGCGGAATCATAACGGGCATAGTCAGCACGGCCTGGCCGGAGCCGGACGCCACAAAAAAGTTGATAAACGAATGCGCCCAAAACATCCCCTCCGCCGCCATCAGCGGGTGAAGTTGGCCGATGCAGTCGGCAATCGAGTGCAATACGGTATCCAAAATACGCCCGTCGGAAGCAATTACCACAATCGCCCGCGCCAACGCCAACATAACCGACACGCTCACCATGCTGCGAGCGCCATCCACAATAGCGTCGGTAGTTTGGTTGAGCGTTAAACGCCCGATAATTGAACAAATTAAACCAACGCCCAAAAACAGGCCGGAAATTTCCAAAATATACCAATGGAACACGGCCACGCCATACACCAACACCGCCATGCCCAAGGCAAAAATAACTGAAATCAATACATGAGATCGTCTAAAATCCGGCTTTTCCAATACATTTAAATGAAGCGATTTACGGCGTTCCAAATCGGCTTCATACGTAATACTGGCTGTTGGATTTTTGCGGATTTTCTCTCCGTACCACGCTACAAACCCTATTACCACCGCCGTACAAAACGCCCATACAAACAAACGGTATCCCAAGCCGGAGTAGAGCGGCAATTGGGCAATCCCCTGGGAGATACCCACCGTAAACGGGTTCATAAACGCCGCGCCAAATCCCACCCAAGCTCCCAAAAACGGAATACTGACGCCAACGGCGGTATCATACCCCAGCGAAAGCGCCAACGGAATAAAAAGCGGAATAAAAATCAGCGTTTCCTCTTCCATGCCAAACACCGCGCCGCCGAGCGAAAACAGAATCATGGATACGGGAATAAAAAATTTCTTTAGTTTTTCTTTACGGGAAAACAAATAGCTGGTACCCAAAATAACGGCGTTTACGGTGCCGGTCCGTTCCAAAATGGTAAACACCGCGCCCGTAATAAAAATAAAAACAATGATGTCCGCACAGTCGCGAAAGCCTTTGGCGGGCGCAGTCAGCACCGAACCGAGGCCTTGCGGATTGGCGTCCACATGGTGGTAGGAGCCCGCCACCGTATAGGTGCGTCCGTCTTTTTCAACGGTGCTATACTGGCCGGCGGGAAGCAAATACGTCAAGGCGGCCATGATCAGCATAATGGCAAATATCAGGCCGTAAATGTTAATCGAAAATCCGGATTTCATTTATATATTATAGATTATTTACTTTCCGGCCGCCTCGGCGGTTATGCTGATTTCTGCGGGCAATAACTCTTGGTTTCCAAAAAGATTTTACAACCGGCGGCTTAAACAACACGGCCGCCGCAAGAATCAAACCTCCGTTTTATCCGGCCGTTGGGGGCAAAGTACGCTTGCGCGTCCAAAAAACCTTTTCACGTGGGAGGAACACGTCAAGGCATTAACTTTGCTAACCCAAACGGCTTTTTATTTGCTACAATAAACTACACAGTTCCTGGCGGAATTATGCAGTTTGGGGCGCTACGGAGCCAAAACGCCGCGGGCGCGGCGCAGATTAACGAGATTAACCCTCCGTATATGGTTTTCTAAGCCTGTAAAGCAAAAGATGGCCAGTACGCCGGCAAGATGAAAAACGGCTGCCACCGCTTCTCATATAGCTAGTATAGTAAGTATTGTTAGCATTTGTCAAGCTTTTTTAAACAATAGGTTCCGGTATCATAAATACGGGATATATTTTGTATGAATAAATTTGAAAAACAACTTGAAAAATGGAATGGCGGAATTTTGCGCGGAGCACAAGCAAAGTTAGCAAAACTGTTGCAAGTGTCCACCGCCACCGTTGCCCTTTGGACTACCGGCAAACGCCACCCATCCAAAGGCTATCTGTCCCGTATGGCCCAACTTTTTGGGTTGGATGTGTTCGACGTTATGCGTCTTTTCCCGCCGCTGACCACTTACCCGGAAGCCGCCCCCCGGCCCGCCGCCCTGCGCGACGCACAGGACGCCGTAAACGCTTACAGCGCTGACATTTTTCCACCTGAAGGGAACAGCGTATCCATACCGCTTTTACACGCCGTATCGGCCGGCTTTCCGCATTACGAAGAGTGCGAAGTGGCCGAATGGTGGACGCTTCCCCGCCGGGCGGCCCAGGGAGCAAAATGCTTAGTGGCGGACGCGCACGCCTGCGGACGCGAAGATTTATACCTTATCCGTCCCACAACGGTGGCCGAAGAAGGGCAAATTATGCTCGTGTTCATCCAAGGATCCGCGCAATTAAGACACGTGCGGACGGAAAACGGGTTGATTACCCTATCGTTTCCAAACGGAAATTTTGATAAAAGGTTGCCCCCGCAAGACGTTACTTTTTTGGGCGCAGCCGTAAAAAAAATAACGGACGTATTTTAATTTTTTAAATACGCCCCTTGATTTTAGTTGAAAAATCATTACACTATCTTTACCCCCAGCAGGGAGGACGTGCAGAAAACGCCCCCTGGAGCGGCGGCGGCCCAAGCCGGCGGCGCACACATGGGTGAAACTGTTCCGCTCCGTACGGCGCGTTGGCGTGAAGAACGCATCGTGAAGCGCGGAGGGCGACAGAAAATAAGAGTTCTTTGTTTAAGTACGGCGCGGCAGGTTCGTCTGGTTGCGTATTGACGGTTCACAAGCTTTGGGCCCTCCGTTTGAGGACGGATGGGAGCACCTAAAGACGTGGGCTGGGGCAACCGGCCTTCAGGCAGCGTGCAGCACAACAAAATTCTTAACTGTAGTTCGCCTTTGGGGTAAGTGAGATAGAAATGGAAGAATCAACTAACTAGTCCTCCGTGTTGAATAAACGCGGAGGACTCTTTTTACCCGGAAACAGGGCCATGCTCTTTTCCCCCTACCCTGGCTTTCTAGAGTCACACTATTTTAGAAATACCGCCGGCGAATAATGGCCCTTACCGAGGACAGACGCCTTAACTCTTGAGGACGCCCCGTTTCAGTGCAACCCCACCGGGCCAGGCGGCATTAAAATGATTTCTTCAGGCACCCAAAAACAACAGGCGGGAAATAAAAATTCCCGCCTGTTAACGTTATACGGCCGAACTATTTACTTTTTAAACTGCGCATTATACAACGCCGCATACGCGCCGTTTTCCACTTTCAGCAATTCGTCATGCGTGCCTTCTTCCACTACGCGGCCTTCGTTAAGCACCACAATCTTGTCCGCATTTACTACGGTGGACAAACGGTGCGCAATCACAAACACCGTGCGGTTTTTCATCAAGTTGTCCAACGCCTTCTGTACTACGGCTTCGGACTTATTGTCCAGGGCGCTGGTAGCCTCGTCCAAAATAACCACATCGGCGTTGCGGATAAACGCTCGGGCAATCGCCACGCGCTGACGTTGGCCGCCGGAAAGCGTCAAGCCGCGCTCGCCGATTTCGGTATCCAGTCCGTCTTTAAGCGAAGCCACAAATTCCTGCAAATGAGCGTTTTTAATGGCCTTTTGCAAATCTTCTTCCGTCGCGCCCGGACGGCCGATTAAGATATTGTCGCGCAAAGTGCCGGAAAATAAAAAGTTATCCTGAAACACCATGGCAAAATTATCACGCAGAGACTTTAACGTAAACTCTCTCAAATCCACGCCGTCCACCAAAATGCGGCCTTTGGTAACGTCATAAAAGCGCGGCAGCAGGTTGACCACGGTCGACTTTCCGCCGCCCGAACCGCCCACTAAAGCGACCGTGCTCCCCACCGGAACGGTTAAATTAAAATCTTTCAGCACAAACACATCGGGCTTGTAAGAAAACCATACATGATCAAAACGAATATCCTTTTTAACGCCACGAAGCGTAAGGGAGTGCTGCTTGTCTCCCACCGTGCTCTTGAGCGAGAAAATTTCAAAGATACGATCGATGGACAGAAACGCCTTTTTAATTTCCACGTAGTTGTCCCCCATTTTTTTAACGGGAGTATAGAGCATTAAAAGCGCGGTTACAAACGAGGTAAAGTTACCGCTGGTAATAGTACCCTTTACAATCATCGAACTGCTCTGCCAGAACACGAGCGCAAGCCCCAGCGACACGATAAAATGCATCATAGGCGACAGCCACCCCGTATGTTTTACCATACCCATATTGAGGTTAAACACTTGGTCCATTAATTTGTTAAAGCGGAGTTCCTGGTCTTCCTGCAGGTTATAAGCGGCGATGGTGCGGTTGCCGTTGAACGTTTCGTTATAAGCGCGCATGGCCACGGAGCTGACCACAATGGTGTTGCGCACCAATTCTTCCAATTTGCGCCGCACGATAAAGATCAGGCCGCCCGCCAAAGCAAACGCGCCGATGGCGATAAATGTCAGCTGCCAGGAGTTGTACAAAAGCACCCCCACCAACGTAATGGATGAAAATACGCGCGTAACAATTAAACGCAAGTTGTTAATCAGGCCCGTGCAGGCGGTATCGGCGTCGTTATTGTAACGCATAAGGACAAAGCCGGAATCGGTCGTATCAAAATATCCGCTGTGCATAGTCAGCAATTTTTTAAACAGTTTTTTGCGCACATCCAACGTAA
>CAYUAA010000022.1:0-13675 GCA_964442585.1 uncultured Elusimicrobium sp. | reverse complement strand
ACCCTACTTTCATGGTGGAAATGCCCGTTTTTTCGCGCTCGCGGGCGCACATTTCTTCCATGCACTTGTTGCCGTTTTGTTTAAGCGAGCGCAGTTCGTCCAGCTCGGCATTGTAACCGGCGCGGATGACGTGCCCGTCGGAAAGTTTTAAGGGCGGGTTTTCGTCCACCGCGTCATAAAGCGTGCGGGACATTTCCCTTAGTACGGATAAATTTTCCGCAAATAACGCGCGCAAATGCGGCGCGATATCGCCATACGTTTCAAAACAATGCGCCAGCGCGTCCACATTAAGCAAAGATTGCCTAAGGCCCGATAAATCCCGCGGCGAAGCGGTGCCGGTGGCAGTACGCGTCATAATGCGTTCCACGTCGGAAATATTTTCCAAAAAAGCCGACAAATCCGCCAGGGCGGCTTGGTTCTTCACAAAACCTTCCACACAATCCTGCCGCTGCGAAATTTCCCCCGGGTCCATCAGCGGATGCAAAATCCATTCCTTAAGCTTGCGGCTGCCTACGGCGGTTTTGGTATGATCCAAAAGCGCCCATAAACTTCCGCGGCGGCTGCCTTCCTGGCTTTTAACCAGCTCCAGCGATGCGACGGCGTTCTCGTCAATTTGCAAGCAGTCTTTCAATTCGCGGTAAGAGGGAATTAAAACGGTCTTAAAACTGGGCTCCGTTACGTTTAGGTACTTCATGGTTTGCAGCGCGCACGCGAGAGCCTTTTTCTTATCCCCCCAGGCCCCCAAGGCGGGCCAGTTGGCAGGCAGGGTATAATCGCCGTCAAAGGGGTCCTGCTCCGTCAGCGTTAGTTTGCCGGGCAAAACCACCTTGTTTTTAAGCTGTTCTAAAGAAGACTTGTCACCCACCACCTCGGAGGGATTAATCGCCGCCAAAGCGGCGGCCAAATTGGTAAGGGTGGAATCTTTATCGTTTTGGTTTACCCAAAACTCGCCGGTGGAAACTTCCACACACGCAAGCGCCCAGCCCCGCGGATGCACCGACAAGCTGACCAAATAATTGGATTGGTTCGCGTCCAAAAGCGAATCTTCCATCAGCGTACCGGGGGTAATCACGCGCGTTACTTTGCGCTCAAAAAGTTTGGTGTTTTTGTCCATGACCGAGCTGGTCTGCTCGCAAATACCGATTTTCTTCCCCGCATTGAGCAGCCGCACAATGTAATTGTTTGCCGCGTGAAACGGAATCCCGCACATGGGCACACCATGGCGCGCGGTAAGCGTAAGGCCCAAAAGCGCGCTTACTTCGCGGGCTTGCTCGTCAAACATTTCGTAAAAATCACCTAACCGGAAGAACAGAATGATACCCGGATGTTTGGCGCGAATGTCGTAGTATTGTTTCATTAAGGGGGTGGTATTTGTCTTCTGCATAGGGATATTTTAGCAATTTTAGCCGGATATTGCCCGACGGAAAAGAGAAATTTGAAAACATAAAAAAACCACCCTTGCGGGTGGTTTAAATGGTGGTAGGAATAGGATTCGAACCTATGTAGGGCGTAGCCCGACGGTTTTACAGACCGTTGCTTTTGACCGCTCAGCCATCCTACCAAAATCACATTAAAAGCCGGAAGCTTTTCAGCCCCCGGTCCTAATTATTACTTAAACAACTAGGTACAAATATTATAACAAAAAAAACTGCGTTTGTCATCCGTTCCAAAAATCCGCATACCGTTGTTGCACCGCGGCCTGCAAGGATTGGTCTATTCTGCGCAAGCGGGGCCGATGCCCACCAATCCGTCGGCTTCCGCGCAACAAAGCACATAGCGCAGCATATGGTCCGAGATATACATCCTGTATTTGGCGAACTCCGCCGACAATTCCACCCGGTCCAAGTTTTTGCCGGGGAGAACTTTCTCCAAAATATTTTTAGTCCGCCTAAAAAAGAATCATCTGTGGATAAGCCGTTATTGCGGGCGAAAAAAGTCCAAGCCGCTTTAATCCGCGGGCCGGAAATTTGGCACATCCACCGCATGTTCCGCACCGCCACATAATGCCACGTCGGGCGCAACACGTGCATACAAATAATTTCCCCTTTCGCAAGAGCACGCTCCACCACGCTTAGGAAAGGCGTTTTCATCCGCAGGCTGACGGCCCCTTTGGACATCGTTATCTCCGGCGCCTGCATCGCGCCCATTCACGCGACAACCTCCGCCGGAGTATCAAACTCCGGCTGCACAAGTTGTTGGGGGACAAGACGCAAACTGATTGGCATAAAAGTATTTTAACAATTTTAATACATACTCAAACGAAACTCCCCGGAAAGAAAACTTTCCGGGGAGTTTGTTGTTGCCACAAATTTTACAACGTTTCTTTCAGCGTGCCGATTAAGTCCTGCACCGGGCGTCTGGCTTCGCCGCCGCCCTGGGCAAAATCGGGCCGGCCGCCCGCGCGGCCGTTTAAGTCCGCCGCGATTTGCTTGGCCACGGTTACCGCGTCCGTACCCGGCAGTTTACCCGCCATTTTAACGACAAACGAGCGTTTGCCTTCTTTATCGCACGTAACGATAATCAGCGCTTGTTGGTGCTTCTGAGCGATAGTATCGGCGATGTTGCGCAATTCTTTGGGTTCCGCGCCTTCGGCGTTGCGCACCACTAAAGCGGCGCCGTTTTTCATGGTAAACGTCATTTCGTTCACGCCGCCGGCGGCCAGGGTTTTTTCTCTAAATTGCGTGTAGCGTTTTTTGACTTCTTTTAACTCATCCATAATGGCGTTCACGCGCGCAAATACGTCTTTAGCGGGAACCACCAACCGCGCGGCCAAATCTTCCGCCTGCGCATTGATATTTTTCAAATAGTCCAGGGCCGCATACCCCGCCACGCCTTCAATACGACGCACACCGGCGGAAACGGAGCCTTCCTTCAGCACCAGCACCGTCATCACGTCGGCCGTGTTTTTCACGTGCGTGCCGGCGCAGAGTTCCAGGCTGTACTTGGCTTCGGGATGATTAAAATCGCCGCCCATCAACACAAAACGGGCCGGATCGGCGTATTTTTCGCCCAACAGGGTTACCGCGCCCAGTTTGTCGGCGTCAGCCAACGGGCGCACTTCGCACGAAACGGGAAGAGCGGCTTCGGCCGCGGCATTGGCAATCGCCCAAGCCTTGTTTAATTCCTCAGTGGACGGCGTTTTAGAGAGCGTATAGTCAAAGCGGAAGCGCTCCGGAGATACAAAAGAACCGCTCTGGTGTACAGAAGATCCAAATACTTGGCGCAAAGCCGCGTTCACCAAATGGATGGCGCTGTGGTTGGCCATACAGCGTTTACGGCGGGCTTCGTTGACGGACAGCATCACCTTTTCACCTTTTTTAAGCGTTCCGGACACTTTGTGCAAATATACTTTGCCCAGCGGTTTTTGCGTATCGGTTACGCGGGCCGCTTCTTTACCGCCCGCCAAAATCACGCCCGTATCACCCACTTGTCCGCCGGATTCGGCATAGAAAGGGGTTTTGTTAAATACGGCGTAACCGTCGCCGGACAATTCATCCACAAATTCAAATTTTTCATTAAGAAGCGCAAGCACCTCGCCCTCACAGCAAAGCGTTTCATATCCCACAAATTCGGTGGCGGGATAGCCGTTGTCCACTTTCTGCAAAACTACGGCTTTTTCTTTGGAAAATTCATCCGCGTACGAACGGCTTTTCTCCTGGGCGGCTTCCTTGGCTTTGGCGTAGCCGGCTTCATCCACCGTCACGCCTTTGGCGGCGGCGATTTCTTTGGTAAGTTCCAGCGGAAAACCAAACGTTTCGTGCAAGTGGAAAGCTTCTTCTCCGGGCAGCGTTTTGCCGCAAGAAGCAAGCAGCGCGGAAAGTTTTTCTTCCCCGGTAACCAGCGTTTTTAAGAAGGTGCTTTCTTCCTGTTTCAGCACGTCCTGGATGTGGCTTAAATTTTTATCGATTTCCGGATACAGCCCCGCAAAAATGGATTGCACCACGGGCACCAACGTGTACAGGTAGGGCTTGTCGTTACCCATCAGTTTTGCATAGCGCGCGGCACGGCGGATTAAACGGCGCAAAATGTAACCGCGGCCTTCGTTGGAAGGCAAAATGCCTTCGGCAATCAAAAAGCTGGAGCTGCGTACATGGTCGGCGATAATGCGCAAAGCGGAAATTTCTTCTTTCGTTTCGCCATTAACGTTCAAATCTTTTTTGGCCTGCGCGGTAAGAGGAGTGAACAGATCGGTTTCGAACACGTTTTTAGCGTTTTGCATCACCATGCACAAGCGTTCGAGCCCCATCCCCGTGTCGATATTTTTGTGCGGCAGAGGGTTTAAAGTCCCGTCTTCCTGCCGGTCGAACTGGGTAAAAACCAGGTTCCAAATTTCCACGTAGCGGCCGCAGTTACAGGAAATGTCACAATGCGGATTTTTACAGCCTTTGTCGCCGAAATCGTAATAAATTTCCGTGCACGGCCCGCAGGGACCGGTGGGGCCCATAGTCCAAAAGTTGTCGTCTTCGCCGAGTTCAAAAATACGTTCTTTGGGCACGTATTTCAGCCAAGCGTTGTAAGCTTCTTCGTCGCGCGGGGCGATGCCGCCTTTGTAAATGCTGACGGAGAGTTTTTCAGGGTCGATCCCCAACACTTTGGTTAAGTATTCCCACGCCCACGCGATGGCTTCGTTCTTAAAATAATCACCGAAAGAAAAGTTACCCAACATTTCAAAAAACGTCAAATGACGCTCGGTAAAACCTACACTGTCGATATCCGTCGTACGCACGCATTTTTGGCAGGTGGTGGCGTTTTTGAGAGATTTGTCGATACCTAAAAAATTGGGTTTAAACTGCACCATGCCGGCGGAAGTAAAAAGCAGCGTCGGATCCGAGTGCGGAATAAGGGAGCTGGAAGCCACAACGGGCAAGCCCTTGGAATGGAAAAATTGCAAATAACCGTTTCTGATTTCTGTACTTTTTTTCATAAGACCTTCTTTCAAATAAACATATATAATAAAGTATATCAAAATACGGGGCCACCGCGGGCTGAGAGCCGGGGCCGTTTGTTTTGTTATAATGTAGCGGGAGGAAAAATGAATAAAATTTTTGGTTATTTACTTATTTGCGCCGGACTAATGATGATGCTGTTTTCCGTCATGGGCATGTACAAAGTGTTTGCGGACCGGCAGCCCGTCGCCCCTGTAGTGCAAATGGCGGACATGTGCGTTAATACGCAATACGGACCGATGCAAATCCCCATGCAGGGAGTGAATCAAATCGCCAATTTAGGCTTATTTGCCCTGCTGATGGTTTTTATTTTATCCGCGGGAGCTAAACTGGCGGGAGTGGGGAACGGCCTGCTAAAAGCCGAGCGTATCCACGATGCGCTTTTACAAATTGAAAATAAAAATGCCCCCGCCGAAAAAACGCTTCAAAAATTATGAATATCCGTTTTATTTTAAATCCTAAAAGCGGCAAACGGCCGGCGGATTTGGAGCAGATGGCCGCATGCATACAGCTTAATTTTCCAGGGGCGGACATGCGCCTTACCCAAGCGCCCGGACACGCCGTCGAACTGGCGCGTGAAGCCGCCCAAATGGGCTTTGCCGCGGCGGTGGCCATCGGCGGTGACGGTACGATTAACGAAACCGCCCGCGGCTTAGTGGGCACATCTACCGCGCTGGGAGTCATTCCACGGGGATCAGGCAACGGGTTTGCGCGCGAACTGGGCATGCCTTTACTGTTTGAAGAAGCCGTCATGCGCCTGCAGCGGGCCAAAGCCGTTGCGTGCGACGCGGGCCGCGCCAACGGGGAACTGTTTTTGAATTTGGCCGGAGTGGGTATCGAAGCGGATATCGCCTGGCAATTTATGGAACACGGCAAAACGGGTTCGCGCGGTATGTGGCCGTACTTTAAAATCGGCGTTCAAACCGCACTTTCATACAAACCCAAAACCTTAAAGTTGGATACGGACGGCGTCGTCACACACCGCGCTCCGCTGACACTTGTGTTTGCCAACGGACGGCAATACGGAAGCAATTTTAAAATCGCCCCGCACGCCAGTTTAACCGACGGCATGCTGGACATGGTTTCGGTGCTGGACGCCCCCAAATGGAAACTGGCCCTGGCCGCGCCGTTCTTTTTTACGGACGTCCGTCGGCCCCTAGGCGTTACGCAAACGGCGCAGGTAAAGCGCGCCGTGATCCATTTGCCGGGGGATATCATCTACCACATCGACGGCGAACCGCGCAAAACGCAAAACACGCTGGAAATTATGGTAGAACCCAAAGCGTTAAAAGTACTGTTCCCGGAGAAATAATATGGCGCGCAGAAAAAGCAAAACTTCCAACCGAAGTTCTAACAAAACAGTGAAATTTTGGTCTTCCTTTATCGCCGCAGTGGTTTTATTTGTGCTTCAGCAGCAGGGGAAACCGCTTTCCAAAACCGGCGAAGTGGAAGATGGCGAACTGTTTAAAAACGTATCCATCG
The DNA here is from genome assembly GCA_964442585.1 of uncultured Elusimicrobium sp. Lineage (GTDB taxonomy): Bacteria > Elusimicrobiota > Elusimicrobia > Elusimicrobiales > Elusimicrobiaceae > Avelusimicrobium. Next base: position 7,247 of record CAYUAA010000022.1, on the reverse strand, counting down.
CCTCCGTTTACGACGGGGACACCTTTAAAATCAACCTCAACTGTTCTTTTGCCGTTTATTGCGAAAAAGTGCCCGTGCGCGTGCGCGGGGTAGACTGCCCAGAAATAAAAGGCAAAACAGAAAAAGAAAAACGCCTGGCGCAAAAAGCCAAAGCGTTCACAAAAGCGTTTTTGGAAGACGGCCCCGTCACGCTGACGGACTGCGGACGCGACAAATACTTCCGCTTGCTTTGCGGCGTAACCAACAATACGGGCAAAGACCTGGCTGAAGAGCTGATTAAGCACAACCTGGGCTACGCTTACGACGGCGGCAAAAAATCAACGCGATATCAATAACAATATAATTCCGTTAAAAGCCCGGACCTTTTCGTCCGGGCTTTTTAAGTTTCATTTTAGCAACACCGATCTCATAAATCTTGAGAATATAACAAAAATCAACTCCATTATATTTCATGCGGCCCGTAACACCTTTGGGGCAATCCCAAGAACATATATTTCCCTTCGCTCTTGATACCAATAATCACTATATCCCTCTTAATCCTTTCGTCCGCCCGATAATAGAGGCATGCCATTACCTTCACAAACTCGTATTTGATAATATAATTCCTGGCTGAAGGAGAGGCAGTCCTCCCAGACTAACCGTGTTCTTCTGATCAGTTGAGGCATATACTGGACGGCGGACAGACAAGAAAAACGGAACGGAAAATAGTTTCCCGTTCCGTCTATACCCAAAAATCGTCCCTTTGGTTAGGCGCTTATTTTTACGCCGTTTTGGGGACACAACCCCGCCAACGTACAACGCGAACATTCCGGTTTGCGCGCATTACACACTTGGCGACCGTGCAAAATTAGCGCGATTGCTATCCAACCCCAGTATTTATGCGGAATAAGAGCCGTTAACGCTCTCTCCACTTTTACGGGATCGGTCTCACTCGTAAGCCCCAGCCGATAGGCCAACCGTTTTACGTGCGTATCCACCACAATGCCCGCGGGTTTCTTAAAATAATCCCCCAACATCACGTTGGCCGTTTTGCGCGCCACCCCTCGAAGAGAAAGCAAATCGTCCATATTCTGCGGCACTTCACCGCCGAATACTTCGCAAATACGTTTGGAAGATTCCACAAGCGACAATGCCTTGGAATGATAAAACCCCGCAGAATGGATAATTTCTTCCACATCTTTGATATCAGCTGCCGCCAAGTCGTACACGGTGGGATATTTTTTAAATAAATGCGGCGTAATGGTATTCACCCGCGCGTCAGTACACTGGGCCGACAAAATTACCGCGCACAACAGCTGCCACGCGTTTTTATGGTGCAGGGGGATTACATGTTCGGGGTATAGTTTTTTCAGTTCGCTAACCACCGCAAGCGCCTGCTGTGAAAGCGCGTTTTTTTTAACGGGCATCTTTCCCTCCCCATTTGGAATATGCATAACTTGCGGCCAAAAACAGCAGGTTGACCAAAATAATCGTCGCGCCCGAAGGAATGTTAAACACAAAAGACAAATACACCCCCAGCCACACGCTGGCCACGCCGAACAACGCCGCACGCCACAACACCTGTTTAAACGTGCGCGATACCAAAAGCGCGCTGACGGGCGGGACAATAATTAAAGCGGAAATTAAAAAAATCCCCACCACTTTAAACGCCAACACCACCGCCGCGGAGGTTACCATCACTAGCGCGGTATTCACCGCACCCGCGCGCACGCCGCGCGTACGGGCGAAGGGCTCGTCAAAACAAACGGACGTCAAATCCCGGTAGAAAAAGAAAAGCCCCGCCAACACCGCCGCCAACAAAACGCCGCACAAAATGGCCTCACTGCGGGCAACCGTCAAAATACTGCCGAACAAATAGCCCAGCAAATCGGTATTAAAACCGCCGGCAAACGCCGTAATCATCAGGCCGACGGACAGGCCCGCCGCACTGACAATGCCAATAGCCGCATCGCCATAAATTTTAAACTTTTGCGTCAGCTTCATAATTCCCAACGAGGACAGCATCACCACCGGCACCGACATATATACCGGGTTGGTCGACGTTAACAACGCCACCGCCACTCCCGTCAGACACACATGGCTCATACCGTCGCCGATGAGAGACAGTCTCTTAAGCACCAAAAACACGCCCAAAAGCGCACACGCAGCCGCCACCAAACTGCCTGCGGCCAAACCGCGCTGGACAAAACCATAGCTTAAAAATTCCATAATCATTTATGGGCCTCCCCATGCGCACACCCCAGCGGACAATGCCCGTGGTTGTGCAGGTGATCAATGGTGTGCTGGGCAAACGATCCCAGTTTTTCGGCCACTTTGGGTGAAGCGCAAAACTCCGCTTTCGTACCAAAAAACACCAGCGTTTTATCCACATACATAAATTTGGAAATATGTTTACCCACCTCGCCCGTGTCGTGCGTAATGAGTAAAATGGTTACGCATTGTTTTGCGTTTAGTTCACCCAACAGCTCAAAAAACATTTCGCGTGAAGCGGCATCCAGCGCGGTGGAAGGTTCATCTAAAATCAACAACTGCGGCTTGCTGACAAGCGCGCGCGCCAACAAAACGCGCTGCTGTTGGCCAATCGATAAATCGTGGAAAATCCGCCCCGCGTACTCACGCGTGCGGGTTTGCTGCATGGCGGCGTATACTTCTTTTAATTCCATGCGGGACACGGCCGACCCGCACCGGGCGGGCAGCCCCATTAACACTACTTCTTCGGCCGAAATGGGAAAACGGCTTTGCGAAACGGGACTCTTTTGCGCCAAATAACCGATTTTATACCAGTCTTTAAACTGGGCGAGAGGCGTACCGAAAAGGGAAATATCGCCGGAGCCTTTTTCCAGGCCCAGTATTAATTTTAACAACGTGGTTTTGCCGCCGCCGTTAGGGCCGATAAGGCCCACATAATCACCGGATTTTACGTCAAAAGATATGTTTTCCAACACCGGCGTGCGGGTATACGCAAAACACAGGTTTTCCGCGCGGATTATGCTTTGCATGCAAGCCCCCTTTGCAGATTTTCCAAGTTACGGCGCATCAAGTCGCCGTACGTGACGCGTTGGTCAAAATCGTCCTTGCTTACATGTTCAACGGTGTAGAGCGGCAAAATCCGCGCGCCCGTTTCCTCCGCCACCGCGGCGGATAAGCGAGGAGAAAGGGTTTCTTCGGTAAAAATAGTCTTTACGTTATTTTGGCGAATAAATTTAACCAGGTCCGCCAATTTACGGGCCGAGTGTTCCCCGTCATGCGAAGAGCCCGCCAACGCGGACAGCGAAAGATTGTATTTCTTCGTCAACAGCCCAAACGCCAAATGGCCCACATGCACCACTTCGCGGCTTGGGCAATCGGCCAGAACACGGCGGTAATCCGCGTCCAATGCGGCCAATTCCGCGCGAAAAGCGGCCAAACGCTCCTGATAAAAAGCGGCGTTTTGCGGGTCTTTTTCCGCCAATGCGTCCGCAAGAGCGGCGGCGATGCGCCCGGCGTTGTTAAAATCCATCCATACGTGCGGATCATCTGACGAGGCGGCAAAGCCGGCCGCTTCCACCACCCGCGTATCCGGCCCGGCGGCGGACAAAACGTCTTTGGCCCACGGTTCAATAAGAGGAGAGACATATGCAAACACATCGGCGTGACGTACGGCCACCATATCACCGGGAGCGGGTTCAAACGAGTGCGGCTCGGCGTTGGCGGGCAGCAACATCGAAAGCGCGATTTTATCGCCCCCGATTTGGTGCGCCAGCGTATACGGCACGTAGCCCGAAACAACGATGGACGTTTTATTCTCTTTCCGCACGCCCGGCCGAGAAAAAACCCCAAAAATCCCCCCCACAACGGCCAATACAACTAAAATAAAAAATGTTTTTTTCATGCGTTTCTCCTTATTACATATTATACGATTTCATAACCCCGAGGAGGTAGCCCGTCCTCCCTTCCTCCGGCGCGTTTGACGGTTTTGGCCGCCCGAGATGGCTTGCGAATTTACTATAATACCAATAAGGAGAATCAACTTTATGGGTTATATTTTAGCGTTCTGTCTGGCCTTGTGTTGGGGTACCGCCCCCCTGGCCACCAAAAATATCGTTACCGCGCTGCCGCCCGTATGGGGCACCTTCTGCCGCGTGCTGACCGGGCTTGTGTTTTTTGCCATTCTTTACGCCGTGCAGCGCAAAAGCCTAAAAATCCCGTTCAACCGCCTGTGGAAGCCCGCGCTTTTGGGATTTGCGCTTATTTTATTTCCGTTTGCCGCACTTTCGTGGGGGCAGCGATTCGTCGCGCCCACAGTGGGCGGCATTTTTTATGGCACGGTGCCGATATGGTCGTTTATTGCGGCGGGCATTTTTTTGGGTGGAGAAGACCGCTTTACCCTGCGCCGTACGGCGGGCGTGGTAGTTGGGCTCGCCGGCATGTGGACGATTATGTGGCCTATGGTGTCGGCCGGCGCAAAATCCCTGGGCGGCAACCCGATGGCCCTTTACGGCTGCGCGGCGTTTATTTTGATGACATGGTCGCTGGGGATGGGAGGCGTGCTGATTAAAAAAATCATGGTGGACGAACACACCATCACCCCGCAGGCTAACACTTTCTACCAATACTTCTTCTCCGCCGTTATTTTATTGGGCGCGGCCCTGCTGGGTGAACCCATCCCGGCGATGGCGGCGTTTAACGCAAAAGTAACCGTTTCCATCTTAGCCGCAGGCGTATTGTCGTCCGCTATGGCGTTTTTACTGATGGTGGCGTTGGTGCGCCGCTGGGGAGCCACGCGTATGGCGGCGGTGGCGTATTTGTCCCCGGTAGTGGCAATGGCGGGCGACTTTATCACCGCCGGACGCATCCCCTCCGGTGCGGAGACGGGAGGCCTGATGTTGATTTTCGTCAGTTTATTTTTAATTCAAAAGAAAGTAGCCGCTAAAAATTAACATATTAAAAAATCTCCCGGGTCCCAAGCCCGGGTTTTTTATTTTGGTTCGCTTGCCCCTTTCCAATTTAGAAATGCTAAAATATAATTGGGTTAACACATAAAAATTAGAACAACAATATTAAACAGGGGAAGGGAGAATTATTACTATGACTCAAAATTTATCTTCGTCCGCGCTCGTGCGCCCCGTGGCCAAAGACGCCAACGCCGAAACGGACATCCCGTCCGGCTACGGCAAAACGGAAAGTTTTTTGCTGCCGAAAGATCCGGCTTGGCTTTTCTTGTTCTGGGAAATTACGCAAAACACGTTTGACTGCGTAAAAAGCCAATACGGCCATGACACATTGGAAAAAGCCCGCGCCGTCATCCGCCTGCACGACGTTACGGACGTGGCATTCTTTGACGGAACCAACTCCGTCCGCTTCTACGATATGCCGGTTATTTTCGAAGCCCGCAGCTGGTACATCAACGTGCCCGAATCCGGCCGCACGTACCTGGCGGACCTGGGCTACGTAACCGAAGACGGCCGTTTCATCCTCCTTACGCGCAGTAACGTCGCATCCGTACCGCCCGGCCGCATTTCCAATCTGGTGGATGACAAATGGATGATTGTGGAAGGCGACTTCCAAAAACTTCTGCAGCTTTCCGGCGCGGACTACATCGGCCTGGGTTCAAGCGAACGCATGCAAGTGGTTGGCGAACGCTGGAAACTGACCGAACTGACGGGTTCCGGCGCGCCAGGCTCCTCGTGGTCTTCGTTTAAACTGCATTTAGACAGCGTACAACCCGAAGAAGATGATCTTTGGCTTAAAGCCGACTGCGAAATCATCATCTACGGTTCCGCGTCCAAAAACGCCATCGTTACCATCAACGGGCAGGAAGTGGAATTAAAAGAAGGCAAATTTTCCATCCGCCAGCACTTACCCGCAGGCAATGTGGTGGATTTGCCCATTCACGCGCGCAACGCCAAAGGCGACAAAACGCGCCACGTAACCATTAAAGCTCTGCGCGAGCAAGGAAAATAATATGGGAGAAGAAAAAGGCTATCTCGCGCTTGTACTGCACGCGCACTTACCGTTTATCAAACACCCGGAATACCCGGATTTTTTAGAAGAAGACTGGTTTTACGAAGCGATGGTGGAAACGTATATTCCCCTCTTAAACGTATTCGAAAATCTGACCGAAGAAGGCACCGACTTCCGTTTAACCATGTCGCTTACGCCGCCGCTGTGCAACATGATGGAAGACCCGCTTTTAATTGAACGTTTCCGCCATTATTTAAATCAGCGCGTAGAACTTTCGCAAAAAGAACTCAACCGCACGCAGGGCACCGAATTTGAAGGCGTGGCGCGCATGTATTTCAACAAATTCCGCCGCTATCAGGATTTGTTCGAACACCGCTACCACGGACACGTACTGCAGGGCTTTAAAAAATTCCAGGACATGGGCAAACTGGAAATTATCACCTGTTGCGCTACGCACGGCTATTTGCCGCTGATGGTGCATAAAGAAAGCGTCAATGCGCAAATCAAAATCGCCGCCAACGATTACCGCAGCCGCTTCGGCCGCAGTCCGCGCGGCATTTGGCTGGCCGAATGTGCCTACAATCCCGGCGACGACAAATTCCTGCGAGATGAAGGCATCCGCTTCTTCTTTACCGAATCGCACGGCGTTCTGCACGGCACTCCGCGCCCGAAATATGGCATTTACGCCCCGGTCTACTGTCCCGAAACGGGCGTGGCCGCGTTTACGCGCGATATGGAATCGGCCCAACAGGTTTGGAGCGCCGAAGCCGGCTACCCCGGCGATGCGCGCTACCGCGAATTTTATCGCGATTTAGGGTACGATTTGGATTACGACTACATCAAACCCTACCTCCATTCCGACGGCGTACGCCGCAACATCGGTATGAAATACCATAAAATCACCGGCAAAGTGGCCCTGAACCAAAAACAGGCGTACGACCCGTACGCTGCGCGCGAAGTGGCCGCCCAGCACGCCGGGAACTTTATGTTCAACCGTCAGAAACAAATTGAATATTTAAGCACGGTGATCGACCGCAAACCGCTTGTCGTGTCCATGTACGACGCGGAGTTGTACGGCCACTGGTGGTACGAAGGAATTGATTTCCTGGAATATCTCTTTAAAAAAATCTATTACGACCAGAAAGAAATCAAACTCGTCACGCCCAGTGAATACCTGGCCATGTACCCGGAAAACCAAGTGGTGCGCCCGTCCATGTCTTCCTGGGGAGATAAAGGCTATCACGATGTGTGGCTTAACTCCGGCAACGACTGGATTTACCGCCACCTCATCAAATCGGCCGAGC
>CAYUAA010000021.1:6389-13689 GCA_964442585.1 uncultured Elusimicrobium sp. | reverse complement strand
GCGGCGGAACCGAATTTAGAAAAGAAACCGATATTTTGGACGTTTGGCTCGACTCCGGCGTTTCCTGGGCCGCCGTCCTTAAAGACCGCGGCATTTCTTACCCGGCCGATGTGTATTCCGAAGGGTCTGATCAGCACCGCGGTTGGTTCCAAAGTTCTTACATCCCTTCCTATACGCTGGAAGGCACCGCTCCGTTCAAAACTATTTTGACGCACGGCATGGTACTGGACCAGCAAGGCCGCCCGATGCACAAATCTCTGGGCAACAGCGTCGATCCCGAAGATGTAATCAATAAATACGGGGCGGATATTTTGCGGTTGTGGGTGTCTTTTTCCGACTACCAGGGCGACGTGCGCATTTCCGACGAAATCCTGGGCGGCCCGATTGATACCTACCGCAAATTGCGCAACACGGTGCGCTATGCGTTGGGCAATCTGTCCGATTACGACCCGGAACAGCATAAAGTGCCGGGTAAAGATTTGGCGGAAATGGACCGCTATATGTTGGGCCGTTTAAACGACCTGATTCAAGAAGTTCACGCCGGTTATGCGGAATTTAACTTTCGCCGCGCTATGCGCGCGCTGACGGACTTCTGTATTTTGGATTTATCTTCTTTTATGTTGGACGCCTCCAAAGACCGTTTGTATACGCTGGGCGCTTCTTCGCCGGCGCGGCGCAGCGCGCAGACCGTACTGGCTGAAATTGCCGTTACGCTCTTGCAGCTGATGGCCCCGGTGCTTTCGTTTACCGCCGAAGAAGCCTGGCAGGAGCTGCGCAAAACCGCCCTGGGGCGCGATTTGCCGCAGAGCATCTTCCTTTCCAACATGCCTACGAACGCTTCGCTTATTCCCGATGTAAAACTGGAAGAAAAGTGGAACAAAATACGCTCTGTGCGCGAAACCGTTCAAAAAACGCTCGAAGATGCGCGCCAAAAAGGCGTCATCGGTTCGGGGTTGGAAGCGAAGATAACGTTTAAAACGTCCGACCCGGAGATGAAATCGTTTTTGGAAGAAACCAAAGCGCTGTGGCCGGAAATTGCCATCGTGTCCGTTGTAGAAGTGGCGGACGGGGAAGAACCCCTCACCGTTACGGCCGAACACGCCTCCGGCGTGAAATGCGCCCGCTGTTGGCAGTGGAAAGAAGATGTCGGTTCTGATACCAAACACGCCGATATCTGCGCTCGCTGCGCCGAAGTGTTGGCCAAAGAAGGCCTCTCCGCTGAAGAGGGAGAAAAAGTAAGTGCGTAATTTGTGGAATAAAACCGTTTCCTGGATGCGGAAGCACCGCGCCGTTGTCGGCGCGGCGCTTGGCATTTTTTTGTTGGATCATCTGACCAAGGTGGCGGTTTTATTCTGGTTGCCCGACGAACCCGTCAAACTCCTGCCGTTTTTTTATTTACGCTACGTGGAAAACACGGGCGCGGCGTTTGGCATGATGCAAGGGGGAAACCTGGCGCTGATTTTTATTATGTTGGCTATCGTCGCCTATATGATAAAGAGCTGGAAGGAATTGTGCTCCTACGGCAAGTTGGTGGAATGGGGGTGCATTTTTATTTTGGCGGGTGCAGCGGGCAATCTTTATGATAGAATAACGTTAGGCTATGTGGTGGATTTTTTAGATTTTCGAGTTTGGCCCGTTTTTAACGTGGCCGATTCGTTTATTACGGTGGGCGGGGGCCTGTTAGTGCTTTCGCTATTTGTCAGCCGCAAAGAAAAAAGGGAGGAGAAATGAAAAAAATTTTAGGTTTATTCGCCGCCGTACTTTTGTTGGTCGCGTGCGGAACGGAAAAGAAAACGTTTAAGCAAGCCCAGCTGGCCGCTTCCAAGGGTCACTTTACGCAGGCCATTCAAATTTATTCCCGTTTGATTAAAAAGAACCCCAATCATTATGCTGCTTTAATCAATCGCGGCGTGTTATGGGAACGCCTGCCGGCCAAAGACGCCAAAGAACGCGCTAAAAACCGCGCCTATGCCGAAGCGGATTACTTGCGCGCCATTGAAGTAAATCCGAACGTGGCCGAACCGTATAACAATTTGGGCGCACTGTATGTGGACATCGGCCGTAACGGCGACGCCGTAACGTATTTGAACGAGGCCGTCGCACGCAGCCCGCGCTATTTTACCGCTTTAATGAACCGCGCCATCGCGTACTACCGCCAGGGTCGCGCAAACGCCGCTTTGCAGGATTTCAACAGCGCGCTTAAATTGCGTGACAATGAACCGTTGCTGTTCTTAAACCGCGCTCTGGCGTATTACGATATGGGCATGTACGACGCCGCGTTGGATGACTTGTCTTATCTTATCCACCTGCGTCCCAGCGACGCCCGCGCTTACCTGGAGCGCGCCCGCGTGTTTATGCGCATGGGCTATCCGTCCAACGCATATGCGGATTTGGAGGAAGCCGTCGCCATTAAGCCTACCTATGCGTTGGCTTACTATTATATGGGTGATTTGCTTTTCCGCAAAGGTGATACGGACCAGGCTTTGGGCATGTTGGTGCGCTCGAAAGAATTGGCCAACCAATATGTGCCTACGTACGAATTGATGGGCGATATGCTGGCGCTTGAAGATCCCGTCAGCGCGACGGCCAACTATATGGTGGCTAAAAAGCTCGACCCGAAAAACGCCCGCCGCTATGACGCCAAAATTCGCTTAATGCGTACCGAAGAGGGCCGCGAACGCGTACTGGCGAACCGGTTCTTCCCGCGGTAAGAGGGGTTATGTCCGGCATCACGACTTCTTCCCGCATTTCCTGCGCCCTAGCGGTACCTTCCAAATCGTTTACGTACCGTTTCTTCTTGTCGTGCTGTTTGTTGGTTTTGATTCTTTTTTCGCTCACGTTCCAACCTTCGAACGTGGGCATTTTTATTTTAGGGTTGATGAACGTGCTGTTCTGTGCGGACGTTTTTGTGCGTTGCGGCTGGACGGATTTGTGGGCCGGCCGGTTTTCGTTTTCGCTTTTTACGGCGGCGGCCGTATGTTCGGGTTTTTTGTATTCGGCGTTGAACGTGTTTTCCACGCGCGCGCTGTACGGGCCTGCGCCGGATTTGTTCGTGTATGTATCGTTTTTGCTTACGATTTCTCTGTGGGCGATGCGCCGCTTGACGCGCGAAAAAGAACAAACGCGCGTATTTATTAAAAAGTTGGATGATTTTCTGCCCAAATCCGGTCGCTTGTGCGTCGGCCGTCAATTTAAAAAAGTGTTTGCCGGCGAATTAAAACCCGGGGATCTTATTTTGGTAAAACCCGGGGAACGCCTTCCTTGTGACGGTACGGTTAAACAGGGCAAAACGTCAATCGACGAGCAGTTGGTTACCGGCAACCTGCTTCCCACATCTAAGCGGTCGGGCAGCCCCGTCTACGCCGGGACGCTTAACAAATCGGCTGAAGTATATGTGGAAGTAAAAACGCCGCTGGCCGAGTCCGCGCTGATGAGTGTAATCAACGCCGTTAAAACGGGGGAGTTGCGCCGCGGTAATTTTGCCAGCCGCCTTGACGGTTTTTCGGCGGTTTTATTTCCGTTTGCCGTTTTGTTTTCGGCCGGCGCGTATGTATATGCGCTGTATGTGTCGGGGGCGATTTCAGCCGGGTTTGAAAGTTGGCTTCATTATTCGGGCGTACTGTTTTTCTGTTTGGCTCTTACGTGTCCGCCTGCGTTGGCGTTTGTGGGTGTGTTTCCGGCGTTTTTTGCCAAATCCGGCGCGCGTGCCCATAAAATTAAAATTCAAAATATTTATGCACTGGACGAACTGGTCCGCGCCGATACCGTGTTTTTCGATAAAACCGGCACGCTGACTTACGGCGCGCTGCGCGTATGCGGAGTGCACCCCGTTAAAAAATCCTTAGAAAAAGTTCTTTTGCAAGCCGTAGCCACCGCCGAACAAATGGTGGACGGTCCCTTTGCTGAAGCGGTAAACGGTTTTGCCAAAAAACATAACATTAAAACCGAAACCTTACTGTGTTTTGACGTGCTTCCCGGTTTAGGGGTGCGTGCTTCCACGCAGCAGGATAAAATTTTGGCTGGCCGCATTCAGTGGATTAAAGAACAAGGCGTAACGTTGCCGGAAGAAGAACTGGCTACGGTGGAATCGGCTGTGATTTGTGTGGTTAAAAACGGGGAATATTTAGGTTATTTGACGCTGGCCGACGAACTACGCCGCGGGGCGCGGGAAATGGTGGATTTTTTAAAATCCAAAGGCAAAGACATTATTTTGGTTTCGGGCGATAACGAATCGTCTGTTTCGGTTTTTTCGAAACAGGCCGGCATTGAGAAAATGAATTTTAACGTATTGCCTAAAACCAAGGCGGAAATTGTCACAAATTTGCGCGGATTGGGCCGGCGTGTGGTGATGGTGGGGGACGGTTTTAACGATATTATCGCGCTTTTGCGTGCGGATGCAGGGATTGTGGTGGCTTCCGGGCGCAACGTGTATAATAACTGGGTGGATATTATTATCAAGCGCAAAGACTTGTATCCGCTGAAAGATTTGTTTACAATAAATACGAGGCTTCGCCGTACTGCGGCGTTTAACGCTGTGGCGGCGTTTCTGCTGAGCGGCGTTTTATGCGCGTGGCTGTTTTGGCGCATGCCGGCCGTTTCCGGGTGGTATTGGACGGCGGGCGGCAGTTTGGCCGTCGTATTGGTTCTTTTATTAAATTCTGTGAGGTTATTAAAAATAAAATGACGATGCATGATATTGACTTCGGTTACACTTCCGATCACGCCCGCAAAAACGCGGATGCCGTTCTTCCCGCCATTCAGTGCTGGCCCAACCAGTACAAACGCGATTACGATATTAAAATCGAATTGCCGGAATTTACGTCCGTATGCCCCAAAACGGGGCTCCCGGATTTTGGCGTTATTACGATTGAATACATTCCTGATGAACTGTGCTTGGAACTGAAATCGCTGAAATACTATTTGCTCGAATACCGCGATATGGGTATTTTTATGGAAAACATCGCCAATAAAATTTTGGACGATGTGGTAAAAGCTTGCCAACCCAAAAAAGCGACCGTTACCGGCGTGTTCACTCCGCGCGGCGGTTTGCGTTCCGTAATTACCGCCAAGTACGAGAAAAAATAATGAACGCGAAAAAGAATCTTCTTTCGGCCGGCCTTTTAGTGGTTGTATTTTTAGCCGGAGTGGCCGCCATGCGCGTATGGGATGTTTACCAGGCCGCACGTGCGGAAAATGCGCCCGTGCCGGTGCACTCCACGGATTCGCTGTTAACCATTGATATGGAATCTTCCGCCATGCCTGAAGGTGTGTCTGTGGTGGAAGAGCCCGATTACGTGGAGTCTTCCGTGCCGTCCCAGCTTTCTAAAATTAAGGTGGAGGGGGTGGATAAGATTATCTCCCGCTCTGGGCGCGTAATTACGCCGGAAGAGAGCGAAAAATCTGCGGAAACGGTGGTGGATTTAACTTCCGCGGCTGTACCGGCTGCCGATGCCCCTTCCGCCTCGGAACCGAAAAGCAGCATTTCCATGATTAATGCGCCCGTATCGGCCAAATTGATTAAAACGGCGGACGAATACAAATCCTTTAAGCGAGTGGCGCGCGGCAGTTATCCATTGGCGGATTTTTCCAAGCAGGACGTTTTGGTGTTGGAATCCGCCAGTAATCTGCCCGATAAAGTGTTTGAAATCCAAAACGTGCGCGAGGAAAACGGCAAAATGGTGGTTACGTATCGCGTGAACGTATTTGGGCTTGATAAAAAAACCAATACGCACAGTGCCGTACTTGTGCAAAAGAGCGGTTTGCCGCTGGAAATGAAACAAGTATTGTAAAAAGATAGAAAAGAAAATTTTCTATGCAAAAAATAATCTATTTGGCCGCTAGCTTGTTGGGTTTACTTTTTTTGGGGTTCTTGCTCGTTGTGCCTTGGACTTTATACAATTGGTTGGTTCATAGTTTTATGAACGGGAAAATTTCCGCTTGGATTGCGTTGCCTGCTGCTGTCGGAGATGTTTGTTTGGCGGGACTGTTTTCTTTCGGAATCGGCTCGTGTTTGCGCGTTGCGGTGCCTTCTGGTGTGTCGGTTTATGTCGGTTTTTTGGCGGGAGCAGTAATGCTTGCCGCGGCTGTATATCCGTGGTTTTTAGGCGGCTATGTTTGGCAGACGGTGTTGGTACGGATTGTGTGGAGCTGGTTGTTTGGTGTAGGTGGCGTGTTTTGTGCACTTATGTTGGCTATGATCGGGGACAATAAATGCCACTGACCATGAGTCAAAAGCCCCCAACGTATGACAGGGGCTTTATATGGTTAAGCTGACAATTCTTTTTCTATTTCTTTAGCAGATTTTCGGACGGTTTGAACCGCACTTTTTGTTTGGCGGGTACTTATACTTTTTCGCTTGTTTTGGGGTTATGGCGCGTAACGGGGTGTGCAGCCTCTGGGGGTTGTTCAATAGGCAAAACAGTGTGGCTCAACTAATCAGAAGAGCGCGGAGAATCTGGGAGCCTAGCCTCTGGGCTTGACTCGTTTTTTTTTTTTGATAAATTGGAGTTATTATTCTTTTATGAGGGGGGGATATATCCCATGTATCAAAATACGGGTTTTACGCTTATAGAGCTGTTAGTGGTGGTGTTAATAATCGGTATCTTATCCGCGGTTGCGTTACCGCAGTACCGTGTGGCGGTGGAAAAAAGCCGTTTGACGCAACAAATCACGCTAGTAAACGCCGTCGTGCGTGCGCAGGAGCTGTATTATCTGGCAAATGATCAGTTTTCCGACAATTTGGCGGACCTGGATTTTGGTCTTCCCTCCGGTTGTTCTTTTCCGAGTGCAACAGACCTTTCGTGGGTCGGTTGTGGGAATTATTCAATTAACTATAAACACGGCGGTTCAAGTTGCAATGTGCACGGCACCAACAGTTCCCGTTGGGATACAGGATCGATTCGGTATGAAAAATTAATGACGGTAGGCGGCTGTACAGGCGAAACTTTCTGCCATGCGGAGACTGCGGATGCGGTGGCCCAAAGCGTGTGCAAAAGTATGGGCGGCACGAATCCGGCGGCAAGTTCGCTCTTTAGCGGCTTTACGCGTTATACACTTCCTTAACGTATAAAAAACCCGGCGGTTAAGCCGGGTTTTTTTATTTCTTCAATAAGTTTTCAGAAGGTTTAAACCGCACTTTCTGTTTGGCGGGTACCTGTACTTTTGCGCCCGTTTTGGGGTTGTGACGCGTAACGGGCCGCGCCGTTTTTAATTGGAACGAACCAAAATTGCTGATAACTACTTTGCCGTCCCGTTTTAAACCGTGTTTGATGATTTCAAAAACTTTATCTACCGACATTTT
>CAYUAA010000021.1:0-6289 GCA_964442585.1 uncultured Elusimicrobium sp. | reverse complement strand
CGTCCCGTTTTAAACCGTGTTTGATGATTTCAAAAACTTTATCTACCGACATTTTAGCCTGTTTTTTATCTAATACATGCCGGGTTAAATGGCGGATTACGTCGTCCTTATTCATTTTTTCGTCCTTTTTCTTTTGGCCTGTTTGGGGGCTGGAATCCAACGGTTAAAATTTATTTATTACCCCGGTTGGTAAAACCCATGGCGTGAAGCAATACCCAGGGTTTTTTGCCTTGGCAGACAATTTGCCAAATAGCGTCGATAATCGGAGTTTTTAGGTTATTTTTGCGGGCGATGTCGTACACGCTTTGTACGGAGTTTACGCCTTCGGCTATGGTGCCCACTTCTTTTTTGGCTTCTTCCAAAGAAAGCCCCGCGCCCAGTTTCTCGCCCAAACGGCGGTTGCGGGAAATGGCGGACATTCCGGTCAAAATTGCGTCGCCGAATCCGGCCAGGCTGTAAACGGTGCCGGCTTGGCCGCCTTGGCTGACGATGATGTCGTTCATTTCCTGCAGGGCTTGGGTGATGAGGGCGGCTTTGGCGTTAGCGCCGTCGCCGATACCGTCAATTACGCCGCACCCGATGGCAAGTACGTTTTTAATCCCGCCGCCGTATTCTACGCCGCGGCGGTCCGAAGCCGGAACAACAATAATCGGATCCCCGCTCATAACGTCGCGGATTTCGTCCACGAGGGCTGGATCTTTCCCGGCCAGCATAATTTTAGTCGGTACGTTTTGGGCTACTTCCAGCGCAAAGCTCGGGCCGGAAAATGCCAACGTTTTATCTTTTAACTGCGGCAGTTCTTCTTCAATAAGTTCGCAAATGGTTTTAAAAGTTCCGTCTTCAATGCCTTTGGAGGCGCTGACCACGGGTACCGCGCGCCCGGCGAGCAAGGGTTTTAACTGTTCGCGGCAGAACGATCGGATGGCTTTTGAGGAAATCACAAAAACGATTAAATCGGTGTCTTTTACGGCTTCTTCCACGCTGTGGGTAAGGCGGATATTATCGTGGATTTTAAAGTTGGGGATATTTGGATGGCGTCCCATGGTTTTCAGCACATTGAGCAGTTGTTCGTTGTATTCCCACAAAGAAACATTATAGCCTTTTTGAGCTAAGTGTTGAGCGATAACACTGCCCCAAATGCCCGCGCCGAAAACGGTGATTTTATTTACTTTCATGTTCTTTTCTCTTTTTGGCGCCGTCTTCAAATTTAAGTTCTTTTTGTTGGAGCAGGCGTTTGATGTTGGGCACGTGTTTATAAATTACAAGCGCGCCGATGGCCGTTACCATTAAATTGACGGCTATGGGGTGCCGTCCGATAAAAAAGCTGCAAATGGGCAGTACGATGCACGCCACAATGGACCCGATGGAAATGCGGCCCCACAAAGCCACGCATACCACAAAGGAAGCAAACGCGATGGCGGTGGGGATGGGCAGCAGCGCGGCAAACACGCCGGCGGAAGTGGCTACGCCTTTGCCGCCGCGGAATTTAAGGTAAATGGTCCACATGTGACCTAAAATGGCAATCACGCCGCACGCAATAGCCACCCAGTAATTTTCGGGGCAGAAATGGCGCGCCAAGCATACGGGGATAAAACCTTTTAAAGCGTCAATTAAAAAAGTGGAAATGCCAGCCCATTTGCCGACGGTGCGGTATACGTTGGCGGCACCGGGGTTGCCTGAGCCGTGTTCGCGGATGTCGATGCCCATGGCGCGTTTGGCGATGAGGTAGCCGGTCGGGACGGACCCGAGTAAATAACTAAATAAAACGAGGGTGATAATGGTAATAGTCATATACTCATTATATTATATTTGGCGGTAGGGCAACAGGTCTTTTAGGCAAAGAAGTGGTTTTTTTCAGGTTTTTTATATACACTTATAAATATGACGAAAATGAAAAAACTCTTTTATTTTTTTATTTTGGTGTTTGTCTGTGCTCCTGCGGCTTTTGCACAGGAGGAGCCGGAAGTTCGTCCCGTGCGCGAAGAAGCTTTTTTGGTGCAGAAAGAAATCGACATTTGGCGAACGGATAAAACGTACAATTCCCGTCCGTCCGTTTATACGTGCCAGGCGGTGCGGATTCATAAGAATTGGTTTTTAACGGCGGCACACTGCGTGTATACCGCGTGCAGCGGTTCTCAGCCGTGTACGGTGCAAATTACCATGGCCGAAGCGGAAATGCGCCAAATGGCGCGCGTCTATCACAGCACGTCTTCGCAGCGGGTGTTTATTTATCCGGGTTTTTTCCTGGGGCAGAACCGTATCAGCAGCGTGGACGTGGCTTTAATCCGTTTTGATGCGGAGTCGGCCGATTTTTCGTACGCCAAAAAGGAAAACGGCGGCTGGAAAAATATCTCCCAGGAATCGTTTTACGCCCGCCTGCCCGAATGCCCTGAAACGCAGGACCAGCTTAACGCCATCGGCGCGCGGCTGATTAGTTCGGCCAATTTGGGGACCGCGCGTTTTCGCCCGGGGATTGTGGTCCCCAAAACGGTCAAAGGCGAGGTGTATTATTTGCAATCCCCGTCGGACGATATTTATTTTTTGGAAAAATTACAGCACTTTATTTCACCCGGATTCGGCGTCCGCCGCGGCAACTCGGGCGGCGGCGTGTTTACGCCGCAGGGGGATTTGGTGGGGTTGGTGTCCTCTCTGATGTATTCCAAAAACGGCAGTGCATCTTTTTATGATGCGGAAGGGAAAGCCGTGCTGACGCTTAAAGACGCGCGCGATTACTTCCTGTTTACCGGGTTTAACGGGGCGACGATGAATTTTATCCGTAATCGGGTTCCGTCGTTGCGTGTGATCGGGGCGGATATGGGATATACCCAGCCGGTAAATAAGAATTTTGAAGAAATCGTAAAGATGATTAACGCTTCAACGATGGATTTTTAACAGTTTAAGTAAACTGTCGTAATTGCCGTCCGTTGCCATGAGGGTAAGTTCCCAGGTGCCGGACGGCAATTCTTTTCGTCCGGTGACGAGCGCTTTTTCGTAAATTTTACCCAGTGCGCCCAGTTGGGCGGGTTCCAGCTTCAAACGGCGCAGCTTCCAACGGCGCGCCACGGCGTCTTCCACTTTTTCGAGCAGTTGCGTCAGTCCCTGATTTTGCCCCGCGCTGACAAGTGCTGCGCGCGGGTGTTGGGCTTGTAGCAGCTCCTTGCGTGCGGGGGAGAGTAAATCGGTTTTATTAAATACATCGATAACCGGGGTTTCTTTGGACCCTAGGTCCGCGATGGTTTTACGCACGGTGGCGGCCTGCATGTTGATTAACGGGGAGGCCGCATCGTGCACGTGTAGAATGACGTCGGCGAAGGTTGTTTCTTCCAGCGTGGCGCGGAATGAACTGACTAAACTGTGCGGCAGTTTTTGGATAAACCCCACCGTATCGGTAAACAGCATTTCTCCCCCGGCGGGCATGCGCACGCGGCGGGTGGTGGGGTCGAGTGTGGCAAAAAGTTTATCGTCGGCATAGACGGCCGTTTGGCGCGTAAGCGCGTTTAAAAGAGTGCTTTTCCCGGCGTTGGTGTAGCCCACAATGGCAATTTGCGGCAGCGGAATTTGTCCGCGCCGCGCACGACGCAGGTTGCGCTCGGCCTTTACTTGGTCGATTTCTTTTTCCAATTTGCTGATACGTAGCCGCAGCCGGCGTTTGTCATACTCCAGTTTTGTTTCACCGGGTCCGCGCAGGCCGATACCGCCTTTTTGCTGCATGAGAGAGGTTCCCTGCCCTCCCAAACGCGGTAGTAAATATTTTAACTGCGCCAGCTCCACCTGCAGTTTCCCTTCCTGGGTGCGTGCGCGCTGGGCGAAGATATCTAAAATCAGGCGTGTACGGTCGATTACTTTAGCGGGGATTACTTTTTCTAAATTTTTTTGTTGAGCCGGGGTGATTTCGTCATCGAAAATGACGGTTTGCGCGTTTAGCTCCCGGACTGTTTGGGCGATTTCTTCCATTTTACCGCTTCCGATGAGTGCGGCTGCGTTAAACGCGTTTACGCGCACGCGAAAAATGTGCGCCACCTCGCCGCCCGCCGTATGCGCTAGGCGCACGAGCTCATCGAGTGAGCTGGACTCGTGGGCTTGTGTTTTTAATAATACGCCAACCAAAATCACTTTTTCCATTTGATATATTGTACTTTTTATGGGAGTCCGGCAGTTATAGTTTGAAAAATGGCCGAAACAATGAGGTTTATCTTTCAGCAGAAAAAGAAACGATAATACAGCCCGGTCGCACTCATAAAAACTTCTTTCTTACTTTTTGTATCGACAAAAAGTAAGCAAAAAGCTCGCCGCCCGGGCTCCATAAAAAGCAGATTCAAACGGGGAGTTTTACAACTCGCCTTCGGCTCAAACAAATAAAACTCCAAATCCGTTTGAAACGCTTTTTATAGACGGAGCAAAGGGCGGCATGTAAATAAGGAAATGCCTCTTTTGGTTGTTCAGTAGTTAGCGACAGGTCCGAAATAGTGTGGCTTAACTAATCAAAGAGCGCGGACAGATTGGGAGCCCAGGCTCTGGGCTTGACTCGTTTTTTTTTTTTGATAAATTGGGGTTATTATTCTTTTATGAAGGGGGATATATCCCATGTATCAAAATACGGGTTTTACGCTGATAGAGCTGCTGGTAGTGGTTTTAATCATCGGCATATTGTCAGCGGTAGCGTTGCCGCAGTATACCAAAACGGTACAAAAAGCACGCTTTGCAGCGGAAGTATTGCCAGTGGTGGATGCCTTTAAAAAGGGAAGTGATATTTTTTTATTGGAAAACGGGGGGTATCCGGGCCGTAGTATGAATTTTGGAGAGTATTCTTCTGTTGAAAACAATTTATTTGATGGGAGCCAATTTTTTGAGCTGGACTCTGCCTATTGTGACTCTTTCGGTTGTTCTTTAGGGATTAATCCCGTGAATTCTTCCATTTCCTATCAGCTGCAAGTTTTTCGCGGTGCCCGTGCTGGGGCATTTGATTGGGATACTCCCGATGAATGGGTGATGCGATGTTATACAACCTTTACAGATTCCGGACGTAGTTTTTGTAAGTCGTTAGAAAGCCAGGGGTGGATACTGACGGAGAGTGAATTCTAATTATTGACGCGGGATAAAATATCCCGCGTTATTTTTTTTACGTTAAAATCTTCCGGGCGTAGAAGTGGGAGGCGCATCGCGCCCGTGTAGCGGTTGAACCAGGTGCGCTGTCGTTTGGCATATTGGCGCGTCAGCGTCGCTACGCGTTCGACGGCTTGGGAACGGGAAAGTTCTTCTTTTAAAAATCCAATCGCCTGCGGATAGCCCAGGCTTTTGAGCGCGGGAGTATCCTCGGTGTAGCCTTCGGCCAACAGGGAGCGGGCTTCTTCGGCCATGCCGTCAAAAATTTGTTCCGTGCGCTTGGCAATGCGTTCGTTTAGTGTGTCTTTTTCCCAGTCCAAGTATACCCAAAACGACTGAGCCGCATCTGGCAGTTTGAAAAAATTACCGCTTTTTAGTTCGCTGGCCGGTTTGCCCGTCAGCAAGTAAAGTTCCAGGGCTCGCATCGTGCGCTGGACGTTCCCCGGCGGGATAGCATCGGCGGATGCGGGATCTTTGGCGCGCAAAGCCGCGTGTAACCCTTCTTTGCCTTGTTCGGTCAGCAACTGTTGGAGCGTTTGTCGCGTTTGCGGGGTGCCGGCTGGCAGCTCGTCCATTCCTACAAAAAATGCGTGCAGATACATTCCCGTTCCGCCGGCAAAAATAATTTGCCGCTCGGGATTTTGCGCGATGATTTCCGCAGCGCGCACTTTGAATGTGCCGGCGTTGAAATGATCCGTTACGTCTACAAAATCTACTAAATGGTAGGGGACTTCGTCCACATAATACGCATCGTTTTTCCATGAACCCGTGGGCTTTGCGGTGCCGATGGTAAGGCGGGTGTAGACCTGACGCGAATCGGCTGACAAAATAATTCCGTCCGTCCTGCGCGCTAATTCAAGCGCCAGTTCAGTTTTGCCGGATGCGGTAGGCCCGCAGAGGACGATGGGTTTCATACTTATATTGTACTTTTTATGAGAGTCCGGCGGTTATAGTTTGAAAAATGTCCGAAACAATGAGGTTTATCTTTCAGCAGAAAAAGAAACAATCATACCGCCTGGCCATACCCATAAAAACTTCTTTTTTACTTTTTGTATCGACAAAAAGTAAACAAAAAGCTCGCCGCCCGGGCTCCATAAAAAGCAGATTTTCTCATTCTCTTTCTTTTTCTGACAGCAGAAAAAGAAGCAAAAAGACTGCCCGGCCGTACCCATAAAATCCAGTTTCG
>CAYUAA010000020.1:0-14148 GCA_964442585.1 uncultured Elusimicrobium sp. | reverse complement strand
GTTTTGGCAAAACGGCTGGTTTCTTCGGTATGCATAGTTTTATTCTCCTTAAATTTGAGTTATACGCGGTTTTTGTAAAAGGGCGGCTTGACCACTTCGGCCTTGGCCCGTTTACCGTGTATTTCTATTTCTACTTCGCTCCCTGCGGCAACGTCCGCCGGCGCATAGCCCACGGCAATTCCTTTAAACAACGGCGAATACGTCCCGCTGGTGAGTACCCCAATTTCTTCCGCGCCGGAATAAACTTTACATTCCGCGCGGGGCACGCCCGGCGTTTTTAAAACAAAGCCCGTCAGTTTTTGTTTCAGGCCCTGTTCTTTTTGTACCATAAGAGCGTCTTTTCCTACAAAATTTTCTTTGGCCAGTTTTACCACCCAGCCGCAGTTGGCTTCGTACGGCGTGCGGGTTTGGTCCGCATCCGCCCCGTTAAGCAGGTATCCCGCTTCCAAACGGAGTACGTCGCGCGCGCCCAAGCCGCACGGTTTTACGCCCAATGCCAAAAGAGCGTCCCATAAATCGCCGATTTTCCCGGCCGGGAGCATAATTTCTACGCCGTCCTCGCCGGTATATCCCGTGCGGGTAACGTAGCCCTTAGCCCCGAAAAGTTCAATTTCTTGAATGTGAAAACGCGGCAATTCCCGTACATTTGCAATTAGGTGAGCCACTTTATCTAACGAGGCGGGCCCCTGTACGGCAATCATGCCCCATGCCGCACTTTCGTTGCGCACGGACACGCCAAACTTTTCGGCTTGTTTTTGGAACCACGCAAAATCTTCATCAATACACGCGGCATTGACGACCACTAAAAATTTATCCGCCGCCAGGCAGAACGAGATAGCGTCGTCGATAATGGTTCCCTTATCCGTCAGAATGTGGGAATAGGTTCCGGCCGCAGGCGCATTTTTAATATTGTTGCAGTTAATATGCTGTAAAAAAGGCCAGGCGTCTTTGCCTTCTACAAAAATTTGTCCCATATGGGAAACGTCAAACATGCCGGCAGCTTCGCGCACGGCTTTATGCTCGGCCAGAATTCCGTCAAACTGCACGGGCAAAAGCCAGCCGTGAAAGTCCACCATTTTTCCGCCGGCGCTCTCGCAGCGGGCGGCCAACGGCGTTTTTTTAAGTTCAGTGTGGGTCATAACCCCTCCAAAAGTATACGTTCATTGTATAAAATAATGGCCGGGAAAAGCGGGAAAATGCTAAACTAACAGTAAATTATTTCAGGAGCGATTTTTTAGGGCCGCCCAAGGCCCGCATTCATTTAAGCTGTTTTTGAAATCGCGGCGAACAAACGTCGCATAAGCAGAGTTCAAAAACAGTCGTTTGAGGCGCAAGAGAAACGGCTTAATTACCCGTTGCTTTTGCGCCGAATGTTTATCGTCTTTCGGCGGTAAACTACGGCTGTTTATTCGGGTATTACTCTGCTTAGCCCGGGTGGGCGGCCGTTTTTTATGGCCCACTCCCAGGCTCGAACATAATTAAGGAGTCTGTATGAAGCTGGGATTTACGTTAATTGAGCTGTTGGTGGTCGTGTTAATCATCGGCATTTTATCCGTCGTGGCGCTGCCGCAGTATCAGGTAGCCGTGGCAAAAAGCCGCCTAAGCGGGGTAATGAGCCAAACAAAAACACTCAAACAAGCCATGGAAGCCTACTATTTGGCAAACAACACCTACCCCAACGATACGTTGGACGAACTCGATGTTTCTATCCCCGACTGCCAACTTATCGGTGGCGGTATTTGCAAAACCGGAAACTATGTGTTTGACGCTTTAAGCCACGGGTCTACGGCAGACTGGATGGACGCGGCGGGATATACGGTAAACGGAAACGAACTCGTCAACAGTTATCATTTATTTTTAGATTATTCCACCAAGCCCGGCGTCGTTTATTGCGGAGCGCGCACCGGCAACGAAACCGCACAGAAAGTATGTAAAAGCATGGGCGGCGTACAAGCGGGCACGGGATCCTGTACCATTTCCAGCTATTTAAACGCACCCTCTTGCATCTTATACCGCCTGCCTTAACCGACGCGCACGAATTGCTATAATATAATTATGGCAGATACGCAAAGCGTCGTAAGCGACGTTAAACTTTTTATCGAACGGCTGAAAAAAGAGATGCCGGAAGTGTTCGGCGGAGCGGATGCGTCCGCGGATACGGCTGTGCCGGCCGCTGACGAAAACAAAGTTCTCTACAACGGGGACCTGTTCGAAGCGCGCATGTACCTCACGCCGGACCAGGAAGAAGGCGTGGCGTTCGACGGCACCATCTTCCACATTTATCTAAAAGAAAAGACATCCGACCCTGCCGCCCTCGTCACCGCTTGGCTGAGAAATAAAGCCAATGAAACACTGAAAGCAAAAACGAAAGAATGGGCGGATAAAATCGGCGTGGAATTTAACAACATCGTTATTAAAGACCAGCGCACCTGTTGGGCCAGTTGTTCGGGTAAGAAGAACATCAATTATTCATACCGTATTGTAAAAATGCCGAAGGCCGTACAGGACTATTTAATGGTACACGAACTCTGCCACTTGGTACACATGAACCACGGCCAGGAATACTGGCAGTTGGTGGCCCAGTTCTGCCCGGACTACAAACACCACCGCCGTTGGCTCAACGAAAACAAAGGTTCCATCTTTGCCGAAGTGGAACTAACGTATAAAGAAGAACCGGAAGAGGCCACCCCGGCAGAAGCCCCGCAAACCGCTTCGAAACAAGAAAATTAATCTTTGCCCCTATATGCCAAAAACCGCCGGTGCGAATTCCGGCGGTTAGTTTTGTCGTATAGGAGACTGCCCCCGCACGCCTCTGGCTTGAAAGCGCGCGGGTTACTGCTGCAAATCAACTGCGGAAAACTGCCAAAAAATCTTCGGAAATTTGCCCAAACAGCGCTACAGGCAAACGGGTGGGAACACTGTTAAATACGGCAACCAGTTTGCCGTTAAAAAAGAACGGCTCCCCCTTTTCAATGGACGCTTTGCGCCCCGTCATGCGCGCGGCGCGGGCGGAAACCACCCCGTGGGAAATCAAAAAATTCTGCAAAGCGGAAGCGAATTCTTTTCCGTATACGTCCTGTAACGAACGCCCCGCCGACACCGCAGCCGTTTCCGCGCCGGCCAACCCCCGCGTAAGGACCGGATCCACCGCGATTTGGGCAATATCGCCGTTTACAACAACTTGATCGGCGGCGATCCGGGCCTCTTTCCCATTGGAAAAAGAAAGCGTAATTTGCTGCAATTTAAAACCTTTGGCGTCATGTAAACACGAAACAGCCGTTGCCACGCGCGAACCGCTTAACAATACGCCCGCACACCGGGTGGTTTTGTACTGAGCCGGATACGGCAAATGGAGGGTTTGCCCGCGGTGAAAGCGGACGCGTCTGTGCAAAAAGTTTTGTTTCTTCCAGTTGAATTTTATTTCCACGCGCGAACCGTGAACCAACTGAGCCTGGGCAACCGTTCTTTGCACTTGCGCGCGGATGGGGCGCCGACAAAACGCGGGGACGGATAAACATAAAATCAATAAAAGCAGAGCTGTTTTCTTCATGGGGATTCTCCTTACAAATCATCTTACCTAATTATTATACAAAAGTTAGTCAAAACTAACAATATTATTTTTATAATAAATAACTCCGTCTAAAAAACGGAGTTATTTATTAAAATAAAAGTTAGTTTAGACTATATATTAATAAAAAACAAGCCCTAAAATCCCTGCGCAGGCAATCGCGGTGATCGGCCCGGTTTTAAATTTCCACACCGCCACAAACACCGCCGCAAACAGCAGTACGCTTTTATAGTCCACAAAGTTTTCCGCATTGCACAACACCAACGCGGCTGCCGCAATCAACCCCACCACCGCCGGGCGCAACCCCGCAAAAATCGCCTCCACCGGGCGCGCGTGTTGATGTTTTAAAAAATAACGGCTGGCAAGCAGCATCAACAAAAATGACGGCAAACAAACCGCAAACGTCGCAACCGCCGAGCCCCACGCATCTCCCGCCGCCACATAACCCGTATACGTGGCCAAATTAATACCAACGGGCCCGGGCGTAATCTGGCTGACGGCTACCACGTCGGTAAACTCTCCGCCGCTGAGCCAAGCATGCTTAAAAACCACTTCGTTTTGGATAAACGAAATCATTGCATATCCGCCGCCAAAGTTAAACAGTCCGATTTTAAAAAACGTTAAAAACAATTTTATATAAATCATTTTTTACTCCGCGCGCCCGTTTTGCGACTATATAAAAATCCACCTAACCCCGCCGCCAAAACGATGTACACCGGGGACACCTTAAACAACCATACCAACACCGCGCTGACAAGGGGAATCCACACATTTTTCCATGTAATCCCCGCCGATTTGGCTAAATTAAAAACGGGCACCGCAATCAACGCAACGACGGCCGGACGCACCCCCATAAATACGCGCCGAACAACCGGATTATCCTGAAACCCGCGAAAGAAAACCGCAATCAACAAAATGATGACAAACGACGGCAAAGCCGCCCCCAGCGCGCCGCACGCGCCGCCCCAAAATCCGGCGGCCTTATACCCCGACACAATGGAAAGGTTAATCGCCATAACGCCCGGCGCGGCCTGCGCAACGGCCACCATATCCAAAAATTCCCGACGGTCAAACAAAGCGTGTTTATCGACAAGTTCCCGCTCAATCAGCGGCAGCATAGCATAACCGCCCCCCAGCGTAAACAGGCCGATTTTGGCAAACGTAAGAAATAAAAAACAGCACGTTTTCATACGGATATTTTACTATTTTGAGGATTTAGACAACAGCACGAATCAATTCCCCCAGTTATCCCCTGCCCAACGGCGATTTTACGCCAATTCAGCACGGCCGCGTTGCGATCCCGGCGTTCCACACCGCCCATATAGGTACCGGCCTAAACCTATTTCAAGCGCCCCAGAGCCTCCCGTAAATAGCCAGCCGCTTTGCTTAATTGGCGCACGCGTCCAGTGATTCTAAATACATACGGCCTTTCCCAGAGCACGAGTTCTGCATATTTTACAACATACCCACATGATATGTATAAGTACACGGACTATAAGTATTATTTTTTGTTCTAATATCTTAAAAACAGCGGAAGCCCCTCTTATAAAAAGGGGTTTACGCTGATAGAATTGTTAGTAGTCGTATTGATTATCGGAATTCCGTCCACAATGGCTGCGCCGCAATATCAGGCGGAAAGGGAAGAAGCCCGGCTGGCACGCAACAAGGGTACGGACGGTTGGTTTGCGATACAGGCGTATTTTGACTTAGATTTAGGCTACGGCCGCGCATCCATAGCGGCACTTTTTTGTTAATTTATCCAGCCTTCTTTTTTGGCGTAATCGCGCACGCCGTTAAAAATACCTTGCGCCATTTTTTTCTGTACGGCTTTTTGCGAAAGACGCGCACGGTCTTTGGGACTGCTAATATAGCCCATTTCCACCAACACGGCGGGACTGTTTACGCCTTTAAGCACGTAAAAGTTGGCCTGGCGAACGCTGCTGTTTTGGTTGACGGCAATCCCGATACCGGGCTGTTTATACACCGAATTGCGCACATAACCGGCTAGCTTGGAGCTTTCGTTTACAAACTCGTTTTTCGCCAGTGACTGCAGCAATGCGTCCACAAAGTTATAATGCACTTCTTCGTACTGCATGGCTTCGTTTTCCATGGCCGCGACGTCGGCGGCCTCTTTGTCGGTGGCTTTTTCGGAACGGAAGTATACCTGAAACCCGTGCGCACCGCTATTTTTGGACGCATTGGTATGCACGGAAATAAACAAATCCGCCTTAAAATTGTTAGACATTTTGGACCGCTCTGACAGCGCGATAAACGTGTCGTTGTCCCGTGTCATTTTTACTTCAAATCCCGCTTTTTTTAAGAGGGCGGCCAGTTCCTTTCCCACTGCAAGGTTCCAATCTTTTTCGCGCATGCGGGAACGTACTGCGCCGGGGTCCTTTCCGCCGTGGCCGGGATCCACCACAATGCGCATTTTTTTATGGGCGGAAGAAATCGCAAGCGGGTGCGGCTCTTGTTTAATAACGGGAGCGGGACGCGCCGCAGCGGGAGCGGCAGGTGAGGGCGCAACGGGTTTTTCCGCAGCAGGTTTGGCAGAAACAGCCGGCGAGGTTTGCACCTCAGGTTCTGGTTTAATAACCGGGCCGGGCTCGGCAAACATTTCTTCAAAATCGTCATCATCCATAAGCACGGACGGTTTTTCCGACGCCATAGACGGCCCTTTTACCGTTGGCGTTTGCGCGGGCTCGGGCGCAGAGGGCGACTGTACGGCGGCAGATGCCGCCGCAGGCGCGGGAGCGGGCAAAACGGCCGGAGCCGCCGCCGAACCGGCGCGGAAAACCAGTTTGCCGTCTTGCTCAGAGAAGCTCCAATCTTTAGCGTTTTTGCCCAAAATCACCGTCACCACCGCGTCGGCGCGTGACTGCCGGATATCCGCCGAAGCGATAAACGGCGTTTTCAGACGGAAAAATTCATCACGTTTGACCGTCGCACCGGGAAACGTAATCCGCACGGTATGTTTGTTTACCTGTTTGGACGACCAACGCACGGCTTTTTCCGTATCAAACACTAAAAGCGTATCGTCTTTACGGGAAACGTTTTCGGCGCGCGCAAAATCGAATGGACGTTCCACAATAAAGGTTCCGTCTTCAAGCGCAATGCGCTTTCCCACCGCTTTTTGAAACGCACCCAGCAAAAAGAACTCCGCTGGGGCCATAATTTTTCCGCCATGCACCATAACGGGAGAAGAAAGCGTCTGCCCTTTGGCGTTAATAATTACTTCAGGCAGCGGAACGGTAAGAATCGCGTAAAAACCCTTGGCCGTAATTTTGGCCTGTTTAGATTGGGCAAACAGTTCCACCCCCGCCCCAAATTTGCGCGCGGCGGCTTGGACGTCCACATACGCCACTCCATTTGCTTCCAACGACGGGATGGCCCCCGCCGCATGGCCGGAAACGACTACCGGCGTGCGACCCTGCGCATACGCCGCGCCGGGCAGGCACAAAGCCAACAAGCCAAAAACGAAAGCCAAAACACATTTCATAAGCGTAAAAATGCGCCCGGAAAACCCGGGCGCAAAACATTACTCCAGTACGATTTTATAATCTTCCCAAGCGAGCTGCGGGTCCGCCTGGATTTTCAGCGTGCGGTGAATGTTTTGTTCGATATCTTCCTGACGCTGTTTAATGGCATCGGCCAAGACGGGGTGCAAAACCACGCGCAGGTTTCCGCCGGGGCGGCCGCTGGTAAGGTCGTAAATTTCACGCTGAATGCGAATGCGCATGCTCTCGGCGGACAGCACGCGGCCGGAACCGTGGCACTGCGGGCATTCTTCGCTGATAAAGCTGCCGGTGCTGGCGCGTTTTCTTTCGCGCGTCATTTCCACCAAGCCCAAACGAGTGATGGGCAAAATGCGGATTTTGGCGCGGTCCCCATGCACGGCTTTGGCCAGGGCTTCCACCACGCGATGACGGCTGGAGGCTTTGCGCATGTCAATAAAATCGATGACGATAATCCCGCCGATGTTGCGCAAACGCAGTTGGTGGGCGATTTCACCCGCGGCTTCGATATTCGTCTGTGTAACCGTTTCTTCCTGTGATTTATTGCCGGTAAACTTACCGGTGTTTACATCGATGGCGCAGAGAGATTCGGCTTCCTGGATAATAATACTGCCGCCATTGGGTAAAGGCAGTTTGGTTTTGCGCAGGTTGTCGATTTCCGGTTCGATGTCGTACGCTTCAAAAATCGGCGTTTTGCCTTTGTAGAGTTTCACGCGGTCGGCCAAATCGGGCGAGTTTTTCTCCACAAAATCGAGCACGCGTTCATAGTCTTTTTTGTTATCAAGCAAATAGACTTTGGCGTTTTCGGACAGCACATCGCGTGCAACCTGGAGCACCGCGTCCATATCTTCGTGCAAAAGGCGCGGAGAGCGGGACGTTTCAAACTTTTTAACAATCGTCTGCCATTGGCGGTAGAGATATTTTACCTCGCGTTCCAGCTCATCTTTGCTGGCTTCTTCAGCTTCCGTACGCACAATGCATCCCATGCCGTTTAAGTGTTTGGCGGCCAGGTCCTGCATGATGTCGTTAAGTTTGTGGCGCGCTTCGGAATCTTCGATATTCTTTGATACGCCTACAAAGCTCTGGTGCGGAGTAAGCACCAGGTAGCGGCCGGGGAGCGTGACGTCCATGGTCACTTTCATACCTTTGGTGCTAATGGCGTCTTTCACCACCTGCACCATTACTTCCTGACCTTTGTGGAGCACTTTGTCGATATTCTTTTTATCGCCGCCGAGCACGTCGGAAATATACAGATAGGCGTTTTTCTCGTAGCCGATGTTCAAAAACGCGCTCGAAATGCCGGGCAGCACGTTCTCCACCGTGCCTTTGTAGATGTTGCCTACGATGTTGAGCGCGCCGCGGCGTTCCCAAATCAGTTCATTGACGCGTCCATCTTCCAAAATAGCGATACGCGTTTCTTCAAACGACGTATTTACCAACACTTCCACACTGGGAAGGCCTTCTACGTTTTTACTCATGTCAAAATCCTCTCTCGGGCTTTTAAAAAGCCTCAAAATTTAAATCGGGTGGAACAAACCTTCCGAATCGCGCCACAACAAGCATTCCCGGGTGACGGTTACGCCGTCCACCGAAAATTCCTCGTCTTCAGCCGGGATTTCCAACCCCAGCCACGCAGCGACAATCCACTCGGGCTTGACCCATTTGCCCTGCACGCAAGCCAACGTCAGGACCGCTTCATCCGGCGAGGTGACCTCGGCCGATACGATATACGGTTTTGCGTCCGTTACGCACGCAAGCCCGTTCACCGCACGCCGGGTGACTTCCACCCGCGCCGCATTTACAAAATCTTCCAGCTTCCGCCCGTTCTCAAAGGAAGCGAAATTCCCCTGGAGCCGGTACCGGGCCGCGGCGGCCAGGTTCTGCACGGAAGGCAACGGATAGGGCACCCGCTTAACGCTTACAATTTCAAGCCCTTGCGGGGCCGCTTTTATAAGCGCGGAGCGGACTTCTTCCTCCGCCGTCTTGTTTTGCAGATAAATGTCCAGATACTCGCGTTCTGCGCGCTGTCCCAGCGCCGGTGCGGGACCGTAGGAAAGCCGCGGCCAATTTGCGTTTACTTTGGCCGGTTCGAACGGCAGCCCCGAAGCGAGCACCATTTTTCTTACCGCGTTAAAAACGTTTGCAGTTCCCGCCGTCTTTTTGACGACGTGGAACACTATACGCATTTTATAAATTTTTGGCGCGTTTATCATACTTTTTTATGCCTTGATGCGCCGCGCATATACGGACTGCACCACCCCCAGCGCCAACAAACTGGCCACCAGGTTCGACCCTCCATACGAGATAAACGGCAGCGGAATCCCCGCCACCGGCACAATGCCGATAAGCATGCCAAAGTTCACCAGCATATACGTAAAAAACATGCCAAAAATCCCGGAGCAAACCAGGTAGCCGTAACGGTCGCTCGAGCTATAGGCCACCACAATAATACGCCACAAAATAAGTAAATACAACCCCAGCACCAGGAGCGTGCCCCACAGTCCCAGTTCCTCTCCCACGACGGCCAAAATAAAATCGGTGTGTCTTTCCGGCACGAAACCCAGGCGCGACTGCGTACCCGAAAAAAGCCCTTTGCCAAATACGCCGCCCGCACCCATGGCAATTTGCGCCTGCAAAACGTTGTATCCCGCCCCCTTCGGGTCCGACTTGGGAGCCAGAAACGTTTCAATACGTTTGCGCTGGTGGTGTTTCATCTGGTGGTCCACAAAAATACCGCCAAACAGGCCAGCTAAAACCACCAGCGTGGCAAGCACAAAATAAAAAGACGGCAGAAAAATGCGCAGTTGTTTAAAAAACCACCACGCCCCATACCCCGCCAGCGTAACCAGGGCCGAAAATCCCACCATATACCACGGATTGTGCGCCAACTCATAAAACGCATGTACAAGCCAATAATCGGCCAGTTCGGGATGGAGGTAGATGTACGTCCACGTAATGGTAAAAAAACCCGTCACGCCCGCAAACAGCCCGATTAAACCCAAATAAAACACGTTTACCCCAGTACAATATAACAGAACCAGCAACGCGGGGAACGTCACCACCACGGAAGAAAAATCCGGCTGCATCATAATCAGCCCGAAAATGGGCAGTAGCAACAGCCCCAACCAAAACAGGGTCGACACGTCCCGTATACGCCGGCCGTGACGGTCCAAAAAGGCGGCCGCCACCAAAATCGTACACACACGGCAGATTTCGGACGGCTGCATAGAAAAAAACGGCAATACAAACCACGAACGCGAACCGCGCTGGTACGAGCCAAACAACAATACCCCCACCAGAAGCGCCAAAATCACCCCGTAGACGGCTTTCCATTGTTCATCGTAAATTTGATAGTTGAAACTCCAGCCCGCCACAAACGCGACGCCACCCACCACCAACGCCACCAAATGCGTACGCACCACGCTGCTGGTTAAGGAGAAACTGTTTACGGCCGACATAACGCATAACGCCCCGATAAGAGTCAGGCCGATCATCGCCCCTAGCAAAATATAATCCAGCCGGCTGCGGCCGGATGAGGAAACAGTTTTAAACACCGACATGGTGATCCTCCGGTAATAGTTCTTGATAATCTTCCGCCGGACGCGGTTTAGGGGCATACGCTCCCAGCCCGAAATAAGCCTCCAGCATCGAACGCGCAATCGGCCCGGCGGCCGAACTGCCGCCTTCGCCAAATTCTACAAATACGGCCACCGCAATGGAAGGAGCTTCGCCTTCGCGACCCGCAAACGCCATAAACCAGCCGTGGTCGGGCCCGTGAGGATTCTGGGCCGTGCCGGTTTTTCCGTACACGTCCAAACCTTGAATTTTCACCCGGCGCGCGGTGCCGGTATCCACCGTATGTTTTAAAGCTTTGAAAAGTAAATCGTACGTTTCGGGCTTTAAATCGGCCTTTTGCAAGATTTCCGTCTTGCCCACCTGCTCCGTTTTGCCCGTTTGGTTGCTGACGATTTTATCCACGTAATACGGGCGATACACGTTGCCGCGGCTGGCCACGGCCGCCCCAAACTGCGCCATTTTCAACGGCGTAACCAAAAGTTCCCCCTGCCCGATAGACAGGTTCAGAGTATCGCCGATGAACCAATACGTTTTGTTGCGCGCACGGCGGGTGGGACCGTAGAGATTGCCTGCTTTTTCACCGGGCAAGTCAATCCCCGTTTGGCGGCCGAACATAAACATGCGCTGCACGCGCTCGATCGACGCCGCGCCGATTTGCGAGGCCACCGTATAAAAATATACATCGCACGAATTGCTCATCCCGTCAAAAAAATCCACCGGGCCGTGTATGCCCCAGCATTTAAACACGCGCGGACCGGAATCGTAATGACCGGGACAGTTGATTTTATGGTTTACGTCCAGGCTGCCTTCTTCCAACGCGGCCGCGCCCGTGATAATTTTAAACGTAGAGGCAGGAGGATAAATCCCCTGAACGGCTAAATTGTATTCGTTAATTTTCTTAGATTGGGACGGATTTTCTTCGTCGCTGTATTGGACAAAGATGTTCGGATCGAACGCCGGCGCGCTGGCCAGCGCAAGCACCGCACCCGTACGAGTATCGAGCGCTACGGCCGCACCGCGACCGGTTTTAGATTTTTTAAGGCCTTCTTCCGCCGCCTGCTGCACCGCAAAATTAAGCGTTAAGTAAACGTCACTGCCCGCACCCCATTTTTTATCTTCAATAATGCTTTTTACGCGACCGCGGTAATCCACTTCCAAATACACGCCGCCGTCTTTGCCTTTGAGCTCTTTTTCAAATTTCTTTTCGATGCCGTTCTTGCCCAGTTTGGAATTTAAACGGTATCCCATTTTTAAATCGCGCGTACGCCAGGTGCGGTCGTCCATGCTGCCCAAATAGCCCAGCAAATGGCTCGCAAATCCGCCGTAAGGATAGCTGCGTTTGGTTTCTTCGATCAAGTAAATGCCGGGATAGTACAGCTGAAGTTCCTGAAGGGCGACCGTGCTTTTGGTAGATAAATTTTCGGCAAGCAGCGTGGCTTTTCCGCTTTTGGCGCCCAGCTGAAGTTTTTCCAGCATCAACGGAGCCGGAAGACGCAAGCGCGGGGCAAAATCGTACGCCAGGCGTTCCAAATATTCCGGGTCTTTATTGCCCCCCAGATAGTAAAGGCTGAAAGCGGGCGCATTGGAAGCAACGGCCACGCCGTCAGCCGTAAATACGCGGCCACGCGGTGCGGTTTGGTACAGCACCTGCGTGCGGTTGCGTTCCGCCATTTGCAAATACGCATCGTGACGCAGGACCTGAATGTCCACCAGCCGCAGCGCAATCACACTCCCGGCTACGGCGGCCAAGGCCATCATCACTTTCAAACGCGCATTAAAAAAAATCTTCGTAACGGCCATGTTCTACCCTATGCCTGCCGGCAGACGGCCCCCTTGCCCAGCACGCGGCGCACCGTCCAGAAAACGGCCGGGGCCAACACCGCCCCCAATACCGAGCCGCCGAACAGGCTCCAAAACCCGGGCCACATGGAGGAGGACGTAAACCATACCAAAAGCAAACTGTTCAGCGCACCCACTAAAAACGTCAGCCCGAAAACGGTAAAAATCTGCGGGAAAAAGCTGTCGAAATCGAACCGTTCCGCCAGCGCATAAACAATACACGCCGCCACGGTAAAGGTAAAAGCGTTGTTGCCAAATAACTTGGTACCGAAAAAGTCCAAAAACAATCCGCATAAAAACGCCGCGGGATAGCCGAATTCCGGCTTGAGCACCGTACAAAACGCCACTGCAAAAGTCAACATAACGTTAATGCTCAGCCCCCAGACCGAACATACTGTGGCCAAACACCAGTGGCATACGGTTGCCAATAAAAACAAGAAAACGAGCTTAACAAGTCCCCACATAAACGGTTATTTTTCCCTCCCGTCCGTAATTATAAAAAGCTCTTTCACCGCCGCAGAGCGAACCTGGGGCTCCACTTCCACCGTCAGCGCGGTTTGGAAGCTGTCGTCGTTGCGTACGCCAATGACGCTCCCCACCAAAATTCCCGCCGGGAAAATACTGCTTACGGCGGAAGTATATACTTTGTCCCCTTTGCGCACGTCCGACAAAAGCGGAATATATTTCAAGCGCACCGGGCGCAGACCGTTGCCCGTAAGCAACCCCTCTTCCCGACCGCGCTCCAACGCTACAGCCGCTGTAAAATCTTCGTCCCGCACTAATAGCACTTTGGAAGTATTTTCCGTCACTTCCGTCACTACGCCAGCCAAACCTTCCTGACCGTCTTCCAAAGAAAGCACCGCGCTGCGTTCGCGCACACCGTCGGCAGAGCCTTTATCAATCGTTACCGCATTCCATTGGGACGGTTCCCGGTACGCCACTTTCGCCCAAATGCCGCTCCAGCGGCGCGCCGGTTTTAAACGTAAAATTTCCGTCAGACGGCCGTTTTCATCTAAAATAGCTTCCGCTTGAGACGAGAGCAGTTTGGTCATTTCGATTTGCTGTTTCAGTTCACGGTTTTCGCGGTGCGCGTCCAAAAGTTCCCGCACCGTTTCGTGTACGTTCTGCGCATATTTGGCCGTCCCGTGCGCCAGGCGCACCTGTGGGATGAAAATATACGATAAAACCGCTTTAACCGAGAAGACAAACCCCTCCAGCGGCAAAATCATAAGTAAAAAAGAAAGCAACAAGAACACCACCGGCAAAAGAAAGCGTCTTTTGGCGCCGGGAACGTGTTTTTTGTTTTGTTTGGTTCTGTTGGGCAGCATAAAATTAAAAATTATTTTTAGACCGGTTTTTGGCCCGGCCGCCAGTTGTGAATAATCCGCAAATAACCGCACGGAGAAAAAAGTTCCTGCTTATGGGAAATGCCACCGCCGAAGGTCGGCAGCGCCCCACAAAAGGCCGTCCTAAAACGCGGCCGGAAAACCCGGAAACACTCCCCGCGTAACGGCAGGAGCAAGCCTTAAAAAAGAAAAAGCGGACACGGTCCCTTTTCAAGAACTGTGTCCGCCAAATAGAATCAGCAGCCAGGCTAGTAAGATTTACCGCGGGAACCGAAGAAGCGGGATCCTTTTTCGTTTAATTGTT
>CAYUAA010000019.1:0-15100 GCA_964442585.1 uncultured Elusimicrobium sp. | reverse complement strand
AATAATAGCGACTTTCATATTATTTCACTCCAAAAACAGATTTAAAGTAAGCAATGGTTTTGTCTAACCCTTCCGATAATTTGATTTTCGGTTCCCCATATACTTCTGAAGTGGAAGCCTGTAAAATAGTAGCACTATTGCGTTTGGCTAACTCCAATACGTTTAACGCTCTTAGTACGTAGGTTTTAGTGGGAAAAAATGGCAGCTTTTTCCTGACAATTCCACGAAGAGGAAGGACAAGCCGACTTGTAAATTTGATTGTTTTTTCCGCAAAATTGATAGGAGAAATACCATCGTCATTAACCAATTTAAAGTTAGGGTTCTCCAAGAAACTGTGGGCATTTTTTAAATTACCCATATAGTTGTTGTCTAAACCAATAACGCAAGGATCTCCTTTCAGCAAGCGGCCACATAAATTGGAACCTAAAACTCTGTACCTCCTGTTACTAAAATAGTTTTCACATCGTTCATAATAGTCCTTCTTTATGCATTTGAATCAAATACTGATAAATTACTATTAGCACAATTAATATCTTTTATCTCTTAGAAAAAGAAATAAGTGGAAATCCAAATACAAAAATTACTTTTTTATTTTCAATATTTGTTACTGCAAAAACACGTTCCCAACCACATAACACCTTTCCCGGAAAAACATATCGGTATTTCTTATTAAGAACAACTTTCATAGTGGGAGATAAGGTTCTAAATTTACTCTCTTCAAGTTCTTTTCCAAACGCATCTAGTACAGCATACTTATCGTTCTTTTCCAAAGCACGCATTAAACAACCATGAAACAAGTAATGCAAGTATTGTTGATGGGAGGAGAACAAGCCATATTTTTGGTAGTAGCAACATACCTGTCTAAAAATGGATAAAAAATCCATAGCATAAGAAACTTTTCCAGATTGCCAGCGGCCCACTATAGAATTTTCATTTTGGACGTAGTTATAAAAATATTTATCTGAAAAATATATATCCTTTACCCAAGGAACATAAATCCAATAAAAATAAGTATCTTCAAAAACAAGGTCTTTTGGGAAAAAAATCTGTTTTTGTAATAAAATATCTTTCCGAAAAGCCTTATTCCAAACTGTTACAGTATTGTTGGATAAAGTAACTAAATTAGCAGATAATTCGCCCTTTTGTTTAATCGTGTGATAGCGTCGTGTAGATTTTAACCAGGGGAATTTCTTGGAAGAAATAATTTTAGCCCCCCAACAAACAAGTTGAACAGGTTTATCAAGCATTTCTAATATAGAAGGTAACGCTCCTTTCTCAACAAAATCATCGCTATCCAGAAAAGATACCCACTCACCCTTAGCAGTCTTTAATCCTTCGTTACGGGCCGCAGAAAGCCCGCCTTTTTTCTTTTGAACTACCTTAATCATTGGACAAGATTTGGAGTACTCTTCTAAAATTTGCTGTGTTTTATCTGTAGAGTCATCATTTATACAAATGATTTCCACAGAATCAGGAATAGGAAACAAACTATCTAAACAAGCTCGTATTGTCTTTTCGCCATTATAAACCGGGACAATAATAGATAATTTTATAGACGACATATTTAACACCAAATTCGAAATAATTTGCACCAAATATAAAGAGGTGTCCCTCGCAGTTTCTCAGCCACAGCTAGGAAAATCGTATATACAACCTTTCGCATGCCCCGACAGCAAGGGATCAATTTCTCCAAAAGAGTAAAAGCCTGTTTCACCAGCAGCACATTTTTTTCTAACTGAGAACCAGATATTTTGCTTAACGAACCCAAATGCCAAATAATTAAATAACAAAGCGGCCGACTCACCTCTGTTAAAAGAGCCCCGTATTGCTGTAAAATGCGTGATACGTAGAATAGATTTTCCAGCCGGCCCCATATAACACGATCATTCTGCTTCGTAATAGACTGTGTATTGTCCCGACAATAAACATAGAGCTGATCTGGTATAGAAACGATTTTATTTGCAAAAATGAAGAGAAAAATAGTAAAGGATAAATCTTCGCAAACGCCATGTTCATTGAATTGCAAATGATTTTTTGTAATAAGGCTTGTTTTAATCAATTTGCCACAAACCATTGAATCGTAATACCCCGCTAACAAACGTTTTGATACCCCATCGGTTATAGGCAAATTACGTTTAGAAGAACAACCCACCTTTTTGGTTTCCCCATTCACGATCTCTGTCCAATAACAACGAACAATGTCTGCCTGAGACTGCACCGCAACCCGAAAAAGAGTGTCTAAATAATAAGGGACAATACTATCATCCGCATCTACAAAAGCAAAAAACTCTCCTTTAGCCTCCGATAAACAGCGGTTTCGAGCCGCACCCACCCCTAAATGATCTTGACGAATAACCTTTATGCGGGAATCCTTTTGAGCATATTTCTTTAGCAAAGTATAACTGGCATCAACTGCCCCATCATCTACACAGATAATTTCAGTATTAGAATAAGTTTGAGAACAAACAGAATCTAAACAGGAAGCTAAAAACTCCTGTGCATTATAAATCGGAATTAGAATACTAATCAATGGATATTTATCCATCACAAACCAATAAATATGAAGCCCAGGGAAAAGGACTCATACTCTTAGCAGAGGTAAAAAGTCCTTTTCCCGTTCATATGGATGTGCTGTTCCATATGAAATTAGCTAAATTCTTTAATATAAGAATTTAGTTTTAAAGGAACCCTATTTGATACTTGCTGAGAGAGAGACAAGATATTGAAGAAAAGAAAAACGGCTGAATAATCCCGAGGCTAATCCCAGTCCCAGTCATTAAACAGCCGTAGTTTCGCATATAGATATGCGAAACATTCGGCAGGAAATAAAGGGCTCATGACTTCCCTTTACTTCCCGCCTAAACCAGCTGTTTTGGGACGGGATTAGCTCGTTCTTAAACGACTTCCTATTCTTCATAGGATTCCCAAAACAGATAAATTGTATATAAGCCGCGTTAAGGCTTATGTAACACAAAAGACTCCCAAAAATTAATTACGTTTATTATACAAATTTTATCAAATAAACTTAAGGTCATCCTAAACAAGCGGGGAAAACCGTTTAAACGGAATCAGCGTGATAACATAAACTAATAGATGAGTGATTAAAAGTATATCAAAAAAAAAAAACGAAACAACCCCTGCCCGCTTGCGCGACGCCACCCCTAAAAAATCGTTTTCCGCATCCTCCCCGTATGCTATACTAAAACATAGAGAGGATTTATGCCCAAAAACATTCACGAAAAATTAGCCCCCATCAACAATATCTGCCTGATGATTTTGGCCGGCACAGCGGCCACCGGCATTTTAGCTTATACCAAAGCCGTATTAATGCCGTTTGTAATCGCCCTTTTTATTTCCATGGTGGCCGGAACGCTGGCCGAAAAAATGAAACAAAAATGGAAACTGCCCTACGTGCTGGGCCTGGTATTGAGCTTTGCCTCATTTTTGGCGATTATTACGCTGTCGGTACTGTTTATTTCGGGCTCGATTGAAAGCTTCATCGCCGGGGCGGACATCTATTCCGAGCGCGTTGGCGACACGATCGACTCCATCCTCCTCAGCGCACAGAAATACGGCGTAAGCCTAAACGCACAGTTTGTTACCGAAACCGTTGCCAAGCTGCCTATATTTAATGTTGTCAGAAGTTTGGGCAGCATGCTGGTGTCCATCTTAACCAATTTAATGCTGATTACGCTTTTCCTTATCTTTATTTTTATGGGCAAAGCGGCGGAAGACAAACCCTCTCTGGTAGGCAATATCCAGCGGCAGATTTCGTTTTACTTAATCGTCAAAATTTTCGTTTCTTTGCTGGCGGCCGGCTTTACGTGGATTGTTCTCACGTCCGTAAAAGCCGAGCTGGCCTCCATGCTGGCAGTACTGACGTTTGTACTTAACTTCATCCCCAATATCGGGCCGTTTATTTCCACGCTGCTGCCGATGCCGGTATTGTTTTTGCAATACGGGTTTGACTGGCATATTCTGCTGGCGCTTATTCTGCTTACCACGATTCACTTTATTATCGGCAACATTTTGGAAACAAAATGGCTCGGCAAAGGAATGGATTTAGACCCTATCGTCGTTATCGCCAGCTTATTGTTTTGGGCGCTCGTATGGGGCATTATGGGCGCACTGCTGGCCGTACCGCTCACCGCGATTATCAAAATGGCGTTGGCCCGTAACGAAACTACAAAACCGCTGGCCGATTTGCTGGCCGGGAAATACGCATTTAAATAATGAAAAAACACTCTCCCTGGGCTTTTATTCCCACCTTATATTTGGCGGAAGGATTTCCGTACATTGTTATTAACACGGTGTCTACCGTACTGTATGCCGATTTAGGTTTTTCCAACGAAAAAATCGCATTTTGGACAGGCTGGCTGTACCTGCCCTGGATTTTGAAAATGTTTTGGAGCCCGCTCGTAGATGCCCGCAGCACCAAACGCCGCTGGCTTTTGGCGGGACAGACAGTGCTCAGCGCCGTATTTTTGGCGGTGGCGGCGTGCACGGCCGGATGCGCGTTTGTACAGCAAGAGCAGAGCTTAACATTCTTCACACTCACGCTTTTTGGTTTCTTATTTGGGGCGTTCGCTTCCGCCACGCTGGACATCGCCACCGACGGCTATTACCTCCTGGCCTTAACGCCGCGAGAGCAAGGCTACTTCGTCGGAATCCGCACGATTTTTTACCGCCTGGCTATGATCTTGGGCAGCGGCGTATTCATTTCCATTACGGGCGCGCTGGCCAATCCAACGCCTGACCTGTCGCTTAACCTCATGCCCTGGCCGTACAACTGGGCCGCTCTATTTGGCTTTTTTGGTCTGCTGTTTGCCGCATTTGCCTGGTGGCATGCGTACATACTGCCCGCTCCGGCGGAGGACAAACCCGTCACGCACGAACACGGAAGCGCGTGGAAAGAATCATTTAAAACATACTTCTCGCAAAAAAATATTATCTACATCTTGCTATTTATCCTATTATACCGCCTCGGTGACGCGCTGCTGGAAAAAATTGTTCCGCTGTTTTTATTAAAACCGCAGGATACGGGAGCTATGGGGCTTTCGGTGCAAAACTACGGACTGATTAAAGGAACCTTGGGGCTGGGGGCGGTAATCGCCGGGAACCTGAGCGGCGGTTGGCTGCTGGGAAAATTCGGTTTTAAAAAATGTATTTGGCCGTTTGCCGTTATTTTAATTCTGCCC
The DNA here is from genome assembly GCA_964442585.1 of uncultured Elusimicrobium sp. Classification (GTDB taxonomy): domain Bacteria; phylum Elusimicrobiota; class Elusimicrobia; order Elusimicrobiales; family Elusimicrobiaceae; genus Avelusimicrobium. The sequence continues at coordinate 9,902 of CAYUAA010000019.1, read as the reverse complement.
AACTTTTTCTATGCCTACATGGCCTGGGCCAAACCGGAGCTCGCCGTCACCGCGGCCCTAATTACGCTGGAACACTTGGGCAACGGGCTGGCGATGATGGCGTTTTCCGTATTTATTATGTATGTATCGCAAGGAAAATACAAAACATCCCACTACGCCATTTCCACCGGCATCATGGCGCTTGGCATGATGGTTCCGTCCATGCTGTCGGGAAAACTGCAAGCCGTACTGGGATATGAAACGTTTTTTATGATTGCCTCCGTCATCAGCTTAATCACGCTGGCGGTGGTACCGCTGACGGGTAAAATTAAATCAATTGAAGAAACCGAACAGGCTTTCAAAACGCATAAAATGAGTCTTTCGGACGGAGATTAAATGAACACCAACGCTTTACCCACCGAACAAGTAAACCCGCGTACCCATGGGCTCGATAAAATGCCGCCGCGCCGCCTGGCGCGCGCTTTCAACGCCGAAGACTTCAACGCGGCACGCGCCGTGCAAAAAGCGAATAAAGACATTGCCGCCGCCATCGTACTGGCTGCACGGGCATACGCCGCCAAAAAGAAAATTATTTTTATGGGGGCGGGCACCAGCGGCCGCTTGGGGATTTTGGAGGCGGTGGAGTGCGTACCCACGTTTGGCACCAAACCTTCGCAAATTATTGGACTGATTGCCGGTGGAAAACAAGCCGTTTTCCGCGCCAAAGAAGGGGCAGAGGATGACGAAAAACAAGGCTCAAAAGAAATTTTAAAAACCGCCAACCCCGGTGATATTGTTATCGGCCTGACGGCCAGCGGCCGCACGCCGTACGTAATGGGCGGGTTGAAAGCGGCGCGCCAATTGGGCGCGCAAACCGCGCTAATTTCATGCAACACCGGAGCAGACACCACTCACGCAGACATACACATCTGCCTGCAAACAGGCCCTGAAGCGTTAAGCGGTTCCACGCGCATGAAAGCGGGCACGGCCACTAAAATGGCCTTAAATGCCATTACAACGGGAGCCATGACGCTGTGCGGCAAAACCTACGGCAACTTGATGATTGACGTACGTCCGACGAACGAAAAACTCATCACGCGCGCCGTACGGCTGATTTGCCAAGTGGCGGGGACGGATGAAAAAACCGCCAAAAAACTGCTTGCGGCCTCGGGCCAAAGCGTAAAAACGGCTGTCGTTATGCACAAAAAGCGGACGGACAAAAAAGAAGCTGAAAAACTCCTTAAAAAACAAAACGGTTTTTTAACCAAGGTGATTGATGACTAAATTTACCCTCGGCCTTATGAGCGGAACCAGCGCGGACGGACTGACCGTCTGCGCCGTACGCCCCGCGCCGTTTAAAATTTTACATTTTAAAAACTACGCCTATCCGGCCGCCCTGCAAAACAAGCTGTTAAACGCCGCCCGTTTAACAGTGCCGGAACTAAGCCGGCTCAATTACGAGCTGGGCGCGCTGTACGCAAAAACCGTCCGCAAATTTTTGAAAGATTTTAATTTACGCACCGAAGACATATTGGTGACCGGATCGCACGGACAAACCGTCTATCACGGGCCCAACGATAAAACGCCTAATACCCTACAAATTGGAGACGCTTCCTTTCTGGCGTGCGAAACCAACGCTCCCGCCGTAAGCGATTTTCGCGCCAAAGACATCGCCTTGGGCGGCCAAGGCGCGCCGTTGATTCCATTTTTTGACGAATACATCTGGGGGAGGGGTACGCCGAAAATCTTACTTAACGTCGGCGGAATTGCCAACTTTTCCGTAGTGGGTAAAAACATCAAAACGTTTGGGTTTGACGTCGGTCCCGGCAACACGCTAATTGATTTAACCTGCCAAAGCCTGCTGCATAAACCGTTTGATAGAAACGGCCAAACCGCCGCCAAAGGCACCCCCGACAAAACATTGGTAAAAAAACTGCTCAAGCAGAAATTCTTTTCGCAGAAGCCGCCCAAAAGTTTGGATAAAAACGAATTTGGTCTGCCTTACTTGCAAAAATATTTTGCCGCGCTGACGGCCAACAGCGTACCGGACGCGCTGGCCACTCTCACCTATTTTACGGCGGCCGCCGTGGCAAAAGCGGTAACGGATTTCGTTCCAGCCAACGCACAAAAAGAACTCGTGGTTTCCGGCGGGGGGTGCTATAACCAAACGCTTTTAAAATTTTTGCGGGAGCTTTTGCCGCATATAAAAGTAACAACTACGCTTTATTACGGCATCGACCCGCAGGCCAAGGAAGCGGCAGCATTTGCCTTGTTTGGCTGGCTTGCGCTAAAACGCCAAACCAACCACTGCGCGGCAGCCACCGGCGCACATAAAAACGCTATTTTAGGAAAAATAACTTTATGAATATCGAACGGCTTGTTCATCCCGGTTTTTGGTTTGGTAAAACGCCCCTGCAAGACGCTGTAAAACTGGCGCAAATGGGAGTGGGTGGATTCTGCCTTTACGGCGGAACGAAAGAAGAAGTGGCCCGTTTTACCCAAACCATAAGGGCCTCCTCGCCGCTTTCTAAAATTTTAATTTCCGCCGATTATGAAGACGGTCTGGGGCGATGGCTGACAGATGCGCAGCTGCTTCCCGCCAACCTGGCGTTGGGAGCGGCGGACGACGAAAACGCCGCCTTCGAAAAAGGCCTTTTAACGGCGCGCCAAGCCAAAAGTTTGGGAGTGGACTGGGTGTTTGCCCCGGTGCTTGACTTGGCCGATAATCCGCAAAACCCAATTGTGAACACGCGCTCTTTCGGCGCGGATCCGGCGCAAGTCATCCGCTTGGCGGGGGCTTTTATGGACGGACTGAAACAAGGCGGCGCACTCAACAGCATTAAACATTTTCCCGGTCACGGCGACACCGCCACCGATTCACACTTGGCGTTGCCCACGGTACAAAAAACCGCAGACGTATTAAAACGAAACGAACTCGTTCCGTTCAGCGCGCTTTTAAATAAGGCCGACAGCGTTATGATCGGCCATCTATTGGTACCCGCCCTGGACGGAAAAAAACCGGCGTCGCTTTCCCGCGCCATTATTTCCGGCTTATTGCGCCAAAACATGGGCTACCAGGGCTGCGTGGTAACTGACGCGCTTTTAATGAAAGCCATCGGCGACGAAAAACAAGCCGCCTTAGACGCGCTGAACGCCGGAGCGGATATTTTGCTGGTACCGCAAAATCCGTTTGAATTAATAGAATTTTTGCGCGCGCAAAATTTGCCGCAAGCGTGGTTAGCCCGCTCCGAACAAGCGCAAAACGAACTTTGCCGCCGCGCCGATTTAATCCCCGCGCTTACGCCGCAGGAAGCCTTTTCCGACAACGGCTTCAGCCTGCGCACGGCGCGCAAAGCCGTGGCCCAAACGGGCCGCATTTTTACGCTTAATCCGGGCGACACGGTATATTATTTGGAAGCCGGAAACGACGATAAACTCTCCGCGCGCCCGTTTTTACAGGAATTTCAAAAAAACGGCGTACACGCCAAACCGTATGCCGAAGGAAAAATCGGCAAACTGCTGATTTTATGTTTCCGTCAGTATCAGGCGTTTAAAGGAAAAATTGATTTGGAAAACGCCGAAGCCCAACGCTTAACGCGCGCTGCCAAACAAGCGGACCAATGCGTTTTTATCAGTTTTGCCAGCCCCTGGGCCGCACGCGCCGTACCCGAAGCGCAGGGAGCGTTATTTGCATTTTCTCCCGCCCCCGCGTTCCAACAAGCGGCGGCGGAAGCGTTAATGGGAAAATTAAAACCGACGGGTAAAATTCCCGTACAACTATAATTTTATTTTCACCGTATCATTTAAACGGTTCCGAACCACAGTTCCGTCCGCCAAGCGCACAAAACGCGCGTACGCGCCGATACATACTTCGCCGCGCTGCGTTTCAAAACAATAAGACACGTCGTCTTTATCGGTGCCCGAGTATCCTTGGTTTTCCCATAAACGGCCCTCTTTTGTTTCGTGCAAGCCCCACATCAAACGTACGCGCGTACCGCGTGTATCAACCGTTTGTCCAGGCCATATTTCCGTAAACGGCAAAATAGTTTTCTCGGCAATTAGGTGCCAATCATATTTCGTTTGCGCCGAAAACGGCAAGAACACTTCCGCCCGGCGAACGCCCGTTTTATATAAAGCGAGCCGGATTTTGTCCTCTTTCACGCCGTTCCCCAACACCCACGTTTCCCCGCCGCGCAAACGCACTATTGCGGCGGAGCGGTTCCATTCGTTAAGCAAGTAAATCTCCGCCGCCGGCTGCAAAATATACTGTAACCCTAACGCCGACAGCATAACGGCCCCGCAAACGGGCGCTATTTTACGTGTAAAATTTTTAAGCGGCAAATTAAAAAGTAAAAAGAGTCCCGCATAATATGCCGTCACCGTGCCCACATTCCACGATGAAACCGGCAGGGCGGACATATTAAACGAAGCGAAAAACTCCACCAACGTCTTAAACAGCCACAGTGCGCCCCACAACAGCCAATATAAAACAATCCCCGCATGAATTAAATCTAGCGCATAGTACGCAAAGCCAAGCCCCATCACGCACGAAGCCAGCGGCACCAGTACCATATTCGATATAAGCCCCGTAAGCGACACTTTATAAAATACGTTTGTAAACACGGGCAGCAACGCCAGCTGCGTGGAGAGGGTTGCCAAAAAAATCTGCACAAAAAACGTCACCCATTTGGGCCAACGGGCGGGCGGGTGGTAGTTATTTAAACAAATAATAATGGCAAGCGTAGCCAAAAAAGACATTTGAAATCCCGTCTCAAACACCGACGCCGGATGAAAACACAAAATCAGAAAGCACGATACCAACAGTCCTTGAAACACACCGCTGTTGCGTCCGAGCAAATACCCCGTGCAAGCGCAAAGCGTCATAAAATACGCACGTACAAGAGGTGCATCAGCCCCCGCCACCAACGTATAAATACCGGCGGCAGTCAGCGCGGCAAACATCATTTTCCGCCGGCCAACGCCTAAGACCGAACAGATAAACAATACAATCAGCGTTACAAACCCCACGTTCCCGCCAGAGGCCACCAACAGGTGCACGGCGCCGCTGTCTTGAAACGCGGTATATAATTCTGGCGAAAAATCACCGCGGTCGCCCAGCGTTACGCCTCCGGCGATTCCGGCCAATTCCGCAGGGAAAGAGTTTGCAAACGAACGCAGTACGGCTTCGCGCACACGGCGTATCCAACGGATAAAAAACAAAGCGGGTTTCATAACGTCCGCGCGGGAAACTTTTATTTCCGTAAAAACGTTTTTTAACGCCAAATAACGCCACCAATCAAAATTGCCAAGTAAATTTACGCCATAAGGCCGCTGAAGCGTGCCGAAAACGGAAATTTCGTCCCACCACTGCGGTTCGAAATTTTTAAACCGCGCGTATACCGTCCCACCGGCCGGCGCCCCGTTTACGGAACGCACTTTTACCTTTACATTGTAACCACCTTTTTTCGAAGAAGCAAAGCCGTCCACCCGCCCCGTAAGCATTACTTGTTTTTCAGGAATAAAATGGAAAACGTCCCGCTTGGAAGGAGCGGGACTGTAAAAGAAAACGAGGGTTAAAATATACACCGCCAGTACCCACAACAGCGGTCTTTTGTAAACGTCCGAATGCATTTAGAATTTCGTACGGCCTTTAAGCGAATAGCCCAGCGTCATTTCATCGATATAATCGATATCCCCCCCCAGCGGCACGCCATAGCCGATGCGCGTTATCTGCCCCACCAGGCCACGCAGTAAATCGGCTAAGTAGAGAGCGGTAGTTTCGCCTTCGCTGTCTGGATCTGTGGCGATAATCACTTCCCGTACCGGGCTGCGCTGAACGCGTTCCAGAAGTTCGCGCACTTTTACTTGTTCCGCACCGCGTCCGTCCATGGGGGAAATCGCGCCGTGCAATACGTGATACAAACCTTTGTACGCGCCGGTTTTTTCGATAGCATCAATATCCTGAGGATCTTCCACCACGCAAATAAGGCCGTGGTCGCGGTCAGCGTCCCGGCAGACGGGGCAGAGCTCTTCTTCGCTGTACGAAAAACAAACGGTACAAAGTTTAACATCCTGCTTCATGGTTAAAAGCGCATTTACAAATTCTTCCGTTTCGCCCTGGGAAGCGCGCAAAAAATACGCGGCGAACCGCTCCGCCTGACGGGGGCCTACCCCCGGCAAACGGCGCAGCGCACGGACTAAACGGTCTAAACTCTTCATAAATTAAGCCAACAGCTCCCCAGGAATAACTTCTAAAATTTCTTTTAATTCTTCCGGCGTATCAGCCGCCACCGTGTAAGAAGACGGCTCCACATCCGCCGCGAATGAAGCGTTTACGAACGGTTCTTCGTCCGAAATCACCGCACCGCCAGCCGGCGCGGGAGCGACGGCTGTAGAGACGGCCGGCTTGGCCGCGCGCGCGGGAGCCTTTTTAGGCACTTCGGCCTCCTGCACCGGAGCGGCACCCAGTTTAAATTTGATTACGCGACCGCTGATTTGTTTAGCCGCGGCTTCCAAATCCGCCAGTTTATTTTGCGCGGGGATTTGATAAAATTCTTTTCCGGGAGGGAAACCCAACGTCCATTCCCCATCGCCAAACATAATGGAACAGTTAGTCATCACATCATAAACAAACGGGCTTTTTTCAAAATGTTTAAGCATTTTATCCCAAAGTTGACGGTTGGAAATGGCGGCGTTAAGCGCGGGAGCGTCCTCTAATATCGCGGCGGAAGCCGGCCCTGCCGGGGCGGGTTCCTCCGCGGTAAAGGATACGGGTTTTGCGAAAACGGATTTAGCGGCCGACGGTTTGGGCACGACGGCCTGCGCAAAAGAAGCGGAGGACGCCGGACGCGCCGCCGGCTTATGTGCGGCAGGCGTTTGGCGCGCAGAGACAGACGGACCGGAAGGAACGGCTCCGCCGCCGCGTTCCAACGCTTCCAGACGGCGCACAAAACCTTCGATGTCCAGGCAGCTGTCCATTACCGTAAACATACCGACTTCCGCGCTGATGAGCGCGTTGTCCGAAAATTTTACCTCTTCGATAATTTTGTTGGTTTTGCGGGAAATCTGCGCCAAAAAACCGGGACTTACGCCGTCGACAATTTGTTTCGCGCCTTCAAAAGGTTCCGCTCCTTGGCCCAACGCAAAGTAAAATAAATCGCCCAACGCGTTTTTTAAATCTTTCAAAAAAGAATTGGCGTCAAAACCTTCGGCTTTGAGCGTATCAAACACTTGATGAAGAGCCACGTTGTCTTTCCGTACCAGCGCGCGCACCGCGTTGGCAATCAGTTCGTCCGGCGTGAGCCCCAACATTTCGCCCACCAGTTTTTCGTCGATTTTATTGCCGGAGTAAGCAATCGCGCGATCCATAAGCGTCAGTGCGTCGCGCATGGCTCCGCCGGCGTTTTTTGCGATAATTTTGGCCGCGCCGGGCGTTAAATCGATATTTTCCGCACCCGCCAAATCAAGCAGGTGGGTGGTAATTTCTTCCGTCGTAATCGGACGGAAGCGGAAGGTCTGGCAGCGGCTGACGATTGTGGCGGGCACTTTGTGTTTTTCGGTCGTCGCCAAAATAAACACCACATGAGCCGGGGGTTCTTCAATCGTTTTTAGAAGAGCATTAAATGAACTGGTGGACAGCATGTGTACCTCGTCCAAGATAAACACTTTAAAACGGTCGCGCGTGGAAGCAAGGGCGACGGTGTCGATAATCGCTTCGCGCACTTTCTCCACCTGAGTGTTGCTGGCGGCGTCGAGCTCCAGCACGTCCAAGTCCGCGCTTTGGGCGATTTCCAAACACTGCGGACATTTGCCGCACGGTTCGGCCGTCGGTTTGTCCGCACCGGAACCGGTGCAGTTTAAAGCTTTGGCCAAAATGCGCGCCGTAGTGGTTTTACCGCAACCGCGCGGGCCGTAAAATAAATAGGCATGCGCAATACGACCGGAGGTCAACGCGTTGCGAAGCGTTTTGGAAATGCTCTCCTGGCCGACCATATCCTCAAACTTTTGCGGACGATATTTATTGGCCAGGCTGACGTACTGCACGGATTCTGTATTTTCCATAATAAACCCCTAAACGTAGTTACGCGCGGCGCGCCGCGTGTTTGTAATCTAAACTGATTTTGCCCGGCCCCAAAAGAGCCGCGGGAAGAAGCGACGCAATTAATAATAAAATAAGCGCCACGTAAATTTTATTGACGTCCGCCGCAAAAAAAATCACCCCAGCGGCCGCCGTACACAACACGCTGGCCGCCGCGGAAAGACGAGTAAACCAGCCCAAAATCAGCATCAACGCCAAAAACAGTTCCGCCACCAACACGCTCACGCCAAGCGGCACAGGAAGCGGCAGTCCAATGGCGGCCGCGTTATACAAAAATTCGCGGTAAAACAGCAATCCGCCTATGGCCACATAAAGAAGTGTCAGCCCGCTTAGCAAACGGGTTAAAAAAATCGTCAGCGAAAAGAGATTTTCGTCTATATTACAATGCAAGTCAATCTCGCGCATAGCGGCCTCCGGTTAAAAGTCCACCTCGGCGGACATGGAAAAATAAGTTTTGCGGTTTGCTTCGCGGCGCGGCTCAAACACTTCCACCCCGCCGGATAAAGAGGTGCGTCCCCAACTAACGCGCATCCCCGCGCTAACGGCCAACGCCGTCCCGCGGCGTTCGGCATAATTATAACGCCCCAAAACGGCGTAAGGCGTAATAAAATGAGTGCGGTAGCTGACGCGCAACGCCATCGCATCTTTAATAAACCCCTGGATTACCGCCGTCATATACGGCAAATCCGCCCAACTAAAGGTAACGTCGGACGGGAAATCCTTGTTCTTATATTGTATCACTTTATGCCAGGACGCTTTCAAGTCCCACGAAGCCAGTTCCGTCCGAGCCTCCGCCTTGGTATAGGTGGAAAGCTGATGAAACGCGCCGGGCAGCGTGTTGCCCATCCGGTCCACATACACTTTGTAACGCTCCTGCCCCGCCGACACCGCCAACACGGGATTTTTAAACAGTCCCCAGCGATAGAAGGGTGTCCATTCCGCGCCAGCCGCATATCCCACCGCGCGGTATCCGGTGGCGGTAGGCTGCCAAAAAGCCGAAGCGGTGAGGATCCAGCCGTCGGTTAATTCATAAGAAGGATTTAATTTGTAGCGGGCGATGGAGCCGGACTCGTCATATTCTTTATCGGTCTGGCGGTAAAATTCGTAGTAAGGCGTAAGGACAAAACCGTTGTCCAAATCCGCCCGATAGAAACTCCGCACGGCGGAGTAGCCGCGTTCGCCGTTTACCCCTGAAAAACTGAGCTGCCCGTAGCATAACGCACACGGGCAGATCAGCAGAACTAAACTTAGTAACGCGTTTTTAAGCCGCATTATTTTTTGGCTTTTTTGGCTTTCAGCGCGGCGATTTTAGCGTCTTCTTCCTGTAAGAATTTTACGTAGTTGGCCGCTTTGCGTTTTTTCCACGCGCCTTTGTGGTAGCCGTAGCCGATGATGAGCGGGATCAACGTCGTGCATTCGCCGTACACCATCTGTTCCAAAGCGGTGGAAACTTTACCCCAGGAAGAAGCTTCCTTTAAGGTAGAGCCGGAAAGGGCGCCGTCGCGCACATCAGCCACCGTAATTTGTACGGCGTATTTGTGCATCGGGGAATCTTCGCCCAAAATTTCGGCCGCCACAACGGTGTCTTGCGCAAAGTTTTTCGGCACGCCGCCGGACCACATCATAAGGCCGGTTTCTTTAGCTTTGATTTTGATTTTGGTAAGTTCCAAAAAGTCTTTGGCGCTGTCGATAGACACGTGGGCTTCGGGATGTTCCGTCTGGTGGGCTACAAAGCCGAAACCGGCGGAGCAGTCCGAAAACGCGGGCACGAACACGGGCACGCCGTATTTGTAAGCGTTGTAGACGATAGAATCTTTACCTTTGC
>CAYUAA010000018.1:0-15298 GCA_964442585.1 uncultured Elusimicrobium sp. | reverse complement strand
TGTACCAGGAACAGATTATGGAAATTTCCAAACGTCTGGGCGGGTTTACCCCCGGTGAAGCCGACACGCTGCGTAAAGCCATGGGTAAAAAGAAAATAGACGTAATGGAAAAATTCGGCAAACAATTTATCGAGGGCTGCAAGAAACACAAAATCCCTGAAAAAACGGCTTCCCATATTTACGAACAAATGAAAGCGTTCGCCGGATACGGCTTTAACAAATCGCACTCATACGCGTATGCGTTGGTGTCATACCAAACCGCTTATTTAAAAGCCAATTACCCGATTGAATTTATGTGCGCAGCGCTTTCCAACGAAATCGGTCACAACGCTATCGGGGCGGACGATAAAGAAAATAAAATCGTCACATATTTGGAAGAAGCCCGCAGCATGGGTTTTGAAATCCTGCCGCCGGATATCAACGCCTCCCAGCCTGAATTTTCCGTAGACGTCAAAGACGGCAAAGAATGTATCCGCTACGCGTTGGAAGCCATTAAAAACGCCGGCGAAGAAGGGTGTATATCCATCGTCAAAGAACGCGAAAAAGACGGGCCTTACAAATCGCTCGAAGATTTATGCAGCCGTATTGACCTCTTTCAGGCCAACAAAAAAACCATCGAAAGTTTGGCTAAAGCCGGCGCACTGGACAGCATCGCCCCGGATCAAGATCCCAAAGCGGTCCGCGCCAATATTTTGGCCGGTATCGACAATGCCGTAGACGTCGCCCACATGGTGGCTAAAGAAAAAGAAAAAAACACCGGCAACCTGTTTGGTGACGATTTCTCCGCCGTATTAAGCGTCAAGCAAACCGCCCCTGTGGAGGCCGTCCCGCTTACGCAAAATGAATTGCTAAGCTTTGAAAAAGAAGTGCTGGGTTTATATTTTAGCGGGCACCCCATGGCCAAATATCAAAATAACTTGCCTCAGCTGCACTGCACCCCCATTTGCGATATTTTGGATGGCAAAGCCTCGGGGCGCCTAAACGTATTGGGAATCGTCACCCTTTTCAAAAAACGCCAAAACAAAAAAACAAAAAAAGATTGGGCTCAATTGGTGATTGAAGACTGCACGGGTTCACTTCCCGTCAACGTATTCCCGCGCACGTATGAAAATATGGGCGGGAAACTGGCCCCTAACGCCATTTTTAACTTCTTGGGAGATATCCGCGTAGACGAAGACAGCGCACGTATCGAGCTCAACCTGCAGGATGTAAGCAGTGTAACGGACTTAATCGCCAACATCGCCAAAGAATTTACCATCCGGCTGCCGGCGGATTATTCCAAACAAAACTTACAGAAACTAAAAAGTTATTTGGATATGACGCGCGGCACCACCACCATATTTTTGGAAGTGCCCTCCAAAGCGGACCCAGAAAAAACACACCGTATCCGCACCAATAAGCGCGTGCTGTTGCATAAGGGACTCTTGGAATTTATTGAAAATTCCATCGGGAACGCATGGAGTTTTAAATAATCCCCGGGGCTATACCCCCGTTTGGAGAAAGAACCGTGAGCATTTTTGAAGCATTAATGATGTTAGGTTTTGGTCTGGCATGGCCTTTTAACATTTATAAATCCGCCACCGCCAAAACCGCCGCCGGAAAAAGTTTGGCGTTTATGATTACCATTGAACTGGCGTATCTGTGCGGCGTGATACACAAAATGTTTTATAATTTTGACGTCGTTATCTGGTTGTATATCGCCAACCTGATAATGGTATTTATTGATTTAATGCTCATGCTGCGCAACCGCAAGTTGGACGCAGCCCGCGCGGCCCAAGCGGGCCCGCCACGGCCGCAGAAAAGCTAATCTTTTCTTTCGCAGTATAATTTGTTATAATAAAGAGGTAGCATTGATAACAATTTAAGCCCAGTTGGCGCAGCGGTAGCGCGTTCCCTTGACATGGGAAAGGTCATAGGTTCGATCCCTATACTGGGCACCATTTAGAAAGCCTCCTTCGGGAGGCTTTTTTGTTTTTACCTTGTACGACATACAAAAAATCTGCTAAAAATATAAAATATAGTAAGAGAAAATTTTTAAGGAATTATTATGATTCGATTTAATTGTGATTACAGCGAAGGCGCACACCCCGTTATTTTAGAAAAACTTGCGCAAACCAATTTGGAACAAATGCCCGGTTACGGGCAAGACCCTTACTGCCGCCAAGCGGCCGAACTTATCAAAACCCTCTGCCAGACTCCGCAGGCGGACGTACACTTCTTGTGCGGCGGAACGCAAACCAATTTAACGGTCATCGCCGCCATGCTGCGCCCGTACCAATGCGTTATTTCGGCTGAATCGGGGCACATTAACGTACATGAAACCGGTGCGATTGAAGCTACGGGGCACCGCGTTTTAGCCGTACCAGAAAAAAACGGCAAAATCACGGCCGAGCAAATTGCCCAAGTATGCCAGGCTCACTGGCACGACGATAACCCGGAATTCGCCCCCCAGCCCAAACTGGTGTATATCTCGTGTCCGACAGAGTACGGCACGCTGTATTCCAAAAAAGAACTTTCCGACATTCGCCGCGTGTGCGACGAACACAACCTCTATTTGTTTATGGACGGCGCGCGCCTGGGCTACGGTCTGGCCGCCCAAGGAAACGACCTTACGCTGCCCGACATCGCCGCCTGCTGCGATGTTTTCTATATCGGCGGCACAAAATTGGGTGCACTGATTGGAGAAGCGGTTGTTATCGTCAACCCGAAACTCCAAAAAGATTTCCGCTATTTCATGAAACAAAAAGGCGCCATTTTGGCCAAAGGGCGCTTACTGGGCATCCAGTTTTTGGGCCTTTTTGAAAATGACCTTTACTTTAACCTGGCCCGGCACGCCAACCAAATGGCCGCGCTCATCCGCCAAGCCTGCGAAGACGCTGGTTGGCAAATGTGGTACGACTCCCCTACCAACCAACAATTTCCCGTCGTACCCAATGACGCACTAAAAGACCTGGAACAAGATTACGCTTTCGCGCATTTTAAACGCTTAGACCGCGGGCATACCGCCATTCGCATTTGCACCAGCTGGGCCACCCGCCCGGAAGACGTACACCAACTAATCGCGGACATTAAACGCGTCAGCGCAAAATAGAGGATCGTTATGTTACATATTGGCTGTCATTTATCTTCTTCCAAGGGTTTTAAAGCCATGGGAGAAACCGCGCTTGAAATCAATGCGAACACCTTCCAATTTTTCACCCGCAATCCGCGCGGCAGCAAAGCCAAAGATATCGACCCGCAAGACGCCGCCGCCCTGTGCGAACTGATGAAAAAACATCATTTCGCGCCCGTCATCGCGCACGCGCCGTATACGCTTAATCCGGCATCGGCCGATCCCAAAACCCGAGAATTTGCCCTGCAAACCATGCAAGATGATTTGCGGCGCATGGAATATCTGCCCGGCAACCTGTACAACTTCCATCCCGGCAGCCATGTCGGCCAAGGAGCAGAAAAAGGCACCGAACTGATTATCAGCCTGCTTAACGAAATTTTAACCCCAAACCAAACCACTACCGTATTACTGGAAACCATGGCCGGGAAAGGAAGCGAAATAGGAAAAAGTTTTGACGAACTGAAGCGGATTTTGGACGGCGTAAAATTAAACGATAAAATGGGCGTTTGCCTGGACACCTGCCATGTACACGACGCCGGCTACTCGCTGGCGGCGTTAGACGGAACACTCGGCGAATTTGATAAACAAATCGGCCTCTCGCGCCTAAAAGCCGTCCATTTAAACGACAGCCTCAACCCCCGCGGCGCACATAAAGACCGGCACGCCGTCATCGGCGGCGGAGAAATCGGCACGGCTCTGATGGCCCGCGTTATTAACCATCCCGCGCTGAAACACTTGCCGTTCTGTTTGGAAACTCCGAACGATTTGGCCGGCTACGCCAAAGAGATCAAACTGCTGCGCAGTCTGTACCAAGGATAGGTTTCTTTTCCAATACCAACATCACGCTGTATCCCCCCACCCAATACGCGGCCCAGGCGCGCGGCAGCAGGTAATGCGCCGCCCGGCGAATAAACATACCCACCCGGCTGACAAACCGGGTAATTTGGGGCGGCCGTTCCACATACTTATTGGTATAGTGCACGTGTTTTACACATACGCCTAACGAATTCAACTCCCGCAAAAAACGACGTCCCGTAAAAAAATGAATATGTCCCACTGTGTCGCGCTCCCGCGCCAAAATGGAAGGACGCAGCCGCGCATAAATCGATAAGTCCAACGGCATATGCACCACAATGGTTTGCGCACAGTCCGCCCATTGCGTAAAAAAACGTTTCCAATCCGGGATATGTTCCAAAACATCCAACAACAAAAGCGCGTCCACGCGCTCCGGACGTCCGGCATCCCCCTGTTGAAAAACACAGTTTTGCGGTTTATCGTTTTGGGCCAGCTCCAACGCCTGGGGAGAAACGTCAAAGCCATAAAAAAAGGTTGCCGGCCGCTTCTCTGCCCACAATTTAATCACTTCGCCTGCGCCGCACCCGGCGTCGCACACGGTTTTTAGGCGCGCCTCATCCAAGCCTGCACTTTTAAGCGCGCGGCGAACATGAGACAGTTTCCAAGCGGAATCCGCCCCGTGCCAACCGGGATTCGCCTCCAAATAAGTTCCGTCCGTGTACCGATTTTCCATATTTTTTATTATACTTAAAAACATCCGCCGCGCGCCCAACGCCAAAAAGACGCTTTTTCTCTATAAAAACAGCTTTTCTTTTGCGTTAAATTCTGTATAATGAAAATATATCCCTTTTGTTTAGATTAATTGGAGGATAAATGAATAAATTCCTTTCAGGGTTTTTTGCCGTATTGTTTGCGGTTTCCGCTGCAGGCGCGCAACCGTTAAACCCCATCGAAAAAGCCGGCACTGTGACGGACGAAACGCTCGTCATCGACGCCGGAGTAAGCGATACGAACAACATGATGATTGCCGGCGGGGCTTCTTTACAAGGATCCGCCGTCAACAACACGGTAACGGTTAACACCGATTTAACCGACACCAACGACGGTAAAATGCCTGACGGCATCCACAACCACTATATTGTGGGCGGCGCAGTGTACAAAAACGCTTCCGCCGACGGCAACACCGTTAATATTTCCAACGGCGTAACGATTGAAGGCCGCGCTGTGGCGGGCGGTTTATCCCGCACGAGCCGCCCCGAAAATACGGACGGCGAAAAATGGCAAACTGGCAGCGCCAAGAACAACACCGTCAATATCGACGGTGCTACCATCACCGTCACGCCGCAAAACAACCAAACCGTTTTTGCTACGGGCGCCAATCCGGTAGCCGTAGCGGGCGGCGCCTCTCAATTTTTCAGCGGCGACGTCAGCGGCAACACCGTCAACATTTCCAACAACGCCACCATCAACGGCAATGTGGCCGGCGCCCTCTCTTACGTAGTTACTCCCCAAGAAGAAGTGGAAGAGCACGACGTTACCCCCGAACGCACCAACGACTACAACACCGTTAAAATTACCAATTCCGCCGTCAACGGCAACGTATACGGTTCTTACGGCGGCGTATCGGCCAACCACAACGAAGTTGTTTTAGACGCGGCCACCATTGACGGTAACGTCATCGCGGCGGACAGCGGATTTTCTCTGCACGATGACGCCGCCGCTTCCGGCACTTTCGACTACAACAACCTGAAACTGATCAACGGCACGACGGTAAACTCCGCCGCCGCTGTGGACGCCTATAACAACAACGCCAGCCACAATACGATGTTGATTCAGAACTCCACGGTAAAAGACGGCGAAATCTACACCGTTAAAATGGTTCACGGTTTAAGCGATAACACCAAACTTATCGCCGGCGAAACGAACGCCAACACGCTGACGTTGCAAGATTTAACCGGCACGACGGTAAACGAAATCGGCGCGGCGCTGAACATGACGGGCAGCCCGGAAGGCAACACCGTCAACGTGCTTGATTCCAACGTAACCGTCACCTTCGACGCGACAAAAACCTTTGGCGGCATCTTAAACGTTACCAATGTAATGGACGCAGATCTGATTCATACGAAATCTTCCCAAGGTTACGAAATCGCCCCCGCCCTGAATACCGCCAACGGCTACATCTTCGGCGGCGCGACGATGGATTATACCCGCCAAGTAAATAACAGAGCGACCGAAGAAGCCCCCGAAGAAGTAATCCAAGGGTTTGGCTCTTCGTCCAACAACAACACCATTAATCTGCAAGGCGGCGAAGTGACGGCCAACGTAATCGGCGGTTTTGCGGCTTATGTAAGAGAAGTAAATTACACCATTGAACAAACCGACGACGAAGGCAGAATTACGGAAAAAGTGGAAGTTTCCAAAAAAGGCCGTGTGACCACGACAACCACCACTTCGTATACCTACGAAGAAGACGGCTCGAGCACGCCGGAAGTTAATATCGAAACCGAAACCGCGGACCTTATTGACGACCAATTCTCCGCCTCCAACAACACCATCGTACTGACGGACGTCACTCTTAAAGGCGACGTTTACGGCGGCTACGTGGACGGCGCGGAACTGAAACAGGAAAACATGCTTACCGCCAACAACACCGTTGTAATGGCCGGCAACACGCAGGTAAATGGCACGGTATACGGCGGCAGCAACTCCTACACGGCGGACACCAACCATCTTATTTTCCGCCGCAACGCCAACGGAAACGATTTCGTTGCGTACGATCCGACGCAATTTAAACACTTCAACACGCTGTGGAACATTGAAGGCAACTTCGACACCCGCTTGGAATTTACCAAAGGCGACGTTCACGCCGTATTGACGCTGGACCAATCCGCCATGAAACAACAAGACGCCACCACCGTCGTTAAAACGGGCGGCTTGTTGGAAGGATATAAACCCGTGGTGTGCAACGGATCGGAAAACTGCATTAAATACAGCTCTGACATTACCCTCGCCACCGATAAGTTGGGTATTTACTCCTTTGCTTTAACCCCCGAAATCGCCGGGGAAGATATCGTAAACTGGAACCTTTCCAGCACTAAAGAAGAAACCAACCTGGAAGTATACGGCCAATTGCCGCTGGTGGGTTTGGCCCTTGCCATGGAAGGGCAGGAAATGTTAGCTTCGACCATTACCGACGCGTGGAAAAACGACGCCGAAGCCAACACCTTCTTGAATGGTGCCTACCACCATACCCGCTACAAAACCGGCAGCGGCTTTGATTTGGATTCCGCCATCGTACAAGCCGGCGGCTGGAAGAAATTTACCAACGACTGGATGGGAGGCTTCTTCCTCAAATATGCCCACGGCACGTATGACACGTTCCCGATTGACGTTGACGGCGACGCTGACGTATACAGCGGCGGCCTGTTAACCTCTCTGCGCTACAGCGAAACGGGACGCCTGGAAGTGGACGCCGAAATCGGCTATATGGACATGAAGTTTAACTCCTCCGAACTCAGCTCCACCTTCAAGAGCAACGGCATCTATTACGGCGCCGGAGCCGGCTTCGTGGAAACCTTAGTGGAAAATTTGGACTTGTTCGCCAACTTCCGCTGGCTGCGCAAAAGCAAAGACGATATTACCGATAACCTCGGCCAGAAAGTGGAATTCGATGCGATGCAAAGCATGGCCTTGCGCTTTGGAGCCGAATACACGTTCAACCAGTTGGACCTGTACGGCTTAAAACCCGCCTTAGGCGCGATGGGCATCTATGAAATGGACGGCAAATCCACCGTAAGAGCGGAGGGCATCCAGTCCAACGAAGCCTCTATGAAAGGCATGAGCGGCCGCGCGCAGTTGTCTTTGGTTTACAACAACAAAGATATGTTCCTGCCCTTGCGCACCGCCCTTACCGTATACGGTATGGCCGGCAAACGCGAAGGCGTAGGCGGCGAAGTGAAGATTACCTTCTCTTTCTAAAATATCCGTTCAAAAAGGCCCCGGCAACGGGGCCTTTTTTATATGAAAAAAAAGCTATTGCACGCGTCAAAAAAAACTGTTAAAATAAATTAAGCAGCAGTTAATTGGGCCTGTAGCTCAGCTGGGAGAGCGCCTGCATGGCATGCAGGAGGTCGCAAGTTCGATCCTTGTCAGGTCCACCATTTAAAACTTATAGAACCCGCCGATGGCGGGTTTTTTGTTGTCAGTATACAGGCGCGGTCCGCTCCACAAAGCGCGGAGGACGCAAGCCCTTGGACAAGAGAACAAAAAACTGCCGAATGGCGGGTTTTTTGTTGCCAGTATGCAGGCACCGTCCGCTCCACAAAGCGCGGAACGCAAGTCATAAAACTGGAAGAAAAAACCAAATAAGAGACAGGACGAAACCCAAACGGAAATCGCAACCTAAAGAATTGAAGGGTAAAATATTTCGAAATACGCACACAAAAAGAAATTTTATAAATTAAAAGACTTTTCAAAAATCAAAAAAATTGCTATACTATATACATAAGAAGGGCCTGTAGCTCAGCTGGGAGAGCGCCTGCATGGCATGCAGGAGGTCGCAAGTTCGATCCTTGTCAGGTCCACCATTTAAAACTTATAGAACCCGCCGATGGCGGGTTTTTTGTTGTCAGTATGCAGGCGCAATTCGCTCCATAAAGCGCGGAGGACGCAAGTCCTTTGGGCAAGAGAACAAAAAACTGCCGATGGCGGGTTTTTTGTTGCCAGTATGCAGGCGCAATTCGCTCCATAAAGCGCGGAGGACGCAAGTCCTTTGGGCAAGAGAACAAAAAACTGCCGAATGGCGGGTTTTTTGTTGCCAGTATGCAGGCGCGGTCCGCTTCTTAAAACGTAAAAACTACAAGTTCTGCTCCCAACTCTCCATAAAAATACCCCCATACCTAAACAGGTATGGGGGATTAAATATCCATCTCAAAATTCGCTAAAACGCATAGCAGTAAGTTCCATCTACCACTTTCGGAGCCTCTCTGCTCACGGCTTTACACAAAGAATTACCTTTTTCCGTTTCCGGGACACACCAACGGCCAAGGCCGCAAATAGAAGTAGCGTTCATAGAAGCGCTCAGCTGAACCGTACCGGGGGTAACCAAAGAGAACACATAATTTTCCTCTTTCTCTATCCCTACGGGACCACCAAACAAATTCCCGTACGTAAAATGCTTGGTTTCAAAAATACAATTATCCGACAAACCCTCCATCAACGTCGCACAATCGCTCGCATTGCCACCAGAAAGCACTGCCATTTCCGCGTTATCGGCCATTTTCTTCAGAACAACCATCGCTTCCGCCGCACGCGCTTTTGCCACCGCTTTTTCATACTGTGGCAGCGCAATCGCGGATAAAATACCGATAATTAATACAACCACCAACAATTCAATCAACGTAAACCCTTTGTTCATAAGAAACTCCTTAGCGAATTGATTTAAAGAACACTTATATTCTAGCTTATTTGGGATTTTTTACAACCGACTCTTATCCATATTATCAAAAAAAAACAAAACAACCCTCAAATAAAGCCCTTTTTATTTACTTTTAACAGATACAAAACGGGATTTTCACCGAGACGCTCTTCTTGCAATTTCATACAATACAAATATGGCTTGGTACAAAGACAAAATTTTTTGGTATATTTTTACCGCATTTTCCGCCGTCAAATTAGCGGCGTTTATTTACATCTGCTTTTTTCATCCGGCGGGGGAAAGCGTGTTTGCGCTTCCGGATTCTATCGGCTACGTCTATCCGGCCCAGACGCTTTTGCAAGAAGGCGCCCTGTGGGAAGCTGTTTCCGCAACTCCCATGCTTTTGCGCACGCCTGGATATCCCCTCTTTTTGGCCGGGGTACAACTGGCCACGGGCAGCATGACATGGGGCGTGCTCCTGTGGCAGAACATCCTATCGGTCCTCCTGCTTATCCCCGTTTATCTCTGCGCCGAAAAGTTGGGAGGTAAAACCGCCGCGCGCTGGGCCACTTTGTTTTGCACGCTTAGCGTACTCTATTTTTCACTGGCGTTTGCCGTGCTAACGGAAACGCTGTGCGCCTTTTTGCTTGCCTGGTTTATATGGTTTATGACGCGTTTTTTCCAAACGCCGCGCACGCGCGATTTATTGGCCGCGGCCCTCTTGTTGGCCGCCGCCGTTTACGTACGCCCTGCGGCATATTACTTTATGCCCGTTTGCGCTTTAATACTGCTTTGTTTTTGCGGAGGGAAATTACTGCAATTTCCGCTGCGCGGCGTGTTGCTTGGTTTCATTTTGCCTCTGTTAATTACAGTAGGCGCATGGCACGCGCGCAACGCCGCAGTGGCGGGATTCAAGGGCTTTACCACCGTTGGAGCCTACAACTTATATATGTGGAATGAAGATTATCTGGCGCGCAAATTGGACATAACCGTCCCCCAGGCGCACGAGCTGCTAAATAACCTGCTTCCCCCCGGGTTTGCCGATTTGCCTGCAGGCAAACAAGCCAGCCTGTACAAAACTCTGGCCGCACCGCTGATCCGGGAATCTTTTTTATACAAACTCACCCGCGCGCCGCTTTGGGCGGGAAAAACTTTACTGGGCGTTAATTTCTCCCATACGGCGCAACTGCTAAATCTCTCCCCTCGCCAATCGGTAAATGAAACGCTTCAACATACGGGTACGCTCCCAAAAGATTGGAAAAGCTCTTTTGGAAGAACCGTTTTATTTGCGTTTAGTTTAGGACAAATTGGGCTAACCGTTTTGTTTGCAACGGCAGGTTTTTGGATTTTATGGAAGCAAAAGCGCGCCGAAACATTTTTTTTGCTGGTATACTGTCTGTACTTTTGGGGAATCGGTTCGGTGTTTTTTGGCGCATATGCGCGCTTCCGCGCGCCGTTTGAATTTGTGCTGTGCATAGCGGCGGGCGTCGCCGCGACGCAAGCGGTGGCCCGATATAGAAAGGCTTAAAGCCCAACGGCTAAACTGTCGATTAAAAAAATGGGGTAATTTAGAGCAGACATTTTGTCCAGTGTGGCAGCCAAGTCATACGGTTCGCGCATAAAGCGAAACGTGTTGGCGTCCGTGTCCCACAAGCCAAACGACGAGGCGGGATTATTGTCGCGCGGTTTTCCCACCGCGCCGGGATTGATTACATAACGTTCGCCGGGCTCCAAGCGGATTGTTTTATCAGCCTGTTTGTTGATGTAAACGGAGCAAGTTTTTTCGTTGCCTTTTATGTAAAAGGGCAGGTGAATATGCCCCACAAAACAAACGTCGCCCTGCCATAAATCATAATTTACACGGAACTGGGCGCAGCTGGAAAAATATTCTTTTATAGGATCGGAGGGCGTACCGTGCACCGCGGTAAAATTACTTTTCTGCACTTCGGCGGGCAGTGAAGACAAATAGCGCACGGAAGATTCGCTAAGATGTTTGCGGTTTAAGTCTAAAGCCAGTTTTGCCCCGTAATTAAAACAATTTTCCAGTTCCGAATCCACAAACACTGCATCGTGGTTGCCCATCACACAAGCCAACAAAGGCAATTCGCGGATTTTTTGGACGCACTTTTCCGGCTCCGGCCCATAGCCGATTAAATCCCCACAGCAAATATACGCTTGCGCGCCTTCTTTTTTAAGGCGTTTTAAGCACGCGTCCAACGCTTCCCAATTGGCGTGAATATCCGAAAAAACGCCTACCTTCATTATGCCTCCGCCAGGGCCTCGATGGCTTCTTTCTTTTTAACGTCTTCCGGCGTGGCGCGGTCCGCCAGGTTGACGGACATCACCTTCGAAACGCCGCTTTCTTCCATCGTAATACCGTAAAGCATACGGGCGGCTTCCATGGTGCGTTTGTTATGCGTCACCACGATAAACTGCGTGGTTTTGGAAAACTCTTTAATCAGGTTGACGTAACGTTCCACGTTGGCTTCGTCCAGCGCGGCGTCGGCCTCGTCCATAATACAGAACGGGGATGGATTGTGCGTAAAGAACGCAAACAACAGCGACATGGCCGTAAGCGTTTTTTCGCCGCCGGACATAGACGTAATATTCAACAGTTTTTTACCCGGGGGCTGGGCATAAATTTCAATGCCCGTTTCCAACAGGTTTTCAGGCTGGGTGAGTACCAGATCGCACTCGCCGCCGCGGAACAACGTTTGGTAGATGTTCTTAAAGTGCATACGCACTTGTTCGAACGTATATTTGAAGTTCTCGCGAGTGGTTTGGTTGATTTTATTGATGGCGGATTTTAAATCTTTTTTGGCACCGTCCAAATCCGCAATTTGGCTGCGCAGGAAGGTGTTTCGCTCGGTCAGCGCATCGTATTCTTCCGGCGCGGTCATGTTTACAGCGCCCATGTTTTCGATGCGTTTGCGCATCATTTTTACGCGTTCGTAATCAACCGCTTTGTCGCCGTAGTTCATCTGCGCTTCCTCGGGCGTGATGTTCCAACTTTCAAACAGGTGATTCGTCACCGTAGTGCGCTGGCGGCGCGCGTTGGACAAGGCGTTTTCCAAGTCGTTACGGCGAATGGTTAAATCCGACATTTCTTTTTTACACGCGTTAAGCGAAGCGGTTTTATCGCTGAAATCTTTTTTAAGCGCTTCCAGTTCTTCGCGCATTTTATGTTCGGAAAGTTCCAACTGCGCCAACGTGTCGCGTTCCGATGAGAGTTTAGCCTGGGTGGACAATTTTTCGTCAGCCAGACTTTTTAAGCGCAAGTTGGAAGAGGCGATTTTTTCGTTGCGTTTGCCTTCGCTTTCGGTTAGGCTGGTAAATTCAAACTCGGTGGATTTTAAATCCAGCTCCACATTGTTCTTTTTAATTTTTACTTCGTAGAGTTTGGCGCTTAAAGCGTTTAAGTCGCCTTTAAGCGTTTCGGCCCGAGCACGCAGATCCGCCTGCGCTTTTTTAAGTTCTTCCCCGCGCTCCGTCTGCGCCGCATGGCGGGATTTTAATTCTTCCAAATTCTGCTTTAACGTTTCTGCGTTTTTACGGCGGCTTTCCACACGCAGCGTAATCTCCCGCTTACGTGCGGCAGCGCGCTCCAACGCCTGTTTGGTGGAAGAGATTTCGCGCTCCTTATTAGCGCGTTCGTTTTGCACGGAGTTCAAAGCCAACACCGCCTCCTGCGATTTGGAGCGAAGGTTTTTCAGTGTTTCTTCAGCTTTGGATAAAGCGTCGTAATTGGCGATGATTTGCGCATTTAACGCGTCCTCCTGCGCCGTTTGGGCGTTGATTTCGCCGCGGACGGTTTCTTCTTCGCCCCAATAGGCTTCGGGCGCACGTACGTTTTCCGCGCCGCCGCCGACAAAAAATCCGCCGCGCACCGCACCGTCTTCATACGCGTAACCGCCAATAATAAAATTGATTAAATCTTCCAGTTCCGGCTTATATGTAAGCCGGTCTTTAAGCGTACCCTCCTGTGCCGCCGTCTGCGGCACAGCGGACAGTACAATAAATTTCGCGCGCGCTTTGCCGTGTTGTTTCAGCAGAGCCAACGCCTGGGCGACGGTATCTTGATCCGCGCACAAAACGGCGTCCAAATATTTTCCAAAAGCTTCCTCCACCGCCACACCCAACGCGGACGGATACTTAATCGCTTTTCTTAATGTGCCCTTCACGCCGGGAAGTCCGCTTTCACCCACCAGCTTTGCGCCCACCCAGTACGGGTCGTTCTTGCCCTGGGTTTGAATCATTTCCAACTTGGCGGCAAGCCCCGCGCGGGCCGATTTTACGGCGGATAATTTCTCATTCAAAGAGGCACGGTCCGCCTGCAGCTTTTTCAAATTTTCTTCGCCCGAGACAATTGCCTGGCGGGCAGCGTCGGCCTCTGCGCGTTTTTGCTCCGCGCGGGCGGTAATTTCCCGCAGGCTTTCTTCCAACCCCGCCAAACCGGCGGCTTGCGCCTGGCTCGTTTTTTCGGCGGTAATCAAATCTTCATTTTCGCGCTGGGCGGACGATTCCTCCAACGCGATGCGGTTGGAAATTTCCATCTGCTTCTGCACCAGGTTCATCAGTTCGCCGGAGGCGCGCTGCAACTCGCTCTCGGCGTTTCTTAAATCGGCCTCCAACTTTTGCGCCGCGGCGGTTTGCGCGTTGTAATTTTCCTGCAGCGGGGAAAGCTCCGCCGTTACCGCGGACAGCTGTTCTTTTAAACGGCCAATCGCCGGAGCCAGTTCAGCCAGACGGCTCTGCCCGCGCTGTGCTTCCGCCCCGGAAGACGCCACCTGCGCCGTCAGTTCGGCTGTCAGATTGTCGCAGTTTTTGATGGCTCCTTCCAACAACCCGACTTGATATTTGCTGGCGGAAATTTTTTCGCTGAATTCGGCGGCTTCTTTTTGTTTATGCGTTAAATTTAAATCGAGCGCCGCGCACGCACCTTCCTGTGCGGAAATGCGGTTTTCCAAATCTTCCTGTTTACGCACAACCGGTTCCAGCTCCGCCGCATGCTTAGCGATAAGCCCGTCGGCTTCCTTAATGGAACAGACCGAAATGGCGATTTCGCTTTCTTTTAATTCTTCGCGGTATTTTTGATAGAGACGGGCTTTTTTGGCTTCGCTGTCAAGCTTTTTGATTTGCTCCTGAATCAGCGCCACCGTATCAGCCAGACGAGCCAAATCCAAATCCACGCGTTCCAGGCGTTTAATGCACTCTTCGCGTTTGGCCTTATATTTGGACACACCGGCCACTTCCTCAAACATTTCGCGGCGTTGTTCGGGCGAGGCTGAAAGCACGCTTTCCACACCGCCCTGGTCGATAATGGCGTAGCCTTCGCCGCCGATACCGGTGTCCAAAAACAAATCGCGGATGTCGCGCAGGCGGCATTGTACTTTGTTTAAATAATACTCGCTTTCGCCCGAGCGGAAAATTTTGCGGCTGACGGTAATTTCGTTAAAATCCAAAGGGAGCTGGCGGGAGGCGTTGTCAAACACCATATTGACTTGGGCCATATTAAGGGGAGCGCGTTTAACGGTACCGTTAAAAATAATATCCACCATGGAAGCGGAGCGGAGGGACTTCCAACTCATTTCGCCAATGGCCCAACGGACCGAGTCAATCACGTTAGATTTGCCGCATCCGTTCGGCCCCACCACGCAGGTAATGCCGGGCTCAAAGTCCAGGCGGGATTTGTCCGCAAACGATTTAAAACCGATAATTTCAATAGCTTTTAAGTACATAACGTCCCCTTTGGCAGATATATATCAATTATACCATTTCCCTATACAATATATATATCCGAAACCCGTTTCGTTTTATTACGCGTACGGACAAATCTGCGCCCGAGGAGCGTCAGACGTAAAAAACCGCTTGCAAAGTGCGGAAATTTTTATTAGACTTTTCGAGTAAGACTGTTTTTCCCTAAAAGGAGGATTATCCACATGGCAGAAAAAGTACTGAAAGTTGGTATGGACCGC
>CAYUAA010000017.1:0-15451 GCA_964442585.1 uncultured Elusimicrobium sp. | reverse complement strand
AAGTAAAAGAAGCCGTCATCCCCGGCCATTGGATTTGCTCCAACGCCAAATGGGTAAAACTGACTGGCCAACAATTCACCCCGCTTCGCGACGGGCTTAAAAAGAGCTTTTAATATGACTCAAACTCCGCCTGCGCTGCGCGCGCAAAAACTGGGCCCCCAAGTGGCTGCGGCGTTAAGAAAACGCCATTTTGACGCTTATTTCTGCCCTACGGCGCAGGAAGCCCTGTATCAAGCGTTGTCGCTTATCCCTGCGGCTGATACTGTATCCTGGGGAGGTTCCGCCACAATTCGGGAAATCGGTCTTTTGCAAGCCCTTAAAGAACGCCGCCAGCCCGTATTGGACCGGGAAACCGCTGCAACACCCGCCGAACGGCTGGGAATTATGCGCCGCGCGCTTTTGTGCGATACGTTTTTAATGAGCGCAAACGCCGTCAGCCAAGACGGACAGCTGGTAAATGTGGACGGTAACGGAAACCGCGTGGCCGCTTTGGCTTACGGCCCCAAACAGGTAATCGTAATCGCCGGAATCAATAAAGTGGTAAAAGATTTGGATGCGGCCGTTACCCGCGCCCGCACCCTGGCGGCCCCGATTAACGCCCAACGCTTTTCGGAGAACAAAACGCCCTGCTTAGTTACGGGTATGTGTGCGGATTGCACCGCGGCGGACTGTATTTGCGCCCAAATAGTGGTAACGCGCTTGAGCCGCCCGGCGGGCCGGATAAAGGTAATTCTCGTCGGAGAAGAGTTGGGATATTAAGCCAAAAACAGAAATGTGGAAAAAATTTTAAAAATTTTGTTATAATATATAGGTCGGAAGCAAACTCCGACGGAATAACAAGATTTTTGGAGAGGTGGCTGAGAGGCCGAAAGCGGCGGTTTGCTAAACCGTTATACGGGTTAATTCCCGTATCGAGGGTTCGAATCCCTCCCTCTCCGTGCTTTGAATAAAGCCCGTTTTAAGATGAAACGGGCTTTTTTTACAACGAATCCCCGGGAATCGTTCATATCATATTGGGTTTAGAGAGGGTATGTATGTATCACTGTCACGTGCGGTTCTATTTTGTTGGCCAACAACGCGGATTATTTAACACATTTAAAGAGATTGCGCCGCTTGACGCCTTTTCCCACGATTTTTCCGAAAGCGACAATATCAACAGCGATTTATTGGCAAAAGCCGATCTGACCATCGCCGATTTGCGCGGCCGCAACGCTGCAGAAACGGTGCGGGAAATGATTTTGCAAAAAAAAGCCCAGGCCGAGTTGATTGTAATGATTGACCCCGCCCAATGGGATGCTTTACAGCCCTTTCTGTCCGAACTGACCGACGTATGGGTAATGCCGATGACGGACGCGCAACTGCGCTTTCGCTTTACTCGGTGGCAGGAAGAGTGCAAGGCGCGCAAAGACGCCTGGCAAGACCACCAATACCTGGAAACTCTCATCAACAGCAGCCCCGATTTGGTTTGGTATAAGGACAAACACGGCATTCACCACAAAGTAAACGATTCTTTCTGCCGCGTCGTCAATAAAACCAAAGACGACGTACAAGGCCGCGGCCACGCCTATATTTGGAACGTGGAATTTGACGATCCCGCCTGTATCAAATCCGAAGAGACCGTCATGCAGACGCGCCAAACCTGCATCGCCGAGGAAACCATCCAAACCAGCGACGGGAAACGCATTTTAACCACCTATAAATCGCCTCTTTACGATTTGGACGGCAGCGTAATGGGTACGGCCGGCTTGGCTATCGACGTTACCCAGGAACGCGCTTACGCCGAAGAAATTATCCATAAAAATCAAACGCTGGAAACTCTGTTTTCCACCATGGACTGCGGGGTAATTTTGCACTCGCTGGACGGAAAACAAGTGATCAGCATCAACCGCGCCGCCCTGAAAATGTTGGGTTACGAGTCTTTGGAAGAGCTGCAAAAGGACGGGTTTAACTTAATCGCCCACTCCGTCTTGGAAGAAGACAAACCCAAACTGCGTGCAAAAATTAAATCGTTGAAATCTCCGGGCGACGCCGCTGACATTGAATACCGCATCCTGCATAAAGACGGAAAACTTCTCTACATCATGGGCAACATTAAATTGGTGGAAGAAAAAGGGAAACTTTTCTACCAGCGCTATCTGTTGGACTGCACGGTGCACCAATCCCAAAAAGACAAAGAACAAAAAGAAGCCGAAGCCCGCCAAATGGCGCTTATTTATGCGCTGTGCATCGAATACAACCTGGTGTGCCATTTCGACTTGGGAACGGGCAAAGGCAAAACGTTGCGTATCGGCATGGCCGTAAACGCCGCATTAAAACCCATCTTTTCGGGCAAACTGTCCTTGGAAAAAACCATGGAACGCTATATCGCTTCCTGCGTGCACGAAGAAGACCGGGAACAATTCCGCCAGTTCGTATCGCGCGAAAACTTGGAAAAACAACTTTCCGAAAAGCTGATTTGCTCGCACAACTACCGCATCGTGCGCGACGGGCAAACGCTCTACTGCCAAATAAAAGCCTCCCGCTCCGGCGATTGGAACAAAACGCACGATGTGGTTATCGGGCTTCGCAACATTGACGAAGAAACCCGCAGCGACCGCGAAAAAACAACCCTTCTGCAAGACGCGCTGGACCAAGCCAACCGCGCCAATAAAGCAAAAAGCACGTTTTTATCCAATATGTCGCATGATATCCGCACGCCCATGAACGCCATTATCGGGTTTACCAACCTGGCTATGACGCGTATCAACCGCAAAGAAATGGTGGAAGAATACCTTAAAAAAATCATGGCGTCGGGCAACCATCTTTTAAGCCTGATTAACGACGTATTGGATATGAGTCACATCGAAAGCGGCAAAATCCACCTGGAAGAGGACGTCTGTTCTCTTCCTGAAATTGTGCATAACCTGCATAATATCATCCAGGGGGATGTGCGCGCAAAAAAATTGAACCTGTCTATTGACATCGAAGCCGTACGCCACGAACATATCCTCTGCGACCGCCTGCGCCTGAACCAGGTACTGCTCAACTTGCTCAGCAACGCCGTCAAATACACCAACGAAGGCGGCTCGATTAACGTAAAAATTATCGAAAAAAGCGGTGCCCCCTCGGGCTTTGCCAATTACGAATTCCGCATTAAAGATACCGGTATCGGTATGAGCGAGGAATTCGTGTCCCGCATTTTTGATCCTTTCGAACGGGAACGCAACTCTACCATCAGCGGCGTACAAGGCACGGGATTGGGAATGTCCATCACCAAAAACCTCGTCGACTTGATGAACGGTACCATTACGGTAAACAGCAAACGCGGAGTAGGGACGGAATGTATCGTCCATCTGCCCATGCGTTTGGATACCCAAGCCAAACAATCCGAGGAAATTCCCGCACTCAAAAACCTGCGGGCCCTGGTAGTGGACGATAACTTCGCCACGTGCGACAACGTAACCGCCATGCTCCAGCAGTTTGGCTTACGCACGGAATCAACGGCGTCGGCCGAAGAAGCCGTGCGCCTTACGCGCAAGTCTGTACAGGATAACGACCGCTACTCCATTTACGTCATCGCCCGTAATCTGCCGGATATGAACGGAATCGATCTCACCCGCCAAATCCGTTTGGCCATGGGGGAACATGCGCCCGTCATTATTTTAAGCACTTACGACTGGGCCGATATCGAAGAAGAAGCGCGCGAAGCGGGCGTAACCGCGTTCTGCAACAAACCGCTCTTCTCCTCCGAGCTGCACCGCTGCCTGCAGTCGATTATCGATTCAGGCAAGACCGAACAGCTGGCCCCCAAAAACAATTCCGCCCATAAAGGCCATATCCTGGTAGTGGAAGACAACGAACTGAACCAGGAAATTGCGGTAGCCATTTTAGAAGAAGAAGGTTTCACCGCGGAAGTAGCGGGCAACGGCCAAATTGCGGTGGATATACTCAGCTCCAGCGAGCCGGGTCACTTCCAAGCCGTACTGATGGACATTCAAATGCCCGTTATGAACGGTTACGAAGCCACCAAACTGATCCGCAAACTGGACAACCCGGCGCTTGCCTCCATCCCGATTATCGCCACCACCGCCAACGCTTTTGAAGAAGATAAAAAAGAAGCGCTGCGCTGCGGCATGAACGGGCATATCGCCAAACCGATAGACATACAGGTCTTACTCAAAACGCTGGCGGAATGCTGTAACCGCCAAAACGGCGAAGCCGCCTAAAAAGCGGCCTTTCAGCCGGGACGGACGGGTATTTTCGGGCTTCAAATTATCCGGTAAAAATTCAAACGAACCTAAAAAACGCCTCTTTTAAGGGGCGTTTTTTATGTGACGATACGGCCGATAAAAATTTGAATATCGTCTTCGAATTTTGATATAATTTACCGAGCGGTAAGTTTTTTATCCAACCGCCGTTTTTAAATTATAAAAATAAGGAAAAATAAATGAAAAAATACGTCTTGTTGTTGGCGGCCTGCTGTGCGGTTTTGCCCGGCTCGGCGCTGGACCTGCTGGGAGCGTATCATACGCGTCCGCCTGAAGGTTGTATTGATAAAAACGTAACAAAAGAAGAATTGGAACTGGCCGATTTAATTCAAATCGGCATTTGCACCAACCCTTCTTTAAGCGCGCAATATATGGGGGTAAAAGCGTCCGAAGCGGCGGTGGGGGCTTCCCGCTCGCAATATTTACCGTCCGTTACGCTTACGGGCACCGGCACTATTACGGGGGAACGCTTGGAACACCAGGACTACGTGCAGGGGGAACCGTACCAAGGCAAGGCTGAAGCTTCGTGGCTGCTGTTTGATTTTGGCGGCCGCGGCGCACGTATCGACGCAACCAAAGCGTTTTTTAAAGCGGCGGATTTTACTTATAACGCCGAACTGCAGAAATTAGTGCTTTCCGTGCAGACGGCTTACCTTAACTTATTGGCGGCGCAGGAATCCTGGACCAGCGCCAAAGCCAGTCTGGCCACCTATAAACAATCTTATAACGAAGCCAAAAAACGTTATAAATTGGGCATGGTGTCGTTGAGCGATAAATTACAAGCCCAAACCCGCTACGAACAGGCGGAACTGACCGTCGTCCAGGCGGCTAATCAAATCAATCAATACAAAGGCTCTTTGGCGGTACTTTTGAATTTATCGCCGGATACGGAAATTAAACTGTCCAAACCCAAAGCGGACAAAAACGTACTGGCCATTGAAAACGACGACGTCGCCGCCCTCATGGCCACCGCTTTAAAGGACCGTCCGGAAATCAAAAGCGCCAACAGCCAGGCCGAAGCGCAAAAAGCTAACGTATACACGGCAAAAACCAACGCGCTGCCCACCATCAGCGCAGTAGCCTCGGCTTCATACGGTGACAATTGGAAGCACTCCTCTCCCTATGCGGTGGAAAACGCCGCCGGCCTGCGCCTTTCCTGGCCCCTGTTTACCGGGTTTTCTAACATGTACAACATACAGCAGGCTTCGTATCAATACAAGCAGGCCCAACGCAGCACGGACGCTTTAAAACGCCAGGTGGAGAACGAAGTGTGGAGCTCGTACCAAAACTATAAAACGGCTGTCCGCTCGTATGAGATCAGTCAAACCATTTTAGCCAGCGCGGAAGAAAACCACCGGGTGGCATTCCGTTACTACGAAGTGGGCAAGGGAGACATCCTCAACCTGCTCTCCGCCGTAGCCCAACTGGCCGAAGCGCGGCAAAACAAAATTACGGCTTTCTACAGCGTGCTGTTAAGCAAAGCCAATCTGTACAGAAGCATCGGGAAATAACCATTTATGAAAAAAAGAACTGCAATTCGTTACGCAAAATATATCACCGTCCTGCTCATCGGGGGGATTTTTGGGTTTGTCATTAAAGGCAAACTGGCTTCCGGCGGCCAAATGCATTTTGGCGGCGCCGGCCAAACCAGCGTACTGACGCAAACGCTCCACAAACGCCAGGTGGCGCTTGGCAAAACGTTTATCGCCAAAGTGGAAGCGATTAACGCGTCCGACGTTACTCCGCAGGTTTCGGGCTATATCGACCAAGTGCTTTTTAAAGACGGCTCCTTTGTGAAAGAAGGGGACGTGCTGTTTATAATCGACCAATCCCGCTACAAAGCCGCCGTCACCGCCGCCGAAGCCGCGTTGGATAAGGCCCTGGCCAGCGAAAAACAAATTGCCAGTGACTATAACCGCGAGCTTTCCCTTTATAAGGAAAAAATGCTCTCGCAGGCGGACCTGGAAATGGCCGAAAGCAACCTGGCCAACGCCAAGGCCAACGTAAAAGCCGCCCAGGCCAGCCTGGATTTGGCCAAGTTGGATTTGGAATATACCGAAGTCCGCTCTCCCATCAGCGGTTATATCGGCAAAGCTCTTTTAACCAAAGGTAACTACGCCAACGCCTCCGCCAGCAAATTGGCGCGCGTGATTCAAATGGATCCGATTCGCGTAGTCTTCTCCATTACTGATAAGGAACGCCTGTCCGGTATGGACCAAATTACCACCGGATCGCCGGATATTCAAATTGAATTGCCCAACGGGGAACACGTCAACATTCCTTCCGCTTCCGTATTTTCGGACAACGAAATCAACGCGCAAACGGCTACCATGGCCGTCTACGCGCAGGCGAACAACGAAAACAGCAAATTAATACCCGGCAACTATGTAAACGTAACCGTCAGCATGGATAAATTCCGCCCGGTTATCTTAATCCCGCAAACCGCCGTGGCACAGGATTCCACCGGCCAATACGTAATGACCGTCACGCCCGACAATACCGTCCTGCAAAAATACATTACCGTGGGAGACATGGTGGAAGATAAATATGTGGTCGTTTCCGGCTTGGAAGAAGGGGACCGCATTGTTCCCGTCGGCCATCAGAAACTGCAAAACGGCCAGCAGGTAAACGTAAGCAGTGAAGATGCCGCCAACCTGCCGGCGCTGAGCACGGCTTCGGCCCAGGACTCCAATCCGGCCGAACAAGCCAATTCCGCCCAGGAGGCATAAAGAATTATGTTTTCTAAATTTTTTATTAAAAGGCCCCGCTTCGCGCTCGTTATTTCGCTGCTTTTGTGTTTAGCGGGTTTGATTGCGGTCAAATCGCTGCCGATCGCCCTATACCCGGAAATCACGCCGCCTGAAGTGGTGGTAAGGGCCACCTACCCGGGCGCCAGTGCGGAAGTAATCGCCAAAACGGTGGGTATTCCGTTGGAGGATAAAGTAAACGGCGTGGAAGACATGCTCTATATGAGTTCTACCTCTTCCGATGGTTCTTACAACTTAACCGTTACGTTTAAAACGGGTGTAGACCCGGATATCGCCCAAGTAAAAGTGCAAAACCGTGTTTCGCAGGCAACTTCCCAGCTGCCGGGTGACGTTACCCGCCAGGGGTTGACGATTTACCGCCGTTCTTCCAACATTTTGGGCTTTATTTCGTTTACTTCCCCCAACGGGACACTGACGGATTTGGAACTGAGCGACTATTTAAATAATAACGTTCAAAAGAATATCAGCCGTATTACCGGGGTTGGGGAAGCGATGGTGTTCGGCGCCAGCAAAAGTATGCGCGTATGGTTAGACGCCGACAAAATGGCCGCGCTTAACATTTCACTGGCCGATGTAACCAACGCCATTTCCAGCCAGAACTATCAGCCGTCTTTAGGTAAAATCGGCGCGCGCCCGACCACGAACAACGTGCTTACCGTTTACGCTCTGCAAACGGACGGCCGCTTAAACAAAGCGTCCGACTTTGAAAACATCATCGTCCGCACCGATGAACAAGGCGGACAGGTGCGCTTAAAAGAAATCGCCAAAGTGGAAGAAGGACAAGAAAGCTATACCCACGCCGCGCAGTTTGACGGAAAGTCCTCTATTCCTATGATGGTAAGCCTTGCTTCCGGCGCCAACGCGGTGGAAACGATGAAAGAACTGAAAGCGGAACTCAAACGCTTGGAACAGTTCTTCCCTAATGACATGACGTACGACTTCTCCGTAGATACGACGGACTTTATTTACGCCTCTATTTACGAAGTAGTGGAAACTTTAATCATCACATTCCTGCTGGTAGTGTTGGTGTGTTACGTATTTTTACAGGACTGGCGCGCCACCCTGGTACCTTCGGCCACGATTCCCGTTTCGTTGTTGGGGACGTTTGCCGTTATGTTGGCGTTGGGATATTCTATTAACCTGTTTACGCTGTTTGCGTTGGTACTGGCAATCGGTTTGGTGGTAGACGACGCCATCTGCGTAGTGGAACGCGTTATTTTCTTAATGAACCGCGAACGCAAAGGCGCCATAGAGGCAACCACCCAGGCCATGGAAGAACTGTCCGGAGCCTTAGTTGCCACCACCTTGGTGCTTTTGGCAATTTTCGTACCGATCTGCTTTATGGGTGGTATCACGGGCGAAATTTACAAACAGTTCGCCGTTACCATTTCCGTAGCAGTGTGTTTTTCCACGCTTAACGCGTTGTCTTTATCACCGGCTATTTGCGCCACCATGCTGCGCCCGGTGCCGGAAACAAAATTCTTTGCGCTGCGCTGGTTTAACGTAGCCGTCCAGCGCGGAGCACGCAGCTATAAACAAGTGGTAAAGAAGATAGCTCGCAAAATGCTGATTATCGGCCTGTTGTTTTTGGGATTCTTACTGCTTGACGGCGTATTTGTAAAATTCAGCCAAACGTCCTTTATTCCGACGGAAGACCAGGGCGTTGTGATGGTGGATATTCAGCTGCCCGAAGGCGCGGCGTTCTCCCGCACGAAAGAAGTGATTAATAAAGTTACGCCTATCGTGCGCCAAACGCCCGGGGTTAAACACATGACGTCCGTTATCGGCCACAGTATGATTGGCGGTACCGGGGAAAACGTAGCTATGGCGTTTATCTCTCTTAATCCGTGGGACAAACGTAAAGATGCCAAGCAGCATCAAACCGCCATTGTCAACAAACTAACGGGTGAGCTGGCCTCTATCCCCGAGGCTACTATCCGCGTGTTCGAAATGCCTTCGATCCCCGGTTTGGGTACTACGGGCGGCTTGGACTTGCGCCTGCAGGCGTTGAACGACTTTGACTACCAACAGCTCGCCACCACGTCTGACGGCATGTCTTACAGAATGATGGGAGACCCGTCCATTATGCTGGCCTATTCCACCTTTAAGGCCAACACGCCCAACATCTATCTGGACGTGGACCGCACCAAGGCCGAAGCGATGAACGTACCGGTTTCCAGTATTTATTCCGTATTGGAAAAATATCTGGGATCCTCCTATATAGGGGACGTAAACTTCGGCACGCAGGTAAACAAGGTTATTATCCAATCGGACGCTAAATACCGCGTCACGCCGGACGATATCAATAAAATGTATGTACCTAATACAAAAGGGGAACTGGTACCGCTTAGAGCGTTGGTTAACTTGCGCTATGTGCTTTCTCCGCGCCAAATTTCGCGCTATAACCAGTACCCTGCCGCCAGTTTGAACGCTTCCCCGGCGGCTAATTCCAGCACGGGCGAAGCCATGGCCGCAGCGGAAAAAGTTCTGCAAAACCTGCCTCCCGGCTATGCTTACGAATGGAGCGGTATGAGCTACCAGGAAAAGCAAAACCAAGGCCAATTGGGCATGTTAATCTTGTTGGCCGTTGTGTTTGCATACCTGTTCTTGGTGGCGCAATACGAAAGTTGGACGATTCCCGTTCCGGTGTTAATGTCCGTCGTGGCCGCCGTAGGGGGGGGCTTGTTTGGATTGTGGATTATGAACCTGCCGCTGAGTATTTACGCCCAGCTGGGATTGGTGCTGTTGGTTGGTTTAGCCGCTAAAAACGCTATTTTGATTGTAGAGTTTTCCAAGGATGAACACGCCCACGGCGCCACGGCCTATATGGCCGCTTTGGACGGCCTTACCCAACGTTTCCGCCCCGTACTGATGACGGCATTCACCTTTATTTTAGGTATGCTGCCCATGGTAGTGGCTACGGGCGCGGGTGCGGCCAGCCGCCGTGCGTTAGGCGTGCCGGTGTTCTACGGTATGCTTTTAGGTACGCTGTTAGGGCTTATTTTAATTCCGCTGTTCTACATTTTGGTACAAACCTTTGTAGATAAGCACAAAGCCCGCCAACAGAAACAAGCGCAGCAGGAACAAGCGTCCGAACAAAATTAACACTGCTTGAGCAGTCTTACAACCAACAGCCCCGGATTTTTATCCGGGGCTGTTTTTATACCAGATCATTGATATCCGCCACATGTACCAACCTGCCTTTGTCCGTTTTATATACGTCTGTCAGGTTAATCTTCTGCAAAAAATCCAGTTCGTGAGAAACAATTACAAAAGCTCCCGGATAGGCCCGCAAAACTTGGACTATATGTTCTTTCGTGCGTAAATCCACGTTATTGGTAATTTCGTCCAGCACCAAAAGTTTTGGCACGCGGCACGCGATGGCGGCCAAAGCCAGCCGTACGCGCTCCCCGCCGGATAAAACCCGCACAGGAGCGTTTACTTCTTCATTTTTACGAAAAAGAAAACCGTTCAAGTGTTTACGCAGTTGCGAAGGGCTCCATTCCGGCACGACGGACCGCAAATATTCCATTACCGTATCCTGAGGCAAAGGACCTTTATAATGCTGGTCCAAATACCCGATGCGTTCCCGAGCGGGAAGGTCCCACAATCCGGAAATTTTTACCTCCGGATCGCCCAATACCGCACGTAAAAAAGTAGTTTTGCCCGAGGCGTTTGCGCCCACCAGTGCGGCACGCCCGCCCGGCCCAAGCGAAATATTAATGTCTTTTAATATCTCCCGATCCGAATAACCCACTGCGCCGTCTGAAACAAACAGAGCAACCCCGCCGCCGTCTTCTGCCTCCAGCGAAAAAGAGGGCGTCAATATCTCTGGCGCAAACAATTCGTTCAGGCGGCTGTTAATCGCCTCTTTGCGCAGACCAATATCCGCTTTCTTTTTGCCGGAAACCCGCTGGGCTAAGCTTTCTTTTCCACCCGCCACAATAGGAGCCCACTTGCCGCGTTCGCGGTTCAGCTCGCCTTGCCGTCGGCTTTTTGCGGCCCGCTGCTGTTCTTTCATCATATTTTCATGTAGGCGGATTTTTTCTTTTTTCAAATTCTTTTTTTCCGCTTCCAACTGCGTACGGGCCAAAGTATGCCGGGCCATATAATCATCAAACGAGCCCGAAAAGGTATGCACCCGTCCATTATCTATATGCCAAAACGTATCTATCTGTCTGTGCAGAAGTTCCGTATCATGGGACACTACAATAAGCGTTCCGGTAAAATGTTCCAGCATATTCATCAAATGACGGCGGTTATAAATATCCAAATGGTTGGTCGGTTCATCTAACAAAAGCACATCCGGGCGAAGCGCCAACGCTTCGCTGAGTTTTTTATTAAACCGCTGCCCGCCGCTTAACTCCGGAAAATCCAATACGGTCTGAGGTACATATCCTATAACCACCCCTTCGGAAGTGGCAACATCCCCTTCTACGGGGGAATCAGCCCCCGCCAGTTTTTTAATAAGCGCGCTTTTACCGCTTCCATTATCTCCAATAATGGCGATTTTACTGCCATAGGGCACAGATGCGCTAAAATCTTCAAAACACGTTTTATGGGAAAAGGAAAGAGTTAATTGACGTAATTCCAAGGGGAATATCATGAGACACCTCTTAAAAACATTTTAATAACTTTTCTTCTCTATAACAACCCGACAAAATAAAAATCCCCCGTTGTGTATCCGGGGGATCTTTAGATTTCTGTTGCTTTACGTCTTTTCCCAACCATACGTCTCTTGGGGCAGATAACAAAATCGTATGGTCTGCCCGGATTCATCTGCGTAGGATTGGGATCTTATTTCTCCAAATATTTTTGAACGTCTTGCGCAATTTGGACGGGCATTAAACGGGCGCGCAAGAGGATTTCGTCCAAAGCCGTGCGGTCGGTAAATTCCTTTTTGCCGCCGCGACAGAGTACCTTCATATCGCTGGGGCCGTAGAAACGGGCCACTTTTTCGCCAAAGCCGCCGTCCAGTTGTCCGTCTTCCAATGTTACCACTAAACGGTGATTGGCTTTTAATTTGTTAAGCAGTTCTTCATCAAGCCCCGTAATAAAGCGCGGATTAATGACGGTAGCATCTATCCCCTGCGTTTTCAGCTCGGCCGCCGCCTTTTGGGCAAGACTAAAAAATCCGCCCAATCCCAGGATGGCGACGTCCTTGCCTTCATGCACCACTTTAAAGCGGTTATGCCGGGCATAATTGGTAACGTCTTTTTTGCCCGTACTGACAACGGGACCGGAAGGAACGCGGATGGCCACAGGACCTTCACGCTGGGTTAAGGCGTACGCAAGCATAGCCTGGTATTCTTCTTTATTTACGGGAGCCAAATAGGTAAGGCCCGGAATATTGCCCAAAAGCGTCATGTCAAACGTGCCCAAATGCGTCGCATCCGCATTGGAAATGCCTCCCGCATAAATCAGCAGAGTAATGGGGGAACCGTTCAAACACAAATCTTGCGAAAGCTGGTCATAGGCGCGCTGAATAAACGAGCTCATCACCGCCAGCACCGGGCGCGCGCCCGCTTTGGCCATGGCGGAAGCGTATGCCACCGCGTGTTCTTCGGCAATGCCTACGTCCACATATTGTTTGCCCAATTGGGAGCGGAAGGCTTTGGTAAAGCCGTAAGCTCCGGGTGTGGCGGGAGTAATGGCCGTAACGGTTTTATCCTGCGCGGCTTTTTGTAAAATAAAATCCGTAGTAATGGAAAAATATGTTTCCTGCGCGGGCGCGGCGGGTTTACCCAGCTGGTCTAAGGTACCGGGCAGAATCCAGTGGAACATTTCTTTGTTTTCTTCCGAAGCCGCAAACCCTTTGCCTTTTACCGTGCGCAAATGCACAATGGTAGGGCAAGAAGTGTTTTTTACTTTTACAAACGCTTCAATCAATTTGGCAGTGTCGTTGCCTTCTTCCACGTATACATATTTAAAACCTAAAGCTTTGAAAAAGTTGAGTTCCGCCTGTCCTTTCGTTTCACGCAACAGACGCAGGTTTTCGTACAGACCGCCTTGGTTTTCGGCAATGGACATATCGTTATCGTTAATCAAAATAATGATGTTGCTGCCCAGCACAGCCGCGTTATTCAGTCCTTCGTACGCTTCGCCGCCGCTTAACGAGCCATCCCCAATAAGAGCCACAACGTTACCTTTTTCACCTTTTAGATCGCGCGCTTTGGCAAGCCCCACCGCCAAGCTGACTGAAGTGGACGTATGGCCGACTTTAAACCAGTCGTGCTCGCTTTCTTCGGGCGCGGTGTAGCCCGTATAGCGGGCATAATCGGCGGGATTTAAAAAACCTTCTTTGCGGCCCGTAAGCATTTTATGCGGATAGCATTGGTGCGATACGTCAAAAACGATTTTATCTTCCGGAGAATTGAACACGTAATGAAATGCTATCGTTGCTTCCACAATGCCCAGATTCGGGCCGAAGTGTCCGCCGGTGGTATTTACTTTTTTAATAATTGCTTCGCGCATTTCCCGCGCTAAAACGTCCATTTCCTGCAAGGATAAATTTTTTACGTCTAAAGGGGAATTGATTGTTTCCAATACCATGTATTTACTCCTATTTATATTCTTCGTCCGTTACCGGTTCCAGCCAAACGGCGGGCCCTTTGGAGGGGTTGGTTTCTATCGACACGTGCACAAACCAGCTGTCCGGCGCCGCGCCATGCCAGTGCTCCACTTGCGGAGCGATGCGAACCACGTCGCCTTTTTTTAAAATTTGGATTTCTTTTCCGCGTTCCTGGTAGCGGCCTTCGCCGTTTAAAACGAGCAAAATCTGCCCGCCCTCATGCTTATGCCAATTTGTGCGCGCGCCGGGTTCAAACGTCACGTTTCCAATGGGTGCGTTAAAAACAGGGTCCATCGGGCTGAGCATGGTTAAATACGTTTGGCCGGTAAAAAACTTCCCGTAAGGGTTTTCGGGCCCTTGGGCAAAAATAGTGTCAATCGGTGCGTTTTTCATGCATTTACCTCCGCTGCATATATATTATTATAAACCTTATTTTTGTAAAATAAAAGTATGAATTCCGTAGATAAAGTATTACGCTGTTTGGCCGCCTGCGGACTGCAGGACCGTTTAAAAACCTTGGACGAATCCAGCGCCACGGTGGAACTGGCCGCGCAAGCCCTGGGCTGCCGCCCCGAACTGATTGCAAAAACGCTTTCGTTTGATGTAAACGGCAAGGCTGTTTTAATTGTGGCCGCTGGAGACGCAAAAGTGGATAACGCCAAATTTAAAGCGTTTTTCGGCCAAAAAGCCAATATGATTAAACCCGACCGCGTGGAAGAAATGACGGGCTTCGTGCCCGGCGGCGTCTGCCCGTTTGCGCCCAAGGAGGGGGTAAACGTGTATTTGGACGTTTCACTCAAACGTTTTGAAACCGTTTATCCCGCCGGTGGCTCGCGCAACACGGCCGTGCGGCTTACGCCCGAAGAACTGCAAACCGCGGCACATCCCGCCGCCTGGGTGGACCTATGTAAAAATTGGGTCCAAATTTCGCTGGACAACGACATGCAATAATATTATAGTTAGAAAAAGCCACCCATGGGAGGAGGCCCCTTATGAGAAGAAAACTGCTGTTTCTGCTTGCATGTTTTGTCTTGACCGGTAGCGCGTTTGCGCAAAATACGTTTTCCGTTATTACAAAAGCGGTAAAACCATCCGGTACAAAACCCATTGTCATCCAGCGCAACTTAACCTGTCCCCACTCCCAGCTGTCTTTAGCCCGCCACGTTTGTGTAGACGTAAACCACGGCAAAATCCTTAGCGTCCATTCCCAAAACCTCCGCGTTCGGGACATTGTCATTCCTCAGTACCACATCAAGGCCAAAATCGCCGTCGGCCGCCTGAACCGGCCCGAAAATTTACACGGCGGCTACAATTACCTGCGCACCTTGGCCAAACAGGCAAGAGAACTCGGCACAATTGAACCTTGCTACGCCCAAATTTGGAAAAAGATTGCCGATTCCCGCACGTATAACGGCGCGCACCACATTGTAAATAAAAGCACTTTAAAAGAAATTCATAAAGACATGAAGCAAAAAGCCGAAGAAAGAGGCTTGCCCTTCCCCATCAGTTTAACGGAAATGCAAAACAACGCCCCGGCCGTTTTCCACCGCCTGCACGGCACGCCCGAATACAAACATATTTTCCACAACAACGAACGCCAAGTGGGCCTTTACTACACCGGCGGCATGAAAATGGTGATTGAAGATTTTTTCTATCAATTAAAAGAACTCGGCTTCCGCCAGCACAGCCGCGAGCTGCAAATTCCGCCGGCCGTCCAGGAAGCGACACTTGCGGAGGCGGAACTGTGGTGCAAAATGTTCCATCTGCGCTGGGAATAATTCCGCGCGCCGAAAATATGCACGCGGCGCGGAAAAAATTGTAAAATATATTTGGAAGTAAAAAATCCATGGAGGATGTACAACTAT
>CAYUAA010000016.1:0-15479 GCA_964442585.1 uncultured Elusimicrobium sp. | reverse complement strand
ACGCTGAAGAAGAAAAAAACGATCCCGAATTTGCCAAACAACTGGCCAAACACGGGGAAGTGTTCGTACAGGAAGCGTTCGGTACGGTTCACCGCGCCCACGCGTCCACCAGCGCAGTGGCGGAATTCTTGCCCGGCTGCGCGGGTTACCTTGTGCAGAAAGAAGTGGAATTTTTGGGTAAAGCCCTCGAAAACCCGGCCCGCCCGTTTGCGGCCGTGGTCGGCGGCGCCAAAGTGTCCGACAAAATCATGCTTCTTAACAATTTGATGGATAAAGTAAATGTCCTCGTCATTGGCGGCGGCATGGCTTACACGTTCCTCAAAGTTCAGGGCTATGAAATCGGCAAATCCTTGTTCGACGCCGAAAAAGAAAACGAAGCAAAAGCCGTTTTGGCCAAAGCTCAAGAAAAAGGCGTTAAAATCCTCTTGCCCGTGGACCACGTATGCGGCAAAGAATTCGCCGAAAATACCGAACCCGTGCTCGTGGAAGACGTCAACATCCCGGCCGATTTGATGGGTCTCGATATTGGTCCCAAAACCATTGAACTGTTCCGCAACGAACTGTTGAAATGCAAAACCATTTTCTGGAACGGCCCGATGGGCGTATTTGAATTCCCGAACTTTGCCAAAGGCAGCTTTGCCGTTGCCCAAGCGATGATTGACGCCACCAAAGCCGGCGCCACCACGATTATCGGCGGCGGCGACAGCGTAAACGTGCTCAAAAAAGGCAAATTCAACCAGAAAGAGCTTTCGCACGTTTCCACCGGCGGCGGTGCCAGCATGGAATTTGTGGAAGGGAAAGAATTGCCGGGCTTAGTGGCTTTAGCCAAATAAGCGCAGTTATTCTCACCAACACCAAATAATCTGACACAAACCGGGCCTGCAGTTTTGGGCCCGGTTATTTTTACGCAAAAAGAATTGCCGGGCTTAGTGGCTTTAGCCAAAAAAGCGCGGCTATTCTCACCAGCACCAAATAAAGTAAAATATTACGTATCAAAAAGGGGGAATTATGGCTTCCAACATCGAATTTGTACAATACGTCTGCGAGCAGATTGCCCAAGCGGGCGAAATAGCCTGGCGGCTGATGTTTGGCGATTATTGCGTTTATTGCGACAAAAAACCCGTTGCGCTCATTTGCGATAACCAGCTTTTTGTCAAAATTACGCCGGAGGGGAAAAAAGAGTTCCCTCATTTGCCTCAGGCCGCACCGTATCCTGGTGCGAAACCTTATTTTTTGGTGGAAGACGTGGATAATTCCCAAACGGCCGCGCGGCTCGTACGGCTTACGGCAGACCGCATCACCGTCCCTAAACGCCACGCCAAATAAACCAAGCGACACGCCCGCAAAAAAAATGCTATAATAACGATGTTATTTTTACAGGAGAATTCCCGAATGTACACTTTAATTTTGACGTTGCATTTTATTGTTTGCATCCTGCTGATTTTATTGGTCCTTTTGCAGAGCGGCAAAGGTTCCGCCGCAGGTATTTTTGGCGCGTCCGGCGCGGATAACCTCTTCGCCAGCCCCACGGCTTTTAACGCCATCAACAAATTTACGGCCATTCTGGCCCTTATTTTAATGTGCACGTCCATCACGCTGACGATCGCTTCCAACAAAAAAGCGTCCTCCTCGGTTTTGGACAGCGTTAAAATTCCGGCGGCCTCCGCGCCCGCCCAAACCGGCAAATAATTTAAGCTCCCCGTTTTAGGCGGGGAGTGGTTTTTGTCAAAACAGTTGCAAGGCCGTATATTTTTTGCTAGAATATAAAGGCAGCAGGAAAACAGTTCTTTATAAACCCTCGAAGTAAAAAGATTTTCGCGCAGGTGGCGGAATTGGTATACGCGTGCGTTTGAGGGGCGCATGCCGCAAGGCTTGAGGGTTCGAGTCCCTCTCTGCGCATATTTTATGAAAACCCAGGTTAGAAATAACCTGGGTTTTTTATTAAATCTTAAGACAGAGAGCACACCAACCGCTTGGCGTGCGTAGGAATGGATGTTTTTGTTTTGAGCGGAGTGAAAGGCAAAAAAGGCGATCCAGGTGCGACGGCACAATCCCGAGCCTGCAGGAAAATTCCGTCAGGAATTTTACCGAAAAGCAACTACCTCTCTGCTTAGTAAATTAAAAAACCGGACTATATAGTCCGGTTTTTTAATTTGTCTAAAGAATAGAATACGCTGTCCCTTACGGAAGTTCATACAACCGGTAGCCCCACTGGCTTCCCACCAACTGACCGCCCATTACTTTTTCGCAAAAACTTCCGGCGGCCTGTTTAAATTCACTCCCCGCCCTTTCCCAGCAATACATTCGGTCCGCCTCTAAAAATGTGCTGGCGGTTTGCGGATGTACAAATACAAATCCCCCGCATTTATAAGGCCCGTCAAGAAACATAGATGAAGACAAATAATGGGGCGTCCCAAAGTGGTTATTTACGATTAGTTCATACTTGTTATTTCCTCGGCTGTCCTGCGTCGTCAACCCACACTGGGAATTCCGCCCTTTATTTTCTAACGGGATATCAATATCCATTTCGTCAAAACTGCGGGGATAGGCGGAATTGGCGAGAAAAAACACTTCCTGCGCCGTCGCCAACGAACGCGTAACGGTACGCAATTCCGCCGCGCGGGATTTCCATACAACTTTAGTATACTGCGGTAACGCCACACTCGCCAATATACCGATGATAAGTACCACCACCAACAGCTCTATTAACGTAAAGCCGGCATTTTTTTCGCCAGAAAATGATTTTTGATAAATTTTATTCATAAGCAAAATTTATCAAAAAAAAAAAACAAATCAACCCCTTCTGACGATCTTCTTAAAATGATAAAATTATTATATGATTAATCGCTTTTTTACGCCTTTGGCCGCCGCCTGGATTTGCTGGGCCATTGTGGGGCTTTCGCCCGTCGCGGGCAAATACGCCGTCGGAGTAATCAGTCCGGCCCTGCTCGTTTTTTTGGGTACGCTTATCGGCGTACTGTATTTCGCCCCGTGGATGACCAAACACAAAAAATGGGGGGAACTCCTCGCGCCCGAAACCCGTTGGAAATTTTTGTTTATCGGCACGTTCGGTACCGCGCTTCCGTTTACCATTT
Organism: uncultured Elusimicrobium sp.; assembly: GCA_964442585.1. Taxonomy (GTDB): domain Bacteria; phylum Elusimicrobiota; class Elusimicrobia; order Elusimicrobiales; family Elusimicrobiaceae; genus Avelusimicrobium. The sequence continues at coordinate 12,384 of CAYUAA010000016.1, read as the reverse complement.
CGCTGATTGCTCTTCACTACACCACTCCGGGCAACGCGGCCATTTTACAGCAGAGCGAACTTTTTTATTCCCTTTTGTTTGCCGCGCTGTTTTTAAAAGAATTTCCCAGTAAAGCCCAACTGGCGGGCAACGCGCTGATCGTGGGGGGAGTGCTGATTATCTTGATTAAAGAACAATACACGCCGCGCTGGACGGGGGACTTGTTAATCGTCGGCAGTACATGGATGCTGCAAGCCGGGTCCACCGTCGCAAAAAAATTGCCCAAACATCTGGATCATCGCGTTATCGGCATGGCCCGCAACCTGTTTGCGCTCCCGGCCCTTATTGTAATTCTAACGGCCATGTTCCTATTACAAGAAAACTTCACTCTAGTGCCTAACGTGCGGATGTTCTCCGTTCTGGCATACACGGGTATTTTTAAATACGGACTGGCCATGGTAGTATGGTATAAGGCCATCCGCGCGCTTGATTTAAGCAAAGTAACGGCTATCTATTTGTCTTACCCGGTTTTATCACTCTTAATTTCCGCCGCACTGGGGCTGGAAACGCCTACGCTCTATCAGATTCTTGGGCTGGCGGTTACGTTTGCGGGAGCCTACTGGATAAGCGCGACGGTAAAAAAAGAAGGACATTAATCTTCCAATACACGCCCCGAATGAAGTACAATATAAATAATGTTTAATATTTCGCCCATTATCGCTATTTGGATTGCCTGGTTCGCCACCGCCGCCAATTTAGTTATTGGCAAAGCGGCGGTGCCGTACGTTACATCGGCGTTATTTCTGCTGGCGGCGTGTGCGGCGGCCGGAGTCATGTTCCTGCCGTATCTGCTAAAAAACAGCCGTTGGAAAATTCTAACCGATAAAAAAGTATGGCCTCAATGCCTGGCGATGGGCACTTTCGGCACTGCGCTCCCCATGACGGTATTTATGGTCGCACTTAACTATACAACGCCTGTCAACGCATCAATTTTAAACCAGTTCGAAATTATCTACTCGCTCCTGCTCTCGGATCTGATTTTAAAAGAACGCCCCACCCTTCGCCAAATTGGGGGCTCCGTATTGATTATTTTGGGGGTAGGCATGCTTTTATGGCAGGCGGGGATTTCTCTGCAGTTAAAAGGGGATTTAATGATTATCGGCTGTTTGTGGATGTTCCAGCTCAGCCATATTTTCGCCAAAAAACTGCCCGCGCATATGGAGCCGCCGCTCATCGCCGCCGCCCGTGCGCTGTTTGCCGCGCCCGCGCTTGCCGTACTGGTTGCGTATTTGGCGTTTTTCCAAGGGCCGCTTATGTTCCAAAGCAACGCAACCCTGTGGAGCATGCTTGTTTTGTGCGCTTTTATCAACTATTTTTTAGGCAATACGTATTGGTACCGGGCCATCCGCAATATGGACCTGGGCAAAGCCACCGCCATTATTTTATCCTACCCGGTAATGACGTTTATTTTGTCCGTCTGCCTGGGCCAGGACACAATTTCGATATATAAAGTGCTGGGGATGATTCTCGCCGTAGGCGGGGCCTATGTGGTAACCGGCATTGTCAAACAACAAGGAGATAAGAAATGAAAAAACTCGTTTTATTTGATTTGGACGGAACGCTCGTCAACGCCGGCGGCTGCGGCCGCACAGCGCTTACCAAAGCCATCGAAGAACTTTACGGCGTCAAGCCGGAATTTGAACATTCCCTTATCTCCGGCCGCACGGATACGGACAATTTCGCCATCGTCTACTCTCTCGTTAAAAAAGGCAAAAAACCCACCGCCGCGGACATGAAAAAAATGAAAGCCAAATACTTAGAACTTCTGCCGCAGGAAGTGCACGCCTCCGTACGCTGCAAACGCTACGACATCATGCCCGGCGTGGAAAAATTTTTGACGCTTTTGTCCAAAGAAAAAGACGTTATTTTGGGCCTTGGCACCGGTAACCTGGAAGAAGGCGCCAAACTAAAACTTGAACCCAGTAAACTGGGCAAATTCTTTACCGTGGGCGGTTACGGCGAAGACGGCCACACCCGCGAAGAAATGCTCCAGGCGGCCGTCAAACGTGCGGAGAAAAAATTTAAAACCAAAATCGCGCCGGAAAACGTCTACGTCATCGGCGACACCCACCGCGATATTGTAGCCGCCAAAAACTGCGGCTTTCACTCCGCCGCCATTACGGGAGGGTTCGGCGAAGCGCAAAAACTCCAACGCGCCGCGGCCGAACTGGAAATGAAAGATTTTAAAGATTTAACCACCTTCTGCGTATGGCTCGGCGTTAAGACGGATCCCAAAGGGGTCAAACGCGGCAGCTACATCATGCCCGCCAGCGCCATTGAACACGTGTTCTTCAGCCGCACCGGCATCGACGAAGACCGCCTAAAAATGCTTCGTATTAAAAAATACGAAGATTTGGAATCCGGCACCATCATGTAGGAGCTTGCCCATGGAATGGTATACCGCCGCAGATAAATTTATAGAAGCATTGGCCTCGTCCGACCCGACCCCGGGCGGGGGGGCCGCCGCCGCCCAAACGGGTGCCGCCGGATGCGCGCTTGCCATGATGGCCGTGGGCACCACTTTAAAACGCAAAGCCACGCCGCAAGAGGATAAACCCGCCCTCACGCAAAGTTTAAACCGTTTTGCGTCCTTAAAAAACGAACTGAAAAACTATATCAAAAAAGACGGCGAAGCTTATGCGGCGTTTTTAACCGTCCAAAAACTGCCTAAGGATAACCCGGGCCGGCAGACCGCCGTACAGGACGCCCTGTGGCATGCCGCCTGCGTTCCCGCGGACACGGCCAAAGCCGCCGTGCGCGCGTTGAAAGAAGTGGCCGACATCAAAGACCGCGTGGCTGATATTATTTTATCGGATATGGCCTGCGCCAAGCACCTGCTTCAAGCGTGCGTACGCTGCGCGGTGGAAAACATCCGCGCCAATCAGGCCTATATCACCCATCCGGACCGCGCGGCCGAACTGGAAAAACAAATTAATACGTTTTTAAAATCTTGTTAGAGAGAATGTATGAGCGACAAAACAAATAAAAGAAGCGGCATGCTGGGCACCATTTACAACATGCTCCCCAATATTAACGACGATTACGCCGCCAAAGTGGTCTATACGCTGGAAAACAAAAAAACGCTGTCCCAGCTGCAACAGGACATCGCCGACATCGCCGCGCGCCTAAATTCCGATTCGCCCATGGCCGACACCACTACCGCCAAAATTCTGCTTGACGAAATCACCCTCAACGCCGCCCTGCGCCAACTGCGTATTTACAACAACGCTACCTCTATCACCGAACTTTGCTCCGCGCTGGACGTGCCTGCCAAAGACACTTCCAAACTGCTGGAGGTGTACGCTTCCTTCTGTACCCGCAAATATTTTGACGAAGAATTCGCCGCCGCTTTAAAAGACGTGCAAGATAAAGACATGCCCGATAAAGACAAAGCCCTCTTCGCCGTCAACATTCTGCTCCAAAAGGCGGACGAATTGCTGGCCAATTCGGACAAAACCGCCAAACAAAACCGCAAAGAAGTTTTTAAATTCGCCGACAAATATGGTTTGTCCGTTAAACTGACGGCGGAACTGGAAAATTTATACACGCGTCCGGCCAGCGTTTCTTTCAAGCTGGAATCGCGCCGCTTAATGGAACAACTGCTTAAACAAAACCCGGATGAACGTCTGTGCGCCTCGCTCACCGCGCGCGCCATGCTGTGCCACATTACGCCCAAAGACGCGCAGGACACCGCGCTTTTATCCAAACTGCTCGAGGGACGCATATTGGAAGACGATTTAATGATTATCGCCTGCCGCTATTTAAAAGCCAAATCGCCGGCCGATATTGCCCACACATTTGAAAGCGTCCTCAAAAGACTGCCGCACGTGGCGGACCCGCGCGAAAACCTGGGCCTGGCCGTACGGGTGCTGGTGGACGGCACAGCCGACAGCTTTGAAAACGCCGGCCAAAAAGCCGCCCTGCGCACAGGCCGCGAACTGTTGCGCAAAAACTTATCCAAAAAAGACCTTTACGCCGGCTATGAATACGACTTGGCCGAACGCTTCGGCGGTAAAAAAACCTACGTACAGCTGGAGCGGGAAATGGCAGACATTCTGCAAACGCTTCCCTACTGCGCCGACCCCAAAGACAATAAAGAACTGGCTTGTAAAGTGCTTTTAGGCTCGCTCAGCCACGAAGAAGCCGCCAAACAAGCCCAATACCTGCGCGATTTAAAAGCCCAAACACTCACGCAAGGCCTGGCCCCGGAACTGATGAAAAGCTACCTGGGCACCAAACCCGCAGAAGAAATTTTGAAGTTTTTTGAAGAAAATTTGGCGCCGTACACCTTTTGGAAATCCGACCGGGAAAAACACGTTTTTGCCCTGCGCACGTTGGTGGGAGAATTAAACGGAACCTACAACCGCAGGATTTCGCAATTTGTACTGGATATGTTAGAAAACGGTTCGTCCTTGGAACTGATGACGGATATGCTCTCCAATATTCAGACGAGAAAAGCCGGAAAAGAAGAGCTGGACAACCTGCTTAATATGTACAAACAGGCGCGCGCAGACGCCAACGCGTAACGCGCCAAATAAAAAAAGTTGTTAAATTACGGCATAATTTGCTATGCTGTTATCGTGCCGTTTTATATTTATGCTTATAGGGTGAAAAATAATGAGATATTGGGTCTATATTAGCGACAAAGTAGAGGGTCCTTTTGAAGAAGAAAAACTGGTAACGCTGCAAGGCTTTACCCCGGATACGCTGATCTGCGCCGAAGACGCCGCAAACAGCGGCAACCAGGAATGGGCGAAAGCATCTTCCGTTTTTGAATTTGACCAAGTGCCCGCGGCGGCTCCCGCCGAAGCCGCGCCCGCGCAAACCCAACATGCGCAGCCGGCTGCTTCCGCCTCCGCGGCGGACGAAAGCTTGGCCGCGCTTTTACTGGGCAAGCTCGATGCGCTGACCGCCCAAATTTCCGGCATGCAAACCAAACTCGACGGCATGCAAACCAAATTGGAAGAAGCCGTCACCGCCGCCCAGCAGGCGCGCGAAAACACCCGCCCGGCGGACGCTTACGTCCCGCCGCAGGAAGACGCGCACAGCAACACCATCACCCTTACCCAACACGATTTAACGCCCGAAGTAAACGAAGACGCGTTAATCACCAATACGGCCAGCCTGGTTTCCCAAGCGGAAAACTTGGTGGCAGCCGCCAACACGCCCCAGGAACAGCCGGTGGACATGCTCGGCCCCGTCGATTTGGGAGATTCCGTTGAAGGCGATTTATCCGGCGAAGAAGCGGTGCTCAGCTCGGCCATGGATTCTTTATATAACGCCCAGGTAGTGGAGCAAACCCAGGAAGAAAAAGAAAGCACTTTCCAAGATTTGCTTACGCCTGCCCAGGCCCAAGCGTTAGCCGCTCAGGCCGAAGCGCTCAAAAAAGAAACGGCTCAACTCGACGGCGCCTTAAAAGCCGCCGAAGAAGCTCCGGCCGTGGACGAAGCCGCCAAAGAAGCTTTCGTTTCCGAATTTACCGTCAGCGCCGAACCCCAAGAAAACGTGCTCGACCAAGTAATCAAAGAAAAACAAGAAGAACAGGAAGAGAAAAAATCCAACACGTTAAAACTGGCCGCCGGAGCCGCCGCTATTGCCGCGGGTGCGGCCGCGCTGGCCGCGATGGGCGACAAGAAAGAAGAACAAAACGAAGAAACCGTCCAGCCGCTCAATTTTGAAGAAAACGACGTTCCCGCACTTAGCATCGCGCCGGACGCCAAACAGCCTGAAGTGACCGAAGAAGTCCTTCCCGCCGCCCAAATGCCGGCGGACGAACCGGTCCAAGCCGCCCAACCCGTTCAAACCGCGGCGGACGGCATTCCGTCGCTTGACGACATGGGTGTAAAAGACGCGGTCTTCGAAGAACAAGATAAAAAAGAAGCTACGCTGCAGGAACTCGTCCCCGGAGCAAAAACTGAGCAACCCGAAGGCGTAATTATTACGGACGCCGACTTGAAAGACGCGTTCACCGAACGCGCCCAAAATGAACAATCCGTCGAACAGCTTTTCGGCATCAACCCGGCGCAACACCAGCAGGCCCCCGTTCAAACGCCGGTCGAAGACCAGGCGATTCCGTCTTTGGACTCTATCGGACAGCAAACGGCGGATCAGCCGCTTCCTGTAGCCAACCCCAACGATTTAACGGAAATTGAATTAAAAGAAGGATCCACGTACCTGATTTCGGACTTTGTTCCGCCCGCCCAGACCGACAATTCTTTGCCTAAAGAACTGACCGACCTGCAGTTTAACAACCCGGCGGCATCCGCCCAGCCTGAAAAAGCGGCTGACGCGTTTACCGAAATCGTTTCCAGCACCCAGCAAGCGCCCGAACCTACCGCCCAGGAAAGCGCCGCTTCGCAGGAAACAGTCTCCCAGGTAATTTTGGAAAACACCATCAAAAGCAAACGCGGCGCGACGCTGGATATTAAAACCGTGCCCATGGTGCCGGAACCGGCCCAGTCCGAACGCCTCCAAATCGAAGGTTTGGACGACGACATCAACGCCCAGCACGATTTAAAAGCCGCCGACCTTAAACCCGCCGGCAAAACCAAAATGGTTATGGGCGTATTGGTAGCCCTTATTTTGGCCGCGCTCATTTACGGTATGCTGGCGTTTATGAACTTGATTCCGGCGCAATTCAACCTCTTAGCCTCCAACAAAGCGCAAGCGGAACAAATGGCCGCCCGTCAGGACCAAATGAACGAAATGCTCTATGACGAACCACAAACCGTTGAACCCACTACGCTGCCCCAGCAACAGGCGGCCGTAAACCCGATGGATGCGGCGTTGGCCGAAGTACAAAGTTATCCGCTCGTCAATGGTTTTACGCTGAAGGAATTTATTGAAGCCAAACACCCGGCCGCCCAGGCCTTAATTACGTGGGATATCTCCACGGCCGTAGACCCGGACAATTACTCCGTCTTGGTAAAAGTTCCGCCGGAGAATCCGCAAAGCTTCAAAATTTCTTACCGCTTTAACTATAACACGGTAACGAAAGCGTTAGATCCCACCATTTCCGACGCTAAAAACTTGTTGGACTCTGCCAACCAAGGCGCGATGTAAACCCAACAAAACAGTTTAAAGAACCCCGGCTTCCAAACTGAAGCCGGGGTTTTTAATGGGAAAATACCGCGCGGCGGGGAACCGGAGCGCGGCACAAAAAGCCGGATGGAAAAATATTCCGCGTCAAAGGAAAATAATACCGGCCGCAAAGATACAGCCCGCCCAAAATGCGGCATACAAAAAATTTTTAGAAATGCAAACGAAGTAACAGACCCGAAAAGACGAGCACAGTTTTTTCTTTTGGGTTAATCCCGCTATCTGTTGGTAAAAAGCGAACAGGCATATCTCCGGGCAAATAAACAGCACTGCATTTTAAAACCAAGGATAAACTTTTTATCCCACTGCGAGAAGAAAGCAACGCCTCTCCCTCAAAAAGGGGGAAAATCCGCCCGATATTCTATAAACGAACACGCTAATAGCCCGAAATTGCATCTCCGGCAAAAATACGAAATTTTAGCAAAGGAGCCCCCAGAACAAACCGGAAAATCTATAAAAATCCCGAAGGCCAAAATCTCTCCGGAAATTAGAATGCAAATAAAACGCCCAGGCTGAAAGCACATGATATTGCAAAGATACAAATAAAACCCCCGGTCCAAAGAAAAACCGGGGGGATATTTAGTTCTAAAAAATACGGCTTATTTTACGGCGTTTTTCGCCACACTTTCCAATACGTGGAACGCCTTTTCCACCCAATTCATACTGACCCATTCGTACGGGCCGTGCGGGTTTTCGTACCCGGCAAACAGGTTAGGAGTAGGCAATCCGCGCAGAGAAAGCTGGGAACCGTCCGTCCCGCCGCGAGCCTGCGTCAAGCGGTAATCCACTTTATTTTCTTTCAAGGCCGCTTCCAACAGTTCCATGGCTTGGGGCTGCTGTTTTAAAATTTCGCGCATATTACGGTATTGTTCTTTAAACGAAACTTCAATTTTGGCGGACGGATATTTTTTGCGTTTTTCTTCTACCAATTCCTGCAACATTACTTTGAAATGCTCGAACTTGGCCAAGTCGTGTTCGCGCACGATGCCGCCTACAGTGGCGCTCTCTAAACCGCCTTCAATATCTTTAAACAGCACGAAACCGTCTTCGCCGTCGGTGGTTTCAGGCAGTTTGTCTTCCGGCCAGGAAGAAACGATATCCGCCGCAATACGCACGGGATTAGCCATAAACCCTTTGGCCGAGCCCGGGTGGCAGGATTTGCCCGTAATACGGACGGTTACCGCATCGGCGTTAAAATTACCGCAGTCCACTTCGCCCAGGTTGGAGCCGTCCACCGTATAAGCGAAATCCGCCCCGAAGCGTTCCACGTCAAAATAACCGATGCCGGTGCCGATTTCTTCGTCAATGGTAAACGCGGCTTTAATCGGGCCGTGTTTAATTTCCGGATGAGCGGTTAAATATTCAGCCAATGTCATAATAATGGCGATGCCGATTTTATCGTCCCCGCCTAAAAGCGTATTTCCGTCCGCAGTGATGATATCATCACCCGCGCAAAGTTTCAAATTCGGGGCGGTTTCGGGCGATAGAAACATATTCTTTTCGGCGTTAATGGTAAGCGTTCCGCCGTCATAATTGGCGTGCAGAACGGGACGAACGTCTTTGCCGTTGTAATCGCACACCGTATCCATATGCGCCAAAAAGCCGATAACCGGAGCTTTCTTATCCGTATTAGCGGGCAGCAGGCCGGTAACGATGCCAAACTCGTCCACTTCCACTTCCTGAAAACCGATGGTTTTCATTTCGGAGGCCAGCATATGCGCAAACGAAATCTGCGAAGGAGTGCTGGGAATGGATTTGCTGGCAGGGTCACTGGTGGTTTCAACAGCCGCGTAACGGATAAAACGATTATAAATTTTTTGTTGTAAGGGATTCATAAATTCTCCATAAAATGCTTATTTTATTATACAATTATTTTATGTCCGCCTAATAGGGGCGGGAATAAAATTTTTGGAGGATACATGAAAAAACTGATTTTCTGCCTGTTTGCCGCCCTTCTGTTTACCGCGTGCTCCACTATACAGGAAGCGCAAAATTTAGCCAACTGCAAATTTGCGCTTAAAAGCGTGGAACTGACGGAATACAATTTGACTTCGCTGGATTTTGACGTCGTGGTATCCATTACCAACGCCAATAAAAAACAGGCCGCTTCGTTAAAACGCTTTGAAGGAAAACTGACCGTAAACGACGATTACATGGCCGACATCACGTTAAAAGACATCCGCATCGAACCCAACTCCGTCAAAAACGCCAAAGCCAAAGTAACCGTGCCCATGGCCACCTTCAGCAAAAAGATTTTGGGGCTTATCAGCATGAGCAGCGGCACGCTGGATTACCATTTGTCCGGCACCATGTATTTTGAAGGCCCGCTGGGTACCGAAATTCCCATGCCGGTAGACATCGGCCGCTACGGCAGCTATACGATTACGGATTAAGTTGTTTTATGCCGAGTGTTTGCCACCCTTACGGGGTGGCAAACCACGGCTGTTATGGTTTGGGTTACTGCAAGAAGCTCAGCCATACCAACCGTTTTTTGTTGCCGGATGTTTTCCAAAAACAGATACTCAAGGAGAACAATATGCAACAACATAAAATTGGATGGACGGACAATATATCACGGCAATCAGAAGACCGTGTAACAAATACGAACTGTACACAACCGCTTATCAAAGCAATTATATAGACCCGAGTGTAAACAATATCGTCTGTCATAACGACTCAAACGCTACAAAAGATTGGTGTAAAATAATCGGCTTTTAAAGGCAAACGCCCCGGCTTAAACCGGGGCGTTTTTTATTGTTTGAAAAAACTCTACATCAAAATCATTCTAAGCACGCCCGCTGACAAAAACGCCAAACAAAGCGTCAGCGCGATTACTTTAAACGAATCCTTCCAACCGCTTTCGCGCAGCATGACGAAAAACGTCGCCACGCACGGCAAATACATCGACATAAACACACACGCCACCACCAACGCCTGCGGCGCAAGGTGGAACGGATCCAACAGCGCAATCGATACGTCCTTGCGCAAGAAGCCTAAAATTAACAGAGGCGTCGTCTCACCCGGAAGACCGAGCAGTTTTTCCACCGGCCAGCGCGAAAGCCGGGTCGCCCAGTCCGTCACGCCGGACAATTGCATTAAATCCACAAATAAAATACCAATTAGGATAAGCGGCAGCGCATCACACAGGTACTCTCTCATGCGAATCCACAACTTCCGCGCCAGCGGACGCAACTGCGGAATCTGCCAGGAAGGAATTTCCATAAACAGTTCGGGAGTTTCGCCTTTCATCATTTTATTAAGAATAGTACCGGCTAAAATTCCGTTAATAAACAGTGCGCCGAACACAATCAGCATATATTTTAAGCCGTAGGGGGATAAAACGGAAATAATCATGGCCGTTTGCGAAATACACGGGGCAAGCACCAAAATGAGAGCCAACGCAATAATACGTTCCCGGCGCGTTTCCAATACGCGGATGCCCATCACGGCCGGCACTTTACAGCCAAACCCCAGCATAATGGGCAGCGAGCCGTACCCGTGTAGGCCAATTTTGTGCAAAATACCGTCCAACAGTACGGCCAAGCGGGGAAGATACCCCAAATCGCCCAAAAAACCCAAAAGCGCATAAAACGCCAATACATAGGACATTACGTCCACAAGCGCAATTTTAAGCCCGTCCGTAAGCAGCCCGAAATAATGTTCGCCGCCGTCGCCCAGTAACATCAGGCCCAGAAAATTGTCTTTCCAGGAGCCAAACAGATTCTCCAGGAATGGTACGTAATAGTTTTCGTAGAACGGATCCACAAAATCGATAATACTCTCACCCACGAAACGCACTAAAAAGAAAGAAGCGAGCAGCACCAAAAACGCAATCGGCAGCCCGGTGGCAGGAGTGGTGGCCCAACCTTGCAATTTTTCCCAAAACGAGGCGTGTTTGTGTTTTACCGTCTGTACCTTTTGGATAATGCGCCCGATAATGTTCCATTTTTCTTCCGGCGCTTGCGGCACCACCAGCTGCGAACGCGTTTCCGTCCGTTCCGAAAGTTGGTACGCCTCTTCGGCCAGTTCCTTCAACCCTTCGCCGGTAGTGGCTACGGTGGGGATGACGGGAATACCTAACATTTTTGAAAGAGTTTTTACGTCAATATGAATCCCTTTGCGCTGGGCTTCGTCAAATTTATTAAGCATTAAAATGACGGGTTTTCTAAGAGATAAAATTTCCAGCACAAAATACAAATTGCGTTCCAGGTGCGACGCGTCCGCCACACAGACGACAAAATCGTACTCCAAATCCTTAAACAAATTGCGTTTTTTTCCTTCAATCAGCCATTCTTCTTCCAAACGGTAGAGGCCGGGAATATCGATAATATCGTACGATTCGCCGTTAAACTGCGTTTGGCCGTAATTGAGCCCCACGGTCGTGCCGGGAAAGTTGGACGAAATAATACCAATCCCCGTCAGGCGGGAAAAAATCAAACTTTTACCCACATTGGGGTTGCCCGCCAACAAAAACGTATTTTTTTTGGATGTAACGAGAATTTTTTTGGAGGTTTCGCGCCCGATGGCAACCTCGGTGCCCGAAACGCTTATCACCACGGGGCTGGAACCTTTTTTACGCGTAACAAACTGCCCTCGCACCAAACCCATGGCGGCAAGTTTTTCGGCCATTTTGGCGTCGGTTTGAATCTCGCGGATTTGGGCGGTATTGCCCGGTTTTAATTGATGTAAAGTGCGGAAATTTTCTTTTTGCATAAAAGTTAGTTAATCCTTACTTTTTATTTTACTACTATTCATCCCCGTTTGGCAAGCCCTTGTCTTCGACGGGGGGACCTCAAAACCGTCCATTTTTTGTATAATCTAAATATAGTTTTACTATATATAGGAGATATAACCATGGCTTACAAAGTTAACCCGGAAGTTTGCATCAACTGCGGCGCTTGCGAATCCGCCTGCCCCGTGGCCGCCATCAGCGAAGTGGACGGCAAAAGAAAAATTGACGACACCAAATGCATTGAATGCGGCGCCTGCGCCGGCACCTGCCCGGTGAGCGCGATTTCTCTGTAAGAGAAAAGCGCGGGGCAGAATGCAAGTTTTTAGCTAAACTGCCCGGTGAGCGCGATTTCTCTGTAAGAGAAAAACGTAAAGTTTAAAAACCACCTTGAAAGAGGTGGTTTTTTATTTTTACTTTTTTCCAAAAAACAAAAATAAAAAAGCCCTAGGGGATGTGCCTAGGGCTTTGTTCAGAACCGTTCGGGGGGTAAATCGAAGGGTTCTGGGGGATAAATC
>CAYUAA010000015.1:0-15558 GCA_964442585.1 uncultured Elusimicrobium sp. | reverse complement strand
AATAAAGAATACCAGGTAAAAAAATGAAAAAATTACTCGTTTTTATTGCGTTTTTATGTGCGTTTGCCCCTTTATGGGCCAACGTTTCGCCCAAGCCTGAGATGGAATTTTCCTTCATATACAACACCCAGGCCAAACCGCTGATTGACCCCGTCTACAGCGAGCAAATCCAATGCGCCGACAACCAATGCATCCAAAGCGCACCTTTGGGGCATTACGGCATCCAAAAACTGTACTGCGGCCCGGGTACGTGTTTTTCCGTGGCATACGAATACGACAATTTCCAAAAGCTTATCATCGCTTTTGAAGACGGCTCCAAACGCGAAAGCAACATCTTTCCGGCGCCCGATTCCCTCCGCTCCCGCTTTAACGTTTACGTAAACGAAAACGATTTAACCGTCCACCCGACGGAAGTCATCCCCGGCACAGCCTCGTGGGCGCGGACGGACGCGTGGGTATCGCTGGTGATTATTTTAGTGTTGGAAGTGCTGGCGGCGTTGGCCTACTTAATCTACACGCAAAAACCGTTTACCATTTTGTACAGTGTAGTAGCGGGGAACATTCTGTCAACAGCCGCCGCATGGGTAATTTTCGTCCAGTTTGTAAAAGAAACAGCCCTCTTATGGCTGTTCTGTCTGCTGGCCGAAGCCCTGATTATTCGCTTGATGAACCCTCGTAAAATGCCGTTCAAAGACGCCCTTACCCTTAGCGTCACCATGAACGTAACCAGTTACTCGCTGGGTATGATTATTTCGTTCTGGCTGGCACCGCTGATTTTTTAAAAACGCAATCCCAAAACAAGCTCCCGCAAAACGGGAGCTTGTTTATTAGAACAAAAGAAGAGAAATCGCCATCACCATCATCCCACCAACGACGCCCCAAATCACTTTATGCCCGTCGCCGTATTCGTGCGCGGTGGGAAGCAGTTCGTCAAGCGAAATATACGTCATAATCCCGGCGATCAGCGCAAACATCACGCCAAACGCCGCGCCGCCCAACTATGAGCGCAACGTAAAAAAGCCCGCCAACGCCCCTACGGGCTCGGCCATGCCGGAAAGCGAACTGTACCAAAACGCCTTCGCGCGGCTGCCGGTGGCGTGATAAACGGGCAACGCCACGGCTACGCCTTCCGGGATATTATGAATGGCCACCGCCACGGCGATGGAAGCCCCCAGTGCGGCATCCTGCATAGACGCCATAAACGTAGCGAGCCCTTCCGGAAAATTATGCACGGCCAACGCAAGCGCGGTAAACAAACCCAAATGTTTGAGCTTGGAGGACTTATCAAGCGTATGTTCTTCCACGTGGTGAGAAGGCAGCAGAGTATCAATCAGCCACGCCGTCACTATCCCGGCGAAAAAAATACCCGTACTCAGCCACTGGCCCGGCTTATCCCCGTACAAAGCGGAAAGGGAATGGGCCGCCTGGGGTAAAATTTCCATAAACGAAACGTACAACATCACGCCGGCGGAAAACCCCAGCCCGAGGGAAAGAACGGACAAATTCTCTCGCTTGATTACAAACGCCAGCGCGCCGCCCACCGAAGTGGCGGCCCCGGCCAAAAAACTTAAAAATAAAGCCGTTAAAATTGCATGTTCCATATCTATATCTTACAAATTAAACGGGTTTTTCCTCTCCCCCAAAAAGAGATTAGTCCTCTCCCACCGAATTGCTATAATAAAGTATGTCCGCCAATGAATCTTCCATTATTTTAACCGACGAATTTAAAGACGCGCTTACCCTGCTGGAAGCCCAGCCGCCTATTAAGCCGCTTATTTTTATAACGGGACGCGCGGGTACGGGCAAAACCACGCTTCTTAGGTATTTTGCCGAACATTCGGGGCAAAATACCGTCGTTTTAGCGACGACGGGTCTGGCGGCCATCAACGTACGCGGGCAAACAGTACATTCTTTTTTCCATTTAAAACCGGGCAATCTGCTTGATAAAAGCAACCTAAAACGGCTGCCGCGCAAAACCGTCGACGTGGTGGACACCATTATTATTGACGAGGCCTCCATGCTCCGCGCCGACTTGCTCGACGCCATCGACCATATCCTCCAAATTTCCACCCATTCAGACGAACCTTTCGGCGGGAAAAAAATCGTGCTGTTTGGAGATTTGTTCCAACTGCCGCCCGTGGAAGAACAAGCTTCCGGCGGATTGTTTGATTATTTCCGGCAAGTATATGCCAGCCCGTATTTCTTTGAGGCGCAGGTGCTGCGCCGCCTGCCCACGGAAGTATTTGAACTCAAACGCATTTTCCGCCAGAAAGCGGACCCGGATTTTGCGCGGCTGTTAAATTTAATCCGCGAAGGACGCGTCACCCAGCCGGAGTTGGACGCGCTGCTCAACACGCGCAAAACGTTTGAACTGCCCGAAAAATTTGAAAACTGCATTATTCTGGCCCCCACCAACCGCGAAGCCGCATGGCGGAATTTACATTATTTATCCATGCTGCCCGGCGAAGAATTTGCCTATCCCGCGGCGGCGGACGAAAGCTTTCAAAAGAAAACCACCCCCGCCGAACAAACGCTGAAATTAAAAAAAGGCGCCAAAATTATGATGCTTGTCAACGATGACGACTGGGTAAACGGGGACATCGGCACCGTATACGATTTGGGGCCGGACTTTATTAAAGTGGAATTAAAAGGCTGTGTCTATAAAGTGGAACCGCACGTGTGGGAAGACGTAAAGTACGAATTTAATCCGCTTACGCAAAAACTGGAACCTAATGTAAAAGGATTTTTTAAACAATATCCGCTTAAATTGGCGTGGGCGATTACGATTCACAAATCGCAGGGGCTTACGTTTGACAACATTTATTTGGATATCGGACGAGGGGCTTTTGCACCGGGACAAACCTATGTAGCATTAAGCCGCTGCCGCACCTTAGCAGGCGTACACTTAAAAAAAGATATTATGGTGCGCGACGTATTGTGCGACGCGCGCGTAAAACAATTTTTTGAATACGTCCGAGGCAACCGCATACTCCATTAGTTGAATTACCATTCCTCAGCATCAGGCAGTGGAATTGCATGGAACGGAGACGGAATCAACCCCAAATAATCCAGTATGCCCGCCAACAATAAAACCACTCCCAAAAACAGCAGACAATCACTCCACAACGCCTTTTTGGCGGACCGCCGCGCCAACCCATAACCACTAAAACTATACCTATGACAAAAAACACCCGCCCTCCTAATAAATTCCCTTGATACGCGCGCATACCGCACAACACAAGAGGAACTGTTACAAAAAGTTCTCTTATCCCAAAAGCGCTAGCCAGCCCCGCCATTAAAAATACAACAAACATATACAGCCGGGCTGTTCGCCCCGCTTTTTGGCACGTTTATTTAAGCTCAACTCCCCACGAAAAGAATACGCAGGAGAGTAACCCCCAACCGATTAAAGCCCCTATTTCCAGTATCACAAAAACCCCGCCATAGCGGCGGGGTTTTTTGAATAAACAAACGGTTTATTTGTTATACGGTTTGAGCGATTCGGTATAAATCGCGCGGACCGCGTCTTTTGTGGCTTCAGTGGGAGCGATGGACAACAGCCCGCCCAAAGACGGCGTGTTAAACGCCAGTTCCACCAGTTTATCCACATCTTCGGCTTTAAAGCCTTCGTCTTCCAGTTTATGAGTGGAACCGACCGAGAACAGCCATTTTTCCACTCCCGCGGCCACTTTATCGGCCTCGCAAGCACATCCGGTCAGGCCCGGTACAATCGGCGCGAGCAAATCGGCCAACGTGGCGGGTTTGGCTTGATAAATATTCTTTATCACGGCGGGCAGCAACATGGCCAGACCCAAGCCGTGGGTCAAGTTCGGGTTCACGCCGGAAAGAGGATGTTCCAAAGCGTGCGTATAGTGTAACAGACCGTTGTCAAAGCTGATACCGGCAATCAACGCCGCATAAGCCAAAAAGTAGCGCGCTTCCAAATTTTTCGGGTCTTTTAGCGCGACGGGCAGATATTCCGCCACCAGTTTAACAACCGAAATACCCAAATCAATCGCATACGGAGAGGTGGCCTTGGTGGTGGAGGCTTCCACCACGTGGTTTACCGCGTCAATAGACACGTAACGGGTTTGGTCTTCGGACAGGCCGGTCATCAAGGCGGGGTCGTCGATAGAGTACATCGGATAGATGCAATCGTAGGCGATAGCGGGTTTAAAATCTTTTTCTTCAATAGTCACCACCGCAAAGCGGTTGGCTTCGGAGCCGGTGCCGTGGGTTAAGTTAATGGCCACAATGGGAGCGGCTTCGGTGGGTGTAAACTGAAACTCATAAAGTTCTTCGGCGGTTTTGCCAGGATATTTCATCAAAATAGCCACACTTTTGCCCGCGTCAATAGCGGAACCGCCGCCGATAGCCAGCATCGCTTTGGCGCCGAAATCCAACGCCATTTTGGCAGCTTCGTTGACGTGGTGGGTATTGGGGTTGGGAGTTACTTTATCGTAATGGACGTAAGAAATCCCGTTGTCTTCAAACGCTTTTACCACATGGTCCCACGCGCCCGTTTTTTTGTATGCGCCGCGGCCCGTCATTACGATAATTTTATCGAGTCCTTTGGCTTTCAAATCTTTGCAAATATCCGCAATTTTGCCAATGGCGCCCACGCCGAAATAAACGGTCGTACGGCTGCGAATTTCGCGAACTTCGTCAATGTTGATGTCTTTTTCCCACATAGGTTGTTCCCCTCCTGATGTATAGCAAGTCTTCTTTATTAATATACGTTTTTTTGCTTCCCCGGCCAACGCAAAAAAAGGTTATTTCGGCATAAAAAAAGGACGGTTAAAAACCGTCCTTACATATTTGGGTCCCCGCCCGGGCAGCAACGCGTAAATTCTATTTTTTAAAAACACCGTTTAGATAGTCACTTACGTAATAGTCGGCCTGTTCCAGTATTTGGCGCACTCCGTCGGCCGGCGTGTGCGGGTCGGCCACGCCCACTGTTCCAAATCCGGCGCGGTGCGCTGTTTGCAACGCATACGGGGCGTCTTCCGCCACTAACGTACGGGATTTTTCCGTCCCCAAGCGGCGCAGGGCCTCTTCATACACTCGGGGATCACGCTTGCCGACGCCTACCTCGTCGCACGTAAGCACAAAATCAAACAAATCAAGCAGCTCCAAGCGTGCCAAGGCCGCACGCGCCAGTTCGCCGTCCGAAGCAGTGGCGACGCACAACTTAACGCCTTGCAGTTTTAAGCGGCGCAACGTTTCCGGCACGCCGGGTTTGGCGGGAATATCTTCCAGATAATGGCGGCGAATCGGTTCAAGCGTAAGACGCAGCAGTTCTTCCGGCTCCTGCGGCAGGGAAAACATTTCTTTTATCAGGCGCGCGCCGTCCATCAGCGACATCTGCGCCAGCCGCTCATCCAATCCTTCCGGCGGCGTAATGCCCTGCGTGCGCAAAAAATTGGTGCCGGAATGTTCCCATGCGAAGAGGGAATCCAGCAAGGTTCCGTCTAAGTCAAAAATCACGGCGTCAGCCGCTTCTTTACCGGGAAAAGCAACCGGCGAGGAAAGCGTAAACGGACGCAACCCGGGGGACGATAATGCGGGAGCGGATATTAAAGGAACTATGGACGCGGCGGACTGGGAAATAGCTGGATTTAAAACAGCCGGAGTAACCGCTTTTACCGCCGGAATCGGCCGCAGCAAGGGCACGACGGCGGCCTGTTGGATACTCCTTAACGCTTGACGATCCAACGAGACAACGGCTTTTGGGCTTTGCCGGGCAAGGCGGACAGGGAGTCTTCCGCCCGCATAAACGCGGGCGGGCGCAAAACACCCGCAAAACAACGCCCAGGCGACAAATAAAACGCGCAGTTTTTTCATTATTTATATTTTACTTTTTACAAAAAATGCCTGCACAAATACTTGGACCTATTCTCCCCTTGGGTCTTTTGGGCACGGCCGAAATCCACCATTTTTAAGGTTTTTAAAATTTTCCTTGACTTGGAGCCAACTCCAAACTTTATAATATTTCTAACAGGAGGTTTTCATGACCATTTCCGAAGTAAGCGAAAAATACGGCCTTCCCGCCGACACCCTTCGTTATTACGAAAAAGTCGGGCTTATTCCCCCCGTCCACCGCAAAGAAAGCGGCGTGCGCGACTATACTCCCGTTGATTGCAGCTGGGTGGAATTTATTAAATGCATGCGAGGAGCCGGGCTTTCCATCGAAACATTAATCGAATACGTGGCCCTGTTTCGCCGCGGCAACCGCACTCTGCAAAAACGTAAAAATCTGTTGATTCAAGAGCGAAACGCCTTAGCCGAGCGCATAAAAGAAATGCAGGCGGTACTGAAACGTTTGAACCATAAAATTGAAATATACGACGAAAAAATCGTCGCATGCGAACAAAAGCTTTTAAAAGAGGATTAATTATGAAAAAAGTACTTATCATTTCCGCCAGTCCCCGCAAAGGAGGCAATTCGGATTTGCTTTGCGACCAATTTTTAAAAGGCGCGCAAGACGCCGGGCACGACGCTGAAAAAATTTCTCTGTCCGCGCATAAAATCAACTATTGTTTAGGCTGCGGCGTATGCAATAATACCCACGAATGCGTGCAAAAAGACGACATGAAACCGCTGCTTGATAAAATGGTGCGGGCAGACGTAATCGTACTGGCCACACCCGTTTATTTTTATTCGATGGACGGCCAACTAAAAACGTTTATCGACCGCACCGTCCCTCGCTATACGGAAATTTCCAATAAAGATTTCTACTTTATCGTCACCGCCGCCGACTCCAGCAAAAAGAACATGACCCGCACCTTGGAAGCCCTGCGCGGATTTAGCGAAGACTGCCTGGACGGTACGCGAGAAAAAGGTGTCATCTACGGCGTGGGCGCGTGGCAAAAAGGCGAAGTAAAAGAAACGCCCGCTTACCAACAAGCCTACCAAGCCGGAAAAAACTGCTAACAAAACGCTCCCGTTTATATGCAAAAGTATGAAAATTTAACCCTGGATCAAGAACGCGCGCTGTACGGCGTATGCGGCGCGGACGTCGTTAATTGCACGTTTGACGGACCGGCGGACGGTGAATCAGCCTTAAAAGAAACGCGCGACATCCGCGTACAAAACAGCGTATTCCGCCTGCGTTACCCTCTGTGGCACGCGCACAACGCAACGCTGGAAAACTGCGAGATGACCGACACCTGCCGCGCCGCTTTATGGTATGACAAGAATATCCGTATTATTTCCAGCAAACTCGGCGGCATTAAAGCGCTGCGCGAGTGCGACGCCTCCGAACTGGAAAACTGTCAAATCAATTCGCAGGAATTCGGATGGTTCTGCCGCGGACTCAATATGCAAAACTGCACGCTGGTATCGGAATATCCGTTTATGCACAGCCGGGACATGGAATTTACCCGCTTGAACATGCAGGGCAAATACTCGTTCCAATACGTTAAAAACGTACATATCGTTGATTCCGTACTCAACACCAAAGACGCCTTTTGGCACGGGGAAAACGTCACGGTGGAAAACAGCGTAGTCAAAGGCGAGTATTTGGGGTGGTATTCCAAAAACCTGACGTTTATTAACTGCACGCTGATCGGTACGCAACCGCTGTGCTACGCTGGCGGCCTTGTATTAAAAAATTGTACAATGCAAGAAACAGACCTGTCCTTTGAATACAGCGACGTGCAGGCCGATATACGCGGCCATATCGTAAGCGTAAAGAATCCGGCAAGCGGAATCATCCGAGCTGGCAGCATTGGGCAAATTATCCAAGACGAGCACCAACGCCCCGGTTCCAACTGCCGAATTATAACCGGACAGGAATAAACTTTCATCAACGTATATCGTATAAGGAGAACAACGTATGAAAAAAATCCTGGGCATTTTAATGTCGGCAACTTTGATGCTTTCTGCGGCCGCCTGCAACAAACCGGCCGAACCTGCCGCACCGGCCGCCGTCAGCCAAACGGCGCAAAAAGCGGGCCCCGTCAATCCCGAAAAAATCTTGATTGCGTATTATTCCTATTCAGGCAACACGCAGGCCGTGGCGA
Organism: uncultured Elusimicrobium sp.; assembly: GCA_964442585.1. Taxonomy (GTDB): domain Bacteria; phylum Elusimicrobiota; class Elusimicrobia; order Elusimicrobiales; family Elusimicrobiaceae; genus Avelusimicrobium. Next base: position 7,534 of record CAYUAA010000015.1, on the reverse strand, counting down.
AACAAATCGCCGAAGCAACGGGCGGCACATTGTTTCAAATCACCACTTCGCATAAATATCCGCAGGAATATTCCGCCCACACCGCACAGGCCCAAAAAGAACTCGACAACGGCTTCCGTCCGGAGCTTACCTCGAAAGTAAAAAATATGGCCCAATACGATATGGTTTTTGTCGGTTCGCCCAATTGGCGCGGATCCACCGCCCCGGCGGTAAAAAAATTCTTGGAATCGTACGATTTTAAAGGTAAAACAGTTGTGCCGTTCTTTACCAACAACGGCGGTGGCATGCAAAACTGCGAAATCGATATGAAAAAACAACTGCCGGATGTAGCCTTCGCCCCGGCGGTTACGTTCCCCGGCCGCTCGCTGGGAGCCAATAAAAAAGCACTCGCCTCGTGGCTTTCCCAGGTGGGTGATTTTGAACACAAATAAAATAACATCATTTTACAACGGAGGACGCCATGCGCACCATAAAAACGGCCAAAATTACCGTAGACGTGCTGATGAGCGTCCTCCTTTTGGTTATGTTCGCCGTCCCTTGGACAGGAGTTGTGAGACATGAACGGTTGGGCATTGTTCTGTTTATTCTTTTTGCCTTGCACAACGCGCTTAATTTTCGTTGGTATACAGCCCTATTTCACGGCCCCTACAATCCACAACGCACCGCTTGGGCTGCCATTAACCTCGGCTTGCTGGCGGCCATGCTGCTAACGGCTTACAGCGGCGTACTTATATCCAGAAATACATTTGCTTTTTTACAACTGGATGTTCCGCTTGTTTGGCGCAAAATACATCTTTGTGCGTCGTACTGGGGGCTGATCCTGACGGGTATGCACGTAGGGCTGCACCTGCCCCGCCGCCCGTTTGGGCACTTAACCCGCGGACTGTTTTTTATCATAGGTACGTACGGCGTATACGCTTGCTGGGCGTTAAAACTATGCAGTAAACTGCTATTCTTGGAAACCTTCGCCATTCTTCCTTCTTCCGCCGCCGCTTGCGTGGCACAACATCTGGCCTTGGCAGCGTTGTTTGCACTGCTCACGCGCAGATTTTTCTTAAAAAAGTAACCCGCTTTTTTGCTTGACTTAGAGCCAACTCCAGCATTTATAATAAAAAGAGGTTCTCACGCGGGAGGTATCTATGAAAGACGTAGTATTTTGGACGGGTGCGGGACAAATCGGCATGGCGATTGCACGGCGCATCGGTTACGGCAAAAAAATTATTCTGGGCGACAAAAACCTAAAAAATGCCCAACACATAGCCCAAATTATGAATGAAGCGGGCTTTGATGTATCAGCTTTTGAAACCGACATTTCGCAAAAAGACTCCATTTTAAATTTAATTAATAAATCCAAAAAATACGGCGAAGTAAGCCACTTTATCAACGCCGCGGGAGTATCCCCCAGCCAAGCCCCGGTGGAAACGATTTTGAAAGTGGACTTATACGGTACCGCCGTATTATTGGAAGAAGTGGGGAAAATCATTAAACCCGGCGGCAGCGGCGTAACCATTTCCAGCCAGTCAGGGCATCGTATGCCCGCCCTAGATGCGCAAACAGACGAACTGCTGGCCACAACGCCCACAGAAAAATTGTTAGCATTACCATGCCTGCAGCCGCAGAACATTCAAAATACGCTCCACGCATATCAAATGGCAAAACGCTGCAACGTCAAGCGCGTCATGTATGAGGCCGTACGCTGGGGCGAGCGCGGCGCGCGGATTAATTCCATTTCGCCCGGCATTATCGTCACCCCGCTGGCTTTGGACGAATTTAACGGCCCGCGCGGTGATTTTTATAAAAATATGTTTGCCAAGTGCCCGGCAGGCCGCCCCGGTACAGCCGACGAAGTAGCCGCACTGGCCGAACTGATTATGGGCCCGGCGGGCGCGTTTATTACAGGCTCGGATTTTTTAATTGACGGCGGTGCCACGGCCTCGTATTTTTACGGTCCGTTAAAACCAGCCAACGAAACTAAATAACAGGAATAAAACTGATGAAAAAACTCATAAGCATGATGGCAGCAGGACTGATTGGTTCGGGTGCGCTGCACGCATATAACTGGAAAGAAGCCCAAAAAAATCTAACACCTAAAGAACAGGCTTTTGTTGCGGCCGCCGCAACGGCCGCCGTTGGGAATTTGCCCAAACTGGAAGAAGCCTTCAATCGGGCTTTAAATGAAGGGTGGACAGTAAACGAACTGAAAGAAATGGTCCTGCAACTATACGCTTACACAGGCTTTCCGCGCTGTTTGAATGCATCGGCCACGCTGGAAAAAGTGGTAAATCAGCGTGCCCGGCAAGGTAAACAAGACGCATTGGGCGACGCTCCCGCCGCCATTCCGGCCGGCACGGACAAGTACGAACTCGGCCGCCAAAATTTAGCCCGGCTGATGGCCCAACAAACAATTCCCGCACATCCCGCCGCGTTTATTCAGGATACAGACACGTTTTTAAAAGAACATTTATTCGCCGATATCTTCGCCCGCGGCGTACTGACGGATAAACAGCGGGAATTGGCCACCGTCTCTTTTTTAACCGCGCTGGGCAACGTCAACCCTCAGCTGCGCGCACACATGGGGCTTGCCATGAATGCGGGCGTAACTCCCGCGCAAATTGAAGGCGTTTGCGCCGTTGTAAGACAGGAACTCGGCCGCAACACCGCTCAAAACGGTTTACACGTATTACAGGAAGTTTTAAATAAATGAAAAAATTGCTCTTACTGACGGCAGGCGCCTTATTTTTATCCGCTTGCGCCGCCAATAAAACAAACGTACGCCCCGTCTTTGGCAAAGGGAAACCGAACCCTTACGCCGCGCATTTTACGGGCAATACGTACCTGAACCCGATTAACGATTACGACGACCAGATAAAACTCCCCGCCGCCAACGTGACGTTTGAGCCGTGCGCCCGCACAGACGGGCACAAACACACGGGAGGGCAAGTCCTCTTGGTAACAAACGGCGAAGGACGGCACCAAATCCGCGGGAAGGAAATAGAAATTTTACGACCCGGAGACGTAGTATCCGTCGCCCCCAACGTGGAACACTGGCACGGGGCCGCCCCGAACAGCTGGTTCAGCCATGTGGCGCTTACCCCCAACGCACCGCACAACGAACCGCTTTGGCTTGAAAAAGTAACGGACGAAGAATATAAATAGAGGCAAGCATGAATATCACTCATTTTAGAGAACGCATGAAAACCCAACGCACAATAGAGGCGGACTCGGACTTATTTGCCGCGTTTCACCAATTCAGCCAGGAAGCGCTTCAAATTACTATGGAGTTAAACAATAAATACCATACGCCCCAAGAAATTGTGGGAATATTTTCCCGCCTTACCGGCCGCCCGACGGATGAATCTTTCCGTATGTTTCCCCCGTTTTACACCGATTGCGGGAAAAATATTTCCGTCGGCAAAAACGTCTTTATCAACAGCGGCTGTAAATTCCAAGATCAAGGAGGTATTACCATTGAAGACGGCGTTTTAATCGGCCACAACGTAACGCTTCTTACCCTTAACCATGAAGAACCCCCCGCTAAACGTCAAAACCTCCGCCCCGCCCCCATTACCATCGGTAAAAACGCGTGGCTGGGCGCGAATGTAACAGTACTGCCCGGGGTAACTATTGGGGCAGGTGCGATTGTCGGGGCCGGAGCCGTCGTCAGCAAAGACGTCCCCCCCAACGCGGTGGCCGTGGGCGTACCCGCCAAAGTTATAAGAATGATAAAAGGAGAAGAAAAATGATGCACAAATTGTCGGCCTGGATAGCCGCACTTATCTTAATTTTAGGAGCAAGTAACATGTTGGAAGCAAAAAAATGGGATAAAACCTTCCCGCAAAGTGAAAAAGTAGAAGTAAAAAAAGTACATTTTAAAAACCGCTACGGAATTGAATTGACGGGCGATTTGTACACGCCTAAAAACAAGCCGGAAGGCAAAATGGCGGCTATCGCCGTTTCGGGTCCGTTTGGCGCGGTGAAAGAACAGGCCTCCGGCCTGTACGCACAGGAAATGGCAGAAAGAGGTTTTGTCACCCTGGCGTTTGATCCTTCGTACACAGGGGAAAGCAAAGGCACACCCCGCCATGTGGCGTCTCCCGATATTAATACGGAAGATTTCTCCGCCGCGGTGGATTTTTTATCCAACCTTTCGGACGTGGATCCGGAAAAAATCGGCATCATCGGCATTTGCGGTTTTGGCGGATTCGGCCTGAACGCCGCCGCCATGGACAGCCGCATTAAAGCGGCCGTCGCCTCCACTATGTACGACATGACCCGCGTTTCCGCCAAAGGTTATTTTGATTCCATGAACGCCGCCGCCCGCCAAGAGTTAAGAAAGACCCTCAACCGCCAACGCACCCAAGATTTTAAAAACGGCTCCTACGCCAAAGCCGACGGTCTGCCGGAAACATTAACGGGAGAAGAACCGCAATTTATAAAAGAGTATTGGGATTATTACAAAACGCCGCGCGGATTTCATCCGCGTGCCATCAACTCCAACGGCAACTGGAACCAAACGTCAGCGCTGTCGATGATTAATATGCCCATTTTGGCGTACGCGGACGAAATCCAAAACGCCGTCTTAATTATCCATGGCGAAAATGCACACAGCCGCTACCTGGGCGAAGGCGCGTTTAAAAAGTTAAAAGGAGACAACAAAGAACTGTTCATCGTTCCGCAGGCCACCCACGTGGACTTGTACGACAACCGGGAAAAAATCCCGTTTGATAAAATAGAAAATTTCTTCAATCGGTATTTAAAATAGTTAAAAAGCCCCGTTTTTCCCGGGGCTTTTTTGAAATAAAGCCCCGGGAATTGTATAATTATAGGGTAAATTACTGATTTAAAAGAGGAAAAAATGTTCGCAAATTTTAATCCGTGGCACCATGTGTCCCCCGGCGACAAAAAAACGCTGCCGTACGTAGTAAACGGCATTATCGAAATTCCAAAAGGAACCCGCGCCAAATACGAACTGGACAAAGCCAGCGGCCTTTTACGCATGGACCGCGTTTTGTATTCGTCCGTCTACTATCCCGCCAACTATGGTTTTATTCCGCGCACGTACGGTGCCGACAAAGACCCGCTCGATATTTTGATTCTTTCCCAGGCCGAAGTGGTGCCGCTGTGCATTGTGCCGGCGCGCATTATCGGCGTTATGCGCATGTTGGACAACGGCGAAGCCGACGATAAAATCATCGCCGTGGCTCGGGGTGATCCCAACGTCAGCCACTATACCGACGTTTCCCAGCTGCCCGACCATTTGATTTCCGAAACCATGAGTTTTTTTGAAGATTACAAAAAATTGGAAAACAAAACTGTAGTGGTGGAAAAAATCTTCGATAAAAAAACCGCCGTTAAAATTTTGAAAGATGCGTTTATCGCTTACGAGGAAAAATTTGTTACATACAGTAATTTTTCCCGCTTGATGGATAAATAAACTTTTTCAAACCAAATAAAATATCCCCCGGCAAAACCGGGGGATATTTTTTAAGTAAAACGGATGTGTTACTTTTGCGCCGGGACCGGCTGAGAACCCCACAGCGAAACAAGCCGCAAAGCCGTACGCAAAGAGGCTTCCATTACATCTACGTCGGCGTATTCCAACGGACTGTGAATGTTATACTGGCCGGCAAACAAGTCCGGCGTTGGCAACCCCATAAAAGAAAGCTGCGAACCGTCCGTACCGCCGCGCGCCGCCGAACGCACAGGCGTAATGTCTTCCTGGCGCATAGCCATTTCGGCTAAAACGGTTACCTGCTCGGGCAAGACGGATTTCATATTTTTATACTGATCCGTAAACGTAAGAGAGAACCCGTTCCCTTTGTTGTGAATGCCCTTAACGGTGTTGAACGCACGGGTAACTTCGTTCACCAACTCTCGGGTTTCTTCGTCAGAAAATGCGCGAATAATGCCTTTTATTTCAGTACGGTCCCCTTGCGTTTCGATACTGTCCACCAAAATAAAACCGCGGCGATCGGACGTGGTTTCCGGGCGGCGGTGGCGGGGAAGCAGCGTGTGAAAGTCCGACGCCATCAACACATTGTCAGCAAACGGCGAATTCATGGCCGCCCCAGGGTGCACAGCGCGGTTTCCGTTAAAAACGACGGTAAAAGCCTTGGCGTTGAACGTTTCGTCAGTTAAACGGCCCAAATCAGCGCCGTCCACCGTATAGGCGTAATCCGCGCCGAAATCCGCCACATTAAATTTTTCCACACCCGTGCCGATTTCTTCATCCGGCGTAAACGCAATTTTCACCATGCCGTGTTTCATTTCCGGGTGATCGTAGAGATACTGAACCAGCGTCATGATAACGGCCACGCCCGTTTTATCATCTGCGCCCAACAGCGTATCGCCCGACGCAGTGATAATATCATGCCCGCGCGCGCGGGATAGTTGGGGTGAATTACCGGGATTAATCACCATTTTCTTGTCGGCGTTAATAACGATGTCCCCCCCTTGGTAATTTTGGTGCACCTGAGGTTTTACGTCTTTACCGGAAGCTTCCAACGCGGTATCCATATGCGCCAAAAAAGCGATTACGGGCACCTCCTTATCCATATTGGACGGAATTTCCGCCGTAACAATGGAGAAGCCGTCCACTTTTACGTTTTTAGCTCCGTTCTTTTTAAGTTCTTTGGCCAGTTCCTTGGCGAATTTCTTTTGCCCCGCCGTACTGGGTACGGAGGAGGATCGGTCATTGGATTGGGTATCAAACGTAACGTATTTGGCAAAACGCTGCGTAAGCTGTTTTTTGGCGTCAGCCTTATTGTAACGGGTAATGGACTTCCAGTCCATGTCCTGCGCGCAGGTCCTCAACGGAACCAGCGCGCAAGCCGTTAATAAAGCCGCTTTGACAAACTTATTCATTAATTCAAATCCTCCAACGAAGCCGTAACCTGCGCCAGCGCCAATTTGGCGGCGGCCAGTTCGTCTCTGGTTTTTTGGATTTGTTCCGCCGGAGCGTTCTTAATGAAATTTTCCTGCGCCAGGCGAGCTTCGCGCGAAGCGATGTTGGCTTTGGCGGAGGCCAAATCTTTCTCCAGACGTTTGCGTTCTTTTTCAAAGTCGATAAGACCCGTAAGCGGAACATAGACCGTAATGTTTTCAAACACGGCGGTGGCGGTCTGCTTGGGTTTATCAGCATTGGCAGCAATCGTCAGATTTTCAATTTTGGCCATCAGTTTAATGTAACCCGCAAATTCCGTTACCACGGCCAGTTCTTCCGCGTTTTTGGCAGTCAGCACGGCCGAAATTTTAAGACCGGGCGGCACATTGAACTGGGAGCGGATAGTGCGAATTTCTTTCGTTACGCCCTGGATAATTTCCATTTTACGCACGGCTTCTTTATCGCACCAGGCGGGGTTAAATTCGGGATAAGCCTGCTGGAGGAGGAACTCCTCTCTCGCGCCCACATACGGGCGCAGAGACGCGGCGATTTCTTCCGTCACAAACGGAATAAGCGGATGCAAGGCTTTTAACGTTCCGTACAAAATGTTGACGCACAAAGCCATTACTTTTTCTTTCTCGTCCGTTTGAA
>CAYUAA010000014.1:0-16376 GCA_964442585.1 uncultured Elusimicrobium sp. | reverse complement strand
CAGCTTTGTTTTCTTTTTTTTCCTCAGGCATAAGAGCCTCCTATTAATTTTTAAAGTCGCAAAAAGCGAGGGGTTGGCCCCTCACCGCCCAGGCAGACCTTTTAGGCCTCCCGTTACACACCTTACAACTATAATAAAAAATGCCGTTGTTCGAAGATGGTCCCCCACTCCGTAACAACTTGCGCAGATACTTCCTTACTTCTATTATACAATTAAATGCGGTTTTTTCAAGGGGAAATTTTGCGTTTTTACGCATTAATCCACATCCCCCACCCACAAGCTGCTGCCGCCGAAAGTCGGTTCCGAAAAAAATCCGCTTGCATTTGGGTTGCGGGGTTGGCCTTCTTCGGTGCTGATGTTAAACGTTTCCCCCACTAACTGATTAATCGCAGCCGATCCACAACCGTCCGCACAGTCCCCGCCTTTATATTCTTCCGACTTTTTTCCGTCCGCTTCCGTTTCGCACGCAGCGCGCTCTTCCGGCGTGGCGGCGGACGCGCACTTTTTCTTTTCGTCTTCGCAGTACTGGGCAAACGCGGCAAAACGGTCTTCCAACTTATTGGTGGTGCAGCTTCCCTCGTTAATCGTAACGCTGCATTTGCTCTTAAGCGTTTGATTATAGGATTTATTTACTTCCCGGCATAAATTTTGCACCGTCAGCAACCGGGTGGGATATGCACTGCCCGCCACATCGCCGCAGGTGGCGGGAAAAGAACCTTTAATCTGCATGATTTGCGCGCGGGCGGAATCCTTCAAATCTCCCACTTTTTCGCCCACTTGAGAAATGGCTTCCTGGCATTCTTTATCCTGCGCCAAATATCGTTTAACACTGTCCATGTCCGACACTACATCGTCAGGGTTAATCCCCACGCCCGAAAAGCCCGAAGCGGAAAAAATGGATTTGGGCATTTCCATACTGTCAAAACTGGCGGAGGCCAGCGTCTTTTTTAATACGGGGTTAGACGCACGGCGCGCCGTTTTACCGTACAACCACGCATGATACATATCCCGGTGGGCACGGCTTTGGCCCAGTTCCTGCACGCCGCCGAGCTTGGACAGCATGCCCCCCTTATCGATATTTTTAGCGATATTATTGAGTCCGGCGTCGGAACGGGAAGCCTTATCCACCAGGCGGCCCATCCAGTCGTCGGATCCGGCTCCGGCGATATTCGGATTTTTAATCTTTTGAAGAGCGTTTACCGAGTTAAACCCGTCCGTTTTGTCCCGCGTGACAGCGGCCGTATCCGCCCCAAAATAAACCTCGGACGTCTGCACCGCATTAGCCTGGGTGGCGGCGGAAACTTTCGTATCCCCTATTTTAATATCGGACGGTTTTTTATCCCCGGTATTGACGGAATAATGCGCCCCTCGCACCGCTTCGGCCGTTTGGCCTTTGCGGGCAAGCGACGAATTGACGGCGCGAAGATTAAAAAGTTTATTCTGCGCCTTGGCTGAAGACGCCGCTAAAAATCCGCCGCCTTCGCCAAAGACGGAAACTTCGTCCGGGTCAGGAAGTTCTCCGCGCAGAATTTTTTGATGATCGCTCCAGGAAAACAGCGCACGCAACAGTGAAATTTTTTGGGTTTCATCCGGCGTATAACCCATAGCGTAAGCCAAATTGCGCAGAAACGGAATTTTACCCACGGGAATAAACCCGCCGATAAAAAGCAAAATCAAAAAGAAAACTAACAACACCCACGCTTTTTTGGACGAAAAAGCGTTCTTTGTTTCCCGCCACAGAAGTGGCAGTACCTTTTGTTGTTTCGGCTGTTGGTTTTCGTTTTGATTCGGCATAAGATTTTTTCAACAAAACATAGAGGAGCCGCTCAACGCGGCTCCTCTAAAACAGATTTAGTTGTCTGACATCATTTTGTTAACGGCAGATGTTCCAACGGTAGTAGCAGCCGTTTTACCCGCCGATTTGCCAAAACCCAATACATGCTTGAAGAAATTAGCGTTCTTAACGGCTTCCTTTTGTTCCGTTTCATTCCCCGACGGGTTAAGGCTGGAAGCTTTCAGGGCCGTAACTAAGACCATCGTAATCGCCCCCGCACCCATCAGGCACGACAAGGACGGCAAGAATTTGTTTCCGCTATAGTTGGCAAAGTAGTCAATCGCAAAACCGATGACAGTAGCCGCATAGGCCATAATAACTCCGGCCAAAATCCAGCCCCACACCTTAAAGGCCGCACCAAACAAGCCAGTTCTCGACCCTAACGCAATCAAGTAGAAAATGGCGGGCAAAGCCGCAATCGTAGCCGCGAGCAACGCCAGCGTCATCCAAAGCAAACGAGTCCGCGCTTTGCTGCGATCCGCGCTGTCATCTTTCACTTGTTCGCCCCAATCACCAATAGCTTTTAATTTGCGGTCTGTAGGTGTAGAAAAATCAGCGGATCCAGCGGTCGTCGCATCCGTACCGGCGTCAATGCTCATACCCGCCGTAGTAGCGGAGTTGGCCAAGAAAGGTCTTGCACCCGCAACAGCCCCTCTGTTGCGGTCTTTGGCAACATCGGCCGACATTTTACTGATTTGTTTCAAATCGTCTTTTTCGTTTACTCTCCGTCCGCCGCGGCCCACGGAAGCATTCCGCCCGCCAGCTAAGAATTGGGAAGAACCGCCCCGCGCCCCGTTTAAACCGGCTTGGGCGGAAACAACGTTCGAACCACTCGGCATCGCGCCGGAAAACTGATAACCTTCCGAAGGAGCATGACTTGCAGCCCCGCTGCGGCTGCCGGTTGCGCCGGAAGAACCGCCGACCATCGCACCAGACGCGGCATTAAACGCGTTGCCGGAGGCGCGGGCCATAGAAGCCGAAGCCAACCGTCCGCCGGGAGTACCCGCGGCAGACGCGCCGTTTGCCCCCTGTGCGACAGAAGACGCATTCACACCTGGGACGGAAGCACGGCCGGACGAATTCCCCCCGCCAACTTCTACCATGTCCACTCCGCCGGAACCAAGCCCGTCGGTGACGGACGAAGCGGCCGCCGCACCCGTACCTGGGACGGTAATCGTGCGGCCTAAATTATCCACGGCCGTTAAACCAAAATCGTTTGCAGAACGGTTTCCTTCCAAGCGGGCTCTGTCCGCCCCCACGGCAACACCTTTGCGTCCTTCGCGGTTTTGGATATTCATCGAAGAAAGCATGCCGTCCGCGCGGCGATTTAAGCCCTCGTAAGAGGAAGCAGCCGACACGGAAGATAATGTGCGCAGGGGAGTGTCATTATCTATAATTTGGTCTGTTTTAAAAGCGCCGTACGTGGCCACTAAGCCCACCCCGGCAATAGTAAGCATTTGAGGGGCGCCAATGACAAACTTACCCGCTTTGCTTTTTAAAAAATTAAGGATTTTCATACCATTCTCCTATTTTTTTACGCCGTCCACCGCATTTTTAACGCGGTTTTGGGGTTGTTGCTGCCGCTCTAACGCCTGGCGGTAAGCCGCCGCGCGGCGTGCGCGTTCTTCTTTAAGCTGCTGTTCTTCCTGAAACGCTTGGAAACGGGCATTAATCCGGCTGCCTTCCATATAGATAGTCAATCCCCAACCAAGCCACAATACCAACAACGCTAAAGCTATCACTCTGGCGATAAAATTACGCCGATTCCAAGGTTCTATAATAATATTGCCAATCTGCATAGATAAATCTCACTCTATTTGGGAACTACCCAACCCATACCAATTTTCGGCAAGGCATTTTCAAGGAACTTTTTAAATGCTCCACGCCAAATCCAAGAAGCGGCGACACCAATAGACATTAAACCTGCCACGACAATAGCAGCAACCGCCCAACCATCTGTACCAAACTCCTTCCATTTATCCATAAATTTAGAGGCTTTGACAATAGTTGTTATAACAAGAGCCGCAACAGCAACAGTTAAGGCTATAGCAAGAAACAGACCCCAAAAAGTGTTCTTACAGAGAGGAATAGCAATCATAGCAGCAACAGCAACCCCAATAGTCGCCCATAACCAAGTTTGTAAATTATTGCGGTCTTTATCACGTTGAACAATCTTATCCTCGTTGCCGAGTTGCCAAGTTTTTAAGCCGCGCAAGTTATTGTTGGTGGCTGTTTCAAAATCTTTAGAACCCTGCCCCTGGCCAGTGGTAACGTTATCGGCCGTAATCATCATACCACCAGAAATTTTGGAGCTGGCCAAAAAGGCACGCGCGCCTTCCACCGTAGAGCGGTTTCTGTTTTTTGCAGCCGCAGCGGATTTATGAGTAATGTCTTCCAATTCGTTTTGAAGCGAATTGATTCTGCGCCCGGGTTGGACGGAAGCGTCTCTATCACCACCCAAACCACTGCTGCCGAAAGAAGCACGGCCACGGAGGCGGGCTCCGCCTTCCGGCATCATGTTTGCCGCCTGCGCCTGAGCGGAGGCTAACACGTTGCCCACTTGTTGGGCGGCCTCCACACCTCCGGCGGCTCCTTTATTTTTGCCGCTGTTTTGCACGGAAAAAGAGGAATTAAAAGAATTACCGGAAGAGCCGCTCGTCGAGCCGGAAGAACCCCAGTTTTTGGACGCGCTGGCCAAAGTGGCCGGCCCTTCTTGTTTAGCCGAAGCGGCACCCTGTGCCTGTTGGGCTTGCGCTTGGGCCTGTGACACCATATTGCTAATGCCCGCCATGCTTTGCTGCATTGCGGCCATGGGGTTATTTTTCAAATCAAATTCATTGGCGACGTTAGCCCCCGTACCTAAGCCGTCCGTACCACCCATATGATAGGCCTGGCCAGGCGCAGCGGCCGCGGCGGAATAGTCCGGCGCGTACTCGGCCATTTCCTGCGCCGCACGCTGGGACATTTCCTGCCGGTCCAACCGTTTTAACGTATTGGCGGAAATTTGCATGGAAGACGAAGATTCCCCGCCCCCCGCATACGAACCGCCGGCATAAGAGCCCGTATTCGCTCCGGCCACATAAACCACTTCGCCGGAATCATACGCCGCAGGCATAAACGTATTGTTTGTTTCCGCAGGCGCATCTAAATACTGCCAAGCGGCGATACCCGCCACCCCGACCACGGCCGACAACCCCACCGCCTGCATGGCGGAAAGAGCCACTTTCCCGGCCCGGTTCGTCATCCATTTAAAGATATTCATAAATTCCTCCTAAAAAATGTAGAAAACTATTCGCATTGGCAAACTTGGCTGCTACCCGAACCACGACACACCCAGTGTTGGCTGCCCGTACAACTGGAATTACCTTGGGAGCGAGAAGAAGACTGCCCTCTGCGTACCGGCGCAACACTTATGCCGCCGCTCCCCGTCTGGCCGCTTACGGCCCCACTGAACGCCTGCGTGATGGAACTGCCTTGTGTGGCCCAAAAGTTATTGTTGTAACTCTTATCCCAAGCAGAATAATAAGTATCGCTGCCAGTGGGAGTAGATTTTAAAAAGTCTTGTTTAGACGAATTATAAGTCTTCGTAATGGGTTTAGTAGCTGAAGCAGAATCATACCCATACGCTTTAGCATAAGCGTTGTCGAGTGTCATATTTTTTAAATCAGCGCCGTATAAACTGCCGCCCTCTTTAAAAGCCTCCGGGAATTTAGCTTGTAAATTATCCATATAAGATTCCGCAGGCTGCTCTCCGAGATTTTTTAAGGCATTATTGCCGGCGTTGTTAGCCTGAACTTGGGCAAAGCCGTCCATGGCATAATTCAGCCCAATTTGCACCCCGGCATTTAACAAATTTTGCCCTAACTGTTCCCAAAAACTGGGCTTCAAATCATTTAAAAAATCTTCTTTATCTTTTTTGCCTTGATTAGAGGCATCACTTACCGCTTTGTCCAAATTGCTCAAATCAGCCGAAGAAACGGGCGCATTCGTGTCCAGCTCCAGGCCGGAGGCTTTGCTTAAGTCGACGCCGGAATCGGTAAACGCTTCGCTCCCACGGATGCTGCCGCCCATCAAAGCGCGTTTGGCGTTGGCGTTTTTATTGTCTTTCAAACCCGCCGCCGCACGGCTGGTTTGCGCAAACTGGGAAAGCGCGCGGCGCGCGTCAGCATTTTTCAGCTGCGTTTGAATTTCGGAACCCTTTTCCTGGCTTTTATAAGGAGAGAAATCCCCTCTGGGCGCGCCAAACGTACCGCCCACGCCGCTGCCGCCGGCATGCCCCATACTGGCGGAACCGAGCTGCCCCACCTGCGTAGGCGTACCCGTACCGCCGCGGCCACCCGCATAACTGCGGCCGGAATAACCGCGAGATGACGCTGCTCCGACAGAAATTACTTCCGTATCCGCTTCCTCTTCCTTTGCCGCCTGCTCGTCGGCTTCTTGCCGGGCTTCTTTTTCTGCCTGGCTGTAAAGCATGGTAGCCCCGTTATTTTTCATATCCGGGTATTTGGAAGACAAAAGATATTCTTCCGCTTCGTCATTCACAAAAGGCATTTGGGCCAAATCATATCCGCGGGTGCTGTATCCGTCGAAAGAAGCGTCTTCCGCGTCGCCTAAAAAAGAAGCCAGCGTAATCAACGCAATAAAGCACACCACCACAATGGCCCCCCAGGTATACGCCTGTTTTTTGTCCATTTTGTTCAGTTTTTGGAATACATTTCCCGGTTTTAATTTAAACATATAAAACCCCTTTATATAATAATAAAAACTACTCTTGTTGACCCATGCCCGGGGGCATGCTCAAACAAAGAGTTATTAGCTTACTACTTTAGTATAGGTAGAAAAAAGTTGTTTGTCAAGGCGGTTTTGTAAATACAGCCCAACCCAGTCCCTATACCCAAAACAAATCCTTCCGCCGGCCCCAACCACCCCTAAACGGGGACGGTTATTTCCCTTCCGGGCGTTTGTAGGGCATCGGGCGGTCGTTATGGCCTACGTATTTAATAATGTTCACTTCTCCGCCCGTTTCGCACAAAAAGGCATAACCTTTTAAACACTTTTCATCCCGGTCGCACACGCGGTCTTTGTTATACTTGCACAAAAACGGCAGGCGGGGCGGCTTCGTGCGCGCCGTCAAAGTGACTTTTACCCATGTGCCCGACGTAATAATATCCATATTTAACGTGTTTAAACTTAAAAACTTTTTCATGCCGGGATTATCAAACCCCAAATAATTTTCCACCTTTTTTTGGATATCCTTAATCAAAAAGCGTCTATCCCAAGTATTGGCGTAATAGTCCGTCTGGTGGGACTGCAACTGGAACCTGCGCGCCGCATAATAACCGGCGATTTCTAATTTTTGGTTCAAAATTAAAAGACCAAAAATTTTGATAACAAACAAAATAAAAATGACAAACAACGGGAACAGCAATACCGTTTCGGTGGTTGCCTGTCCTTTGCGGGAGCGGAAAAAAAGCGATAATTTATTCATTACGGATCCAAAGAAATACCGTATTTGGGCAGCGGATGCGGCCACACGCAGTTATTGTCCGCACGCGGGCACACTAATTGGACCCGGTTGCGGACATACGGTTTATATTTTTGTTCTAAATTAATATTAAAATGATTGCGCGGCAATTTAAACGGCTGCTTTAAAAGAATCCCGCGCGACAATGCACGCAGCTTACTGATAGAACCGGAATTTAAAAAAGCGAACTGGAATAATTGCTCCCCGTTTAAAATTTCCGGCGCATTAAAAGAAATCGGGTAAGCGCCGCCGTGATGGTCTTCTTTACGAGTAGAGTCAGACACGTAAAACTTTAAATCCGTCAACTCAAACGGCGTGGTTTGCAAGGTAGTGTATTGGCGAATGGTGGCCGCGCTCTGACGGGCGCATTCCGAACGTTTACAATCGTTGACGTTTAAATAATACGCTTCGCGGAACATAATCGCGTTGCGGCTCAATTCGTCATACACGTACGTCTGGGATTTATAGATGGATCCCACACGAGCATACGTTTCTAAATAGCGCACGATAGCCTGCACGCCGACGCCTTCACCGGGAAAGTGATATTCGTCCACCAGTTTTTTACTGACAACCGCCACCGGCCCTGACGGCAGAGACGGGTTTTCCTTCATCCAATCCTTACGGGATTCATCTATTAAATCACCGTCGTAATATTGCACGCCCCAATCGGTGGATTCCGGAGAGGGATCCGGCGCGTTGCCCTGTTCGTTTGAACCGGCCAGCGTGGGCACACCGCCGCCTTTATAGAATAATTCAAAAACCGTAATCTTAGAACCGTTATGATTCTTTTGGTTAAGCGGTTGGTCCTCCGTCGCCATAACGCGGTACGGAAGAGGCCCGTTTACCATGGCCACCGCGTTTAAATACGTGCTGGCGGCGGACATTTGCGATACGGCCGCGTTATCCAAGGCAAACTGCTGGCGCACTTTAGTCATGGAGACTTTGGCCGTTTCGAATAACAAATAAATTACCAATATGAAAATAGGCGCCAAAAGGACCGAAGGCAGCAAAATTTGCGCCTTGCGGTCCTGCAGTTTCCAAATACATTGGCGAAATATTTTCATACGCTAACTGGTGAGCATCTGTCCCACAAACGCAAAAAACCAACGCGCGATATGGGTATTAAATGCGGTCAAAAAGGCCGACAGAACAACCACCACCGTTGCCAGCATAAGCACGTACTCGATGGTAGCCTGTCCTTTGCGGCGGAATGAAGCGCCCGCCAACGGCCCTTTTAAACGCATAGAATTATTCCTCGTCTCCTTCGGGCACGATGGTGCCTTCGGACGAAATCAGCCCTTTTTCAATGGCTTTTACCACCGCTTCGGTGCGGCTAGAAACGCCCAATTTATGAAAAGCGCTGTTTAAATGATTTTTAATTGTTTTTACGCTGCAATTAAGTTCTTTGGCAAGTTCTTTATTGCTAAGGCCTTTGCCCAAATAGTCCATTACTTTAATTTCGGTTTTGGTCAGCGTAGCCTGGGAAGGCATTCCGCCGTCGCCCATTTTGCGCAGCCCGTGCAACAATTTGCCCATCAACTGCTGGGGAATCATTAAGCCTTCGGTGGTAAACGTTTTGATGGAGTTTACAAGTTCCACCGCCGGGAGCATTTTGGACAAATAGCCGTTGGCGCCGGCTTGAATAGCGTCGAGCACGTGCGCTTCGTCTTCAAAGCTGGAAAGCATGAGAACGTTGACTTCCGGGCAAGTGGCACGGATTTGGCGAGTGGCGTTAATACCGTCCATTTTAGGCAGTTTAATATCCATCAACACCACGTTGGGTTTGAGTTTTTTGGCTTTCGCCACGGCTTCAAGCCCGTCAGCGGCTTCGCCGACCACTTCAATCCACTTCTCACCGGTCAGTACATCTTTAATTCCTTCCCGGAACAACGTCTGGTCGTCCGCAATCAGCACCGTCACTTTTTTCTTTTTGTTCATTTATATACTCCCGTAGCGTTGTTAAATATTAAGAATTTGCAATCGGCAACGTAAAATTAAAAGAAGCGCCCTTGCCCAGTCCGTCGCTTTGCGCCCAGATGCGGCCGTCGTGATTGGCCACAATGTCTTTGGCGATGGACAAACCAAGCCCCAACCGGCCGACGCGTTCTTTCGCGCCCACCTGGATAAAGCTTGTAAACAAATTGGGGGCCTGTTCCGGCTCGATACCGTCCCCCGAATCCACTACCGACACTTTAGCATTTTTTTCATCTATTTTGCTAACGACAATTTCAATCGTTCCGTTGTCGGGAGTGTGGCGCACGGCGTTTTCAAGCAAATTGGAAATTACCTGTCGGATGCGTTTTTCATCGGCAAACACCGGCACCGCGCCACAGCTTTCAAATGTCACGCGGATATTGCGCTTAGCGGCTTTGGCTTTAAAAATTTCGGCGGTTTTCTTTAAACTTTCCGTCAGCTCAAAGCGGGCTTTTTCGATACGCAGTTTGCCTTTTTCAATGGCTGCCCAGTCCACCAGGTCTTTAATCAAATGTTCAATCTGTCCCACGGATTCATCCATAAACATCATTTTCTTTTTTTGGTCTTCGTCCGGGGTCATTTTCTTTTTAAGCATATCGAAACTCATTTTCAACGTCATGAGCGAGTTGGACAAGTCGTGCGACACGATCGAAAAGAATTTGGACTTCATGTTATTTAACCGGTCCAAATCTTCATTACGGGTTTTCAACTGCGCCAATAACGCCTTGTTACTTTCTTCCAAGAAGTATTTATCAAGCGCGCGGTTGATACTGCGTTTTAAATAATCGAAATCCACAGGCTTGATCAAAAAGTCATACACGGACTCCTGCAACGCTTCCATAATAGCATTAATAGACGCGTAGGCCGTAATCATAATAATTTGGGAATCCTGGTTGAACATGCGGATTTTGCGAATCAACTCCAACCCGGTATCGTCGGGCAAGTTATAATCCATCAAAATAACGTTAAAAAATTCCCGCGAACACAGTTCCAAACATTCCGCCGCGCTGCCCGCCTGATACACTTTGTACCCCTCAATTTCCAACAGGTCCACCAGCGTTTCGCGCAGGTTGTTGTCATCGTCCACGACTAAAATCTTAATTTGTTTCTCCATAACTGGTGTCTCCAATTTTTCTATAAATTTTCAGATAAATTTGAAAGCAACTTCCTTTGCCAAGTTCGCTTTTAATAAACAGCTTGCCTTTATGGCGGCTGATAGCTTTGCCCACCACGGCCAGCCCCAGCCCAGTGCCGCGCGCTTTGGTGGTAAAGAAAGGCGCAAACATTTTGCGGCGCACGTCCTCGGCGATGCCGGGCCCCGTGTCGGACACGAAAATACACACCACCCGGCGGCCCACGCGAGTGCCCACCGTCAGCGTGCCGGAACCCTGCATGGCTTCCACCGCGTTGGAAATTACGTTGCGCAAGGCTTGTTTGATTTCTTCCGCATCCACTTTAATGCGCACGCTTTCGGGATCGATTTCTTCCTTTACCGTCAGGCCCGGGG
The DNA here is from genome assembly GCA_964442585.1 of uncultured Elusimicrobium sp. Lineage (GTDB taxonomy): Bacteria > Elusimicrobiota > Elusimicrobia > Elusimicrobiales > Elusimicrobiaceae > Avelusimicrobium. The sequence continues at coordinate 5,537 of CAYUAA010000014.1, read as the reverse complement.
TAACGGGTTGAGAAAGTAAAATTTCACGCAGATAGCTGTTCAAATCAATCGCGCTTAACATCAGTTCGCGCGTGCGGGCGTAGCCAAGCACTTCGCTGATAATGCTGTTGGCTTGTTTGATTTCCGCCTCGATAATGCCAAACTGTTTGGCCGCTTTGGGGCCGGGCGCGGATATAAGCACTTTCAGCAGGCGGGTGGCGTTACTGATGACGGCCAACGGGTTGCGAATTTCGTGGCTGATAATGGAAGCCATCTGGCCGATGGCGGCAAGCCGCTCGGCTTTTACCAGTTCGCTGGTAGCGGCTTTTAATTCGCGCGTACGTTCTTCCACGCGTTTTTCGAGCTCTTGATTGACGTGCGAAAGCTGACGCTGGGCGTTTAAAATTTCAGCGCGGCGAGCTTGCAATCCTTCGGCCATTTGCACCACCGCTTGAGTCAGCTCGCCGATTTCGTTATTAGGAATTTCCAAATCGGAGGTTTGAATCACGGCGTCTTCTTCATCGCGCAAGCGGACGGCGGCCGTACGCAAACGCTCCAACGGGCGCGTAATCGGAATAATTACCAAGTAACTTACGCCCACCACAAAGGCCAGCATACCCAGCACAATTACCAATACATCCCAAGACGAATTGAGCGTACCCTTCAAAAACAGCTGCGAAGCCAAATTGGCCGGCTGATCTACATACACTTTCCAACCCGCAAGCGGCAGAGGAGCAGAGGCCACCAAAATCTTTTTACCGTTGGGAAGAATCACTTCTCCCGCTTTTTCGCCGGCCAACTGTTCATCGATATTGTGCAGCTTCTCAGTCAGTTCCGCCGGCACGTCCACCGCCAAACCGTTGGGAGCGCCGTTATAAGAAATAACTTCCCCGTCGGAAGAAACCACCATCGCTTCCATATCCAACGGATAGGCCTGCGAAAGAGTTTGCCCCATTTCATGCAAATCCATTTCGGCTAGCAATACTCCCTGTACTTCTTTATCAAATAAATGCTGCCGCACGGGAAATGCCATCAACACAAAAAGATTATTTTTGCCTAAACGGTATACATGGCCTACGTAATCGTTGCCTCTTTTTACGCAGGTTTCCAAAATAGACGGAAAAACCGCCGAATAAGCAAACGATGCGGCCGGCTCCCCCGAAGAAAAAATTCGCTTTCCATCGGTGTCCAGCACGGCCAAATAGAAAATGGACGGATTGCGGCGGCGCAAATAATCCAAGTCCGCCTGGTTTAAAAAGTCGTGGCCGCCCAGGTCGGTATGTAAATCGGTAAAAACGGAAAAAAGCTGCGCCGTGCGGGAAAGCTGCGAAATAGCCGCGGCGGCCAAACGCCGGGCGGCGGCTTCTTCTTTTTGCAGCACTTCGTTTCGCAAGATACGGCTGTCCACCCGCACCACATGAAAACCAATCACGCACGCAAGCACCGCCGAAATAAGGCTCAATACAAAAACGGCTTTAAAAAACAATCCGCGAAATTTTTTTATTTTCATATACCGTATACCGTCCCGCTAAAACCGGGGAGCACAGGCCACCCGGCACAAATAAATCTCTCACCCGCGGGAAGATTTTTAAACACGCGCACGCTCTTATCATGCGCGCGCTAAAAAACCTTCTTGGAAAACGGGGGCCGGAAAATTTCCAGCCCCCGCGTTCATTCAAACCGTTTCGGTTAACAGCTGCCGGCGGGTGCGGCGGCCGCGCCTTTGGCGGCGTTGGGGTTTAAGAACCCGAAACCTTCAATTTCAGAAGCGGAACCGAAATCCAGTTGTACTTGGCCTTCCCACAAGAAGGTCGGCGAAGCGTTTACGCCGTATTCTTTGGCGTATTTGGCTTCCTGTTTTAAAAGTTCCAAGCCTTCCGTATCAAATTTTTTCATAATTTTTTTAGGGTTGATGCCCGCGTCTTCCATCGCTTTATCCCAGCGGCTGGAACGGTAATCTTTATTGCGGATTTCCAAGTATTTCCACAATTTGGCGGGATAGTATTTGGCGATCAGCAGCTGGCGGACGTCTTCTTCCCACTCGCCGGAGCCGTGCAGGCTGTTAAAGCCGTTGGCGTCGGAATAATCCACGATATAGCGAATGCGCACGTCTTTGGCGGAGGAAACGCCGGCTTTTTGCGCGTCCAGCACCAGGTTTTCGGCCATAACGCCGTAAGGGCATTGGGACATAACAAAAATTTCCATCACGCCCGGTTTGGCTTCTTTACCGTTATACACGCCAGTGCGGGTTTGATGCGGAAGAATAATATAATCTTCATTTTCTTGCGCATAACCGTACTGCAAGTGTTTTTCCAGTTTGGAGCGGACGGCGTCCGTCTTTTTGATTAAATAAAGCGGCAGGAAGCTGTAATCCAAGCCGGCCAGTTTCGGATCCGAGGCCACGTCTTTATAAGAAACAGTGGTGACGGAGGGCGTCATATCCAAAAATTTGGCGATGCCCGCGGTTAACTGCGGGTCTTCTTTCCCAGCGGCGTAAACGTCGGATTCGACGATTACGAATTCGGCCTTGGCCTTAGCGGGCGTTTTGGCCGCTTTTTTGGCCGGCGCGGCAAAACCCATGCCCGCAACGGCGACGCAAAGCACTACGGCTAATAATTTTTTCATGTATATAAGTTCCCCTTATTTATCTTCTAATTCTACGTGTACGCCGCGAATGCCCACCGCGCACAGCAAGTTGTACGCCAGCAAGAAAAATACCGACGAAACAAGCACTAAAAGCGTCCCTTGAATGGCGCGCATCACCAGCCCCATTACGTAAGCCAGATTGATGGTGGCTTGCGGATTAAACACTTCCATAAACGCGCTGACCAACATTACTACAAAAACGGCCAACGGAAATACGGAAAAAAGCAACGACGAAATACCAATTTTTTTAATTTCTACTTTCATATAATCTCCTAAATCAGCTGCGTTTAGTTTTACCAGCTTCCGGTTCCAGCACCAGTACGATACGGTTTTTGCCCGCGTCGTCCGGCAGCTGCACCGCTTTTACCACACATTGTACGTCTTTATTTATTACCGACCCGCGCAGCACTTTGGTGGGGTTTTCAAGCGCTTCGCCCACCACTTGGATAATTTCCTGCTGGCGGCCGTCAAAAATATCTAACAGATGCACGGTGTCTTTACCCGGCACCTTCAGCTCAAAGTTAGTATATAAGATGTTATTATTTTCGTCAATCACCATAGCGCGGGAACCTTTGGGCACGGTAACGGCAAAAATGGTTTTCCACCATTTTTGCTCTTTTTCAAGCGACATGATTTCCACGTTTTCCATACTCTTAATATCTTCGCGAATTTTGGACAAAAGAGATTTGACCGAATCCGCCACGTCACCGATTTCGTCCCGCCGTTCGCCGTATACCAGAGACAAATTGTTAAGAGATACGGCCTCGATGCTGTCTTTTAAACCTTGCAACGGACGGATGATTTTTAACAACAGGAACAAATACAGCACGCCGCCAATAAGCAAAATCATAATGAACGCACCGAATACGTAACGCACCATGGAAGAGTGAATCAGCTTTTTGGCGTTTTCGCGCGACACGGTCACGTTCACCACGCCGGCCACCATGTTGTCTTTGGCTAAAAGCGGAATAGCCATGTCGTAAGAGTCGCCGTCCCGGGTTAAAATGGCACGGGGAAGGCGGTCTCTGTGGGCCTGCACGACTGCGTTGGTTTCAAACCCGACGGAGTTGTGATAGTCCGAATACGGCATGCGCAAAAACTTCGTGTTTTCGTGCCAGCGGATGGACAAGTCGTAGTTAAAATAAATCAGGCTGGAGATGCGGTCGTCGTTGCGAACGAGGCCCTTCATAATTTCGGCTTCCACAAACGGAGCCTCGCCTTTGGGACGGGCGGCCAAGCCCTGAACCAAAGTCGGCGCGCGGAAACGCACCATTTCCACCATTTCGTTTTGGAGTTTTTTGTCGAAAACGAATTTAAACAAATTGTAATAAAACAGTCCGCCGATAACGGATGCATACACCGTTACCAAAACAAACCATAAAATCCATTTGGCTGTAAGTTTCATGTTGTCTGAACCTCGTTATTTCATTAATTCTTCCACTTTGCGCAGGCCAAGGTCAGCGTCGCTGTTGCCGGGATCGAGCTGTTTGGCCACAATCCACGCGGCGCGGGCGCGTTCGTAATCGTCCTGGTTAAAAGCGTCCAAACCTTCGATGTATTTGGCACGGGAAGCGGCAGTGGCTTCCGCGGACACGCGGCTGGCCGTACCGCCAATCGTGGGAAGCGCTTCGTTGGGATCCAGCGGATTGGCGGAAGAAGTACCGGACGCTCCCGGGATTAACGGTCCGCCAAAACCGGGGATATTGCTGTCGACCGTTACCGTTTCAATCGGATCGTCCAAATCGTCCGCGCCCTGTTTAGAGGCGGCTTCCGCCGCTCTTTTGGCTGCGGCTTCGGCTTTTTTAGCTTTTTGTTCGGCCTGCACCACCTGCTGTTGCACGCGAATATTACTTTCTTTGGCGTTGCGGGCGCGTTTGATAAGCCCGTCCATAGAAGAAGCGTCCGCCCCCCATTTTTTGGCGTTGGTCCAGTACGAAATAGCCTGGTCGAAGCGGTTTGCGTTATAAGATTTATTGCCCGCGTTATAATAGCCGGCGGCAATTTCATTTTTCAGCTGCGACATATATTTTTGCACGCGCGGGTCGCCGGGTTGGATTTTGGTAATACGTTCAAAAACGGCGTACGATTCCACATATTGGCCTTTGTTATAAAATTCCAACGCCTGTTTCATGGAGTCTTCCACCTGTTTTTTGCGCATTTTATTTTCGGTTTCCGCGATTTTGGAAACGAGTTTGGGGTCGTCTTTGCGCATTAAAAGCGAATTGTACCATGCATCAAGCGCGGCCTGGTAATCGCCTTTTTCGTAAGCTACATCGCCGCGGCGGGCGTATTCTTTAGCGATGTCGGAATCGATTTTGCGTTTCCACGCCTGCGCCTTGGAGTTGCCGGGCTGAATGGTTAAAATTTCGTTTAATTTATCGTTGGCTTCCACCAGGCGGCCGCTGTCGTACAAGCGGATTGTTTCCTGGAATTTGGCCTCAATCACCTGCGCCTCGGAAATCGTGCCATACGTACCCATGTGCTGGGCTTGTTTGGCGAGCGTTTGGGCCTGTTTAAAGTTAGGGTCGATGCTTAAAATGGTTTGAGCCATTTCCTGCGCGCGCTGGTAATCGCCGTGCTTATAGAGGAGATAAGCATTTTCGTACACCATGCGCAGCGTATAGTTTTGAATGCGCTGTTTTTCCAGCTGGACAGTGGAAAGATACTGCTTTTTCTCTTCCACGTCGTTTAAGGTGCCCATGGAAATTTTGCTTAAATCAAGCAGCATGCCTTCTTCTTTGCCGTGCTGGCGGACGGGGACTTCTCCCCTAAACGCCGCCGCGCCCGCAAAGGACGGAACCAACGCAAAAACCAACGCTAAAATGCCATAATTTTTCATACGTTTATCCTCTAAAAACCCATACCGCCGCTGACAAGACCCATAATCATTGGCGCTAAAATTAAAATAAAAA